>DATAFP010000029.1:0-5557 GCA_036257415.1 Gemmatimonadales bacterium
CCGGCTGACACTCGCACCGCCGGGACCGGAAGTGGCATCGGTTCGCGAGGTGCTCCACTGGCGCCGTGAAGGCTGGTATCTCCGCGCCGATGGGCGGCTCGATCTTCCGGGCGGCGCGCGTCGCATCCACGCGGAGATCGACCTGCGTGGCCCGCTACCGCTGTTCGTCCGCGGGCTCCTGGTGGTTCTGTTCGACGTGGCGGTGCTCGCGCTCGCCTGGGCGATCGGCGAGTTCGTCGCCGGCTCACCGTGGCCTCGTCTCCGGTGGCGGACCAGCGCCCGCTCCTTCCGGGTGCGGCTCGCCTTCACTTTGGCCGCGTTCTTCATCGTGCCTGCCGTCGGCTTTTCCCTGTGGGGCTTCGCGCGGCTTGCAGCGGAGGCCGAGCGAGGCCGGGATCTGTTGATCACCCAGACACTGCGCGATGCGGTCGCGGGAGCTCCCCAGCTGGCCCGCGCGCCGGAGGGGGATCTCGACCCGGCGCTCAACGAGCTGACCACGCGGGTCGGTGCCGACCTCGCTGTATACCGCGGCGGCGCGCTGGCCGCCACCAGCGCGCCGGTGCTTCAGGATCTCGGCGTGATCGCGCGGCTCATGGACCCGAACGCGTTCCGGACCCTCGCATTCCAGGGGCAGCTCGAGGTCACGCGTCCGGGGCCGATCCCCTCCTTGGGCGAGCGGGTCGGCTTCCGTACCGTACGTCCAGGGCCGCCGGCGGCCCTGGAGGTGTTGGCCACGCCCCAGCTGGCCGACGAGTCGGCGCTGGCCGCGACACAGCTCGACCTGGGACTGGTGTTGCTGCTGGCCACGATGATCGGTGTCGCCGCGGCCATCGGTGGCGCGCGGCGCGCGGCGCTCGCGCTCTCCCGGCCCGTCTCCGAGCTCCGCCGGTCGGCGCTGGCGCTGGGCAAGGGTCAGCCCATGCCCCCGCATTCCGCTCATCCACCGCTCGAATTCGAGCCGGTATTCGGTGCCTTCGAGCGGATGGCCGCCGACGTCCGCTCCAGCCAGGCGGCGCTCGAGGCCGCCCGGCGCCGCACGGCGACGGTGCTCGGCACGGTTTCCACCGGGGTGGTGGGTCTCGATCAGCACACCCGAATCATCATCGCGAACCGGCAGGCGGTGGACCTGCTGGGGATCCCGCTGAACGAGGGCGACAATTTCATCGAACGGCTGGGCGACGAGTGGCGGCCGCTCGCGACCGCCGTGCGCGCCTTCGCCCTAGGCGGCGCGGCGGAAGAGACCAGCGCGGAGCTCACGGTGGGAGGGCGCCGCATCACCTTCCAGCTCGCGTCGCTTGGCCCGGATCTCCGCGGCGCGGTGCTGGCACTCAACGACGTCACCGACCTGTCCCGTGCCGAACGGGTGCTCGCCTGGGGCGAGATGGCGCGACAGGTGGCACACGAGATCAAGAATCCGCTGACGCCCATGCGGCTCGGGGTCCAACACCTGCAGCGCGTCTGGCGCGACCGCCGGGGGGAGTTCGAGGGGGTGCTGGACGACACCGCTGACCGGATCCTGGGCGAGATTGACCGGCTCGACACCATTGCCCGCGCGTTCAGCCGATTCGGCGCACCCGCCGCGGCCCAGGAGCCGCTGGAACGGCTGGATCTCGGCGCCGTGGCGGAGGAAGTGGTGCAGCTCTATCGGCTGGCGGAGGAGGAAACCGAGGTACGGCTGGAGGTGCGAGCGCCGGCCTGGGGCGAGGCGCGCCGGGACGAAGTGAAGGAAGTGCTGGTCAACCTGCTCGAGAATGCCCGGAACGCGTCCGCCACCCGGATCACGGTGCGGGTGTCGCTCGGATGTCTGGAAGTGACGGACGACGGCGCCGGTATCGCGTCCGACCTGCTGCCGCGGATCTTCGAGCCACGCTTCTCGACCACGACGAGCGGGTCCGGCCTCGGGCTGCCGATCGTGCGCCGGCTGGTGGAAAGCTGGGGTGGGGCGGTGGAGGTGGAGAGCCGCGAGGGAGCGGGGACAACGGTGACCGTCACCCTGCCGCCGTCACCGGCGCGGGCCGCCTGAGGGAGAGCCTACTCCGGGTTCTCGTCCGCCAGGCGAAGCAAGTCCGCCTGGGTGGCAGAGCGGTTGATCAGATCGAGCGTCGCCTGCATCTGGCGGTCCGCCAGCAGCCGCCGGCGGGTGGCCGCGGCGTCACCGAAAAGCTCGCGGGCGATCTCGTTGCCAAGCTGGCGGTCGACGTAGCGGGAGGCGGAGGCGAATAGCTCAGGGCTCATCTGCACCCGGCGCTCCACCAACGCCCCGTAGACCCGGACCCGCATCTCCGGGGTCACCTCGAAGTCTTCCGTCACCACGTTACCGTCCCCCCGCGCATTGAGCGCAACATCCGACAACGCCGCCCGGAACGCGGGGTAGCTGCTGCCCAGCGAATCCAGGAAGGCCCGCTCCCGGGGGGTGTACCCGTCGCGGCGGACCACCAGGTCCGGCATGATGCCGTGCCCCTCCGGCAGCCGGCGCCCGTGGTCGGAGACGAACCGCGCACCGCTTGCCTCGGCCGCCCGTCGCCGGCCTGCAACTACACTATCGGATCGCGTGCGTGGCCGGTTGATACTGCGGCCGCTCGGCGTATACCAGCGCGCCGTGGTGAGCTTGATCGCCATCTCCCCGCCGAGGGGGTAGGTCGTCTGCAAGACACCCTTGCCGAACGTCGGCTGGCCCACGACCGCCACCCGGTCGTGATCCTGGAGAGCGCCGGCGATGAGCTCGGCCGAGCTCGCGGTGCCGTCGTTCACCAACAGCGTGACCATGAGACCCGGCCACCGCTCGCCGGAGCCGGCCACGTAGGCCTTGGTGTGCGACGCCTTCCGGCCGCGGGTGGTTGCGATGGTATCGCCCTCATTGAGGAACAGCTCGGCTACCTGCACGCCCTGCTTGATCAGGCCGCCGGGATTGTTGCGGAGGTCGAGCACCAGCGTCCGCATGCCCTGCTTCCGAAGGCTCCAGACCTCGGTTGCCAGCTCCTCGGCCGCGCCGTCGCTGAGGGTATGGAGCGCGACGTAGCCGACCGCGGGCGACAGCAGCACGCCGGTCGAGGTCGCGGGGATGCGGGTGGCCTCGCCTCCGGTCGCCCGGTCGCCGCCAGTCGGGAGCACGGTGGCACCGGTGCCCGACATCTGCCGGTTGAACTGGCGGTAGCCGTCGCCGACCAGGAGCTCGGCATAGGGATCGCGCAACTGGGACACCAGCGCCCGCGCGGTGTTCTCGAACAGCTCAGTGCGGTTGGGCGAGTCGAGCGAGTGATCGTAGATCACCGAGAGCACTGTCTCGAGCACCCGGGATTGGTGCTGGACATTCGCCTCTCCGGCCGGCTCATGATTGAGCAACCAGCCTCCGCAGAGGAACGAACCCATCGCAACCATCGCGAGTGCGCCCAGACGATGCTTCATGGGATTGCCCTTGCTCCCGCGGACTCCTTGCCGCGAAATGCCCTGACCGGTGCCGGATGCATTGTCGGCCGACACTGGAAGTCGGGCACAGACAACGCGTTGAAGTGGGTTGGCAGATCGTGAGGCAATTCCGGGGCCGCGCCCGCACGAGCGGTCGCAGTCGCCGGCCATGGCGTTGACGGTGACCCACGTCATGGTCGTTGCGGCCGGCCTGGCGCATCGTCTCGCCCATGCGGTTCGATTCGCGATGGACTTGCTGGGCGCTCGGCGCCGTGCTGGGGTGCGCCGCGGACTCCGCGGCGCCGAGCTCGCACGAGCGGTTTGATCCGCCGGCGCTCTACCGCGCCTGGTTCGAGCAGACCGAATCGTGCTCCGGAATCGGCGGCGATTTCGATCGGCTCCGCTTCTATCGGGTGCCCGGCGACGAGTTTTCCTGCCCGAGCGGCATGTGCGTGGGGCATTGGACTGATAGCCACGAGATCTTCGTGGCCGAAGCGTTTCTCGAGGACGAGCTGGTGCTCCGCCATGAGATGCTTCACGACCTGATCGGGCACCCTGGCCACCCGGATCCGCCGTTCGGCCCGGCAGGGTGCGGTCTCACCTGGACCAGCTGGTCCGGCCGGCTAGCGGGGAAGCCGATCGATTGATGTCGGGTTGAAACCGCGTGGCCGCGGATGATCGCGGACGCCCTCGGATCGAGCCATCGGTCTGCGCCGTCCGCGTGATTCCGCGGCTATTTGCGTTCTGAGGGTGCCCGTTCCGCTGGAGATGGGCCGACGTTGAGGGAGAACCAGCGGAGCCCGCGTGCTCGCTCATCTCCGGTCCGCAGCCATCATCGGCATCGATGCCTATCCGGTCGAGGTGGAGGTGCACCTCGCCAACGGGCTCCCGTCCTTCGCCACGGTGGGCCTGCCGCAGGGGGCGGTAAAGGAAGGGCGGGAGCGGGTCACGGCCGCACTGGGCAGCGCCGGGTTCACTCTTCCGCTCAAGCGCATCACCTGCAATCTCGCCCCCGCCGACCGACCCAAGACCGGATCCGCGTTCGATCTTCCCATCGCACTGGGCATTCTGCTCGCGAGCGGGCAGCTGGCCGACGAACGCCTGGCCGGATATGTGGTCTTGGGCGAGCTCGGCCTGGAGGGAGACTTGAGGCCCATCCGCGGGGCGCTGTCGGTCGCGCTCTGTGCCAGGTCGCATGGCTACCGCGGCGTACTCCTTCCCGCTGCGAATGTGGCTGAGGCTGCGGTGGTGGAAGGGATCGAGGTGCGGGGCGCCGCGTCCCTGGCGGAGGTGTGTGCGTTCGCTCGCGGCGCCGGCGAGCTCTCGCGGGGCAGCGTGGACGCCGCCGCCGCCCCATCGCCGGCGCATTCGGCCGACTTCGCCGATGTGCGGAGCCAATCCGCGGCCAAACGGGCACTGGAAGTGGCGGCGGCGGGCGGCCACAACGTGTTGATGGTCGGTCCGCCCGGCACCGGCAAGACCATGCTCGCCCGTCGGCTTCCGACCATACTGCCGGCCATGGCGCTCGACGAGGCGCTCGAGACGACGCGCATTCACAGCGTCGCAGGAATGATCTCGCCCGGGGCCGGCGTGTCGACCGCGCGGCCATTCCGGGCACCCCATCACACCATCAGCGACGCCGGCCTCATCGGCGGCGGCTCGTGGCCGCGCCCTGGTGAGGTGAGCCTGAGCCACGGCGGAGTGCTGTTTCTCGACGAGCTACCCGAGTTTCGGCGCAATGTGCTGGAGGTGCTCCGGCAGCCGCTGGAAGACGGTCACGTGACGCTTAGCCGCGCGGCCATGAACGTGACCTTTCCTTCCCGCTTCATGCTGGCGGCCGCCATGAACCCATGTCCCTGCGGCTATCGGGGGGATCCCGTACACGAGTGCCGCTGCGATGACCTCACAGTCGAGCGCTACCTGGCGCGGATATCGGGGCCGCTGCTGGATCGGATCGACATCCACCTCACGGTGCCGTCGGTGGGCTATGGAGAGCTAGCGGGTGGCCCCGCGGGGGAACCCAGCGCCGACGTGCGCCGACGCGTGGAGGCCGCACGCGAGCGGCAGCGGGCGCGCTTTCGCGGCCTCACCGGCGTGCGAACCAATGCGCAGATGGCGGCCCGCGACGTGCGGCGCTGGTGCCGCAGCGAGG
>DATAFP010000055.1:0-6213 GCA_036257415.1 Gemmatimonadales bacterium
TGTCGCCCGACGGGCGCACGGTGGCGTTCGTGTCGCTGCGGGACGGGGGGCCCCGGGTGTATCGCATCGGGATCGGCGGCGGCGGCGAAGCCCGAGTGGGAACCGGCGCGCTCAAGGAAGGTGCCCCCGCGTTCCTGCCCAGTGGGGAGCTGCTCTACGGTGTGGAGCGCTCCCGCAACTCGCGGGAGTGGCGAATCGTTCGCTCCGGCTCCGGTGCCCCCACCCCGCTGTTCGACACCGAGCAGCCCCTCTTGTCGCTCTCCACCTCGCGTGATGGCGAGCGTGTCGTTTACGTCACCGTTCGAGGGAACCGGCCGGAGTACCGCGTCTTTCTCAGACCCCTGGCGCCCCCAGCGCCCGCTGTGCCGCTCCGGCCGCGCCAAGGCGAGCAGGTCTCGAGCGCCAGCTTCTGATGCGCGCGCTTGCGCTCGGCGCCGCAGGTGGCATCGAGCAGCTGGCGGTGCGTGATCTGCCGGAGCCTGCGGTACAACGCCCCGATGACGTGCGGCTCCGAGTCCGGGCGGCGGCGTTCAACCACCTCGACGTCTGGGTGGCGCTGGGTTTGCCCGGTGTCGAGCTTCGCACGCCCCACATCATCGGGTCGGACGCCGCCGGTGTCATCGATGCGGTAGGCTCGGCGGTCCGCCGCGTCGCTCCCGGCGACCGGGTGATGATCAACCCCGGGATCTCGTGCCGCGAATGCGACCCTTGTCTCAACGGCGACGAGCCGTTGTGTCGGCAGTTCCGACTGCTTGGCGAGCATGTCCCGGGCACGGCCGCGGAGTACGTCGTGGTGCCGGAGACGAACGTGGCCCGGGTCCCTGAGGGGATGTCCTGGGAGCGGGCCGCGGCCTTCTCGCTCGCGACCCTCACTGCGTGGCGAATGCTCACCACCCGCGCCGCGCTTCGAGCCGGCGAGACCGTGCTGATCTGGGGGATCGGCGGCGGGGTGGCGCAGGCCGCGCTTCAGATTGCCAAGCTCATCGGGGCCTACGCGATCGTGACCAGCGGCACGCCGGCCAAGCTCGCCCGAGCCCGCGAGCTTGGCGCCGACGCCGCCATTGATCATGCGGCCGAGGACGTCGTGGCCGCGGTTCGGGAGTTGACCGGGGGGCTCGGCGCCGACGTGGTGGTCGACAGCGTGGGTCAGGCAACATTGGACAAATCGCTCCGCACACTCCGGCGCGGCGGACGGCTGGTCACCTGCGGCGCCACCAGCGGCCCGTCAGTGTCGCTCGACATCCGGCGCCTGTTGTGGCACCAATGGTCACTGCTCGGCTCCACCATGGGCAGCAGCCGCGAGTACCGGGAGATCGTGCGGCTCGCTGGGCGCGGCCACCTCTGGCCGGTGGTGGATCGGGTGGTGCCGCTCGACGGTGCGGTGGAGGCACTCCGCCGGCTCGCGGCGGGTGAACAGTTCGGCAAACTCGTTATCGAGGTAGCGCCGTGAGTGAGCTGTGGGACCGCCTGTTGGCGGGCACCGAGCGGATCGGCACGCTGGTCCCGGCGCTCGCGGGCGCCGTGCTCATCCTGCTGACCGGCTATTTCCTCGCCCGGCAGGTGCAGCGCTGGGCCGACGACACGCTCAAGCGACTCGACTTCAACAAGGTGGCGCACGCCGGCGGCCTGGACGAGGTCGTGGAGCGCACCGGCTCGCGACTCGACCCGGTCCGGGCGCTGGCCAAGCTGATTTTCTGGCTGGTGATGCTGGTGGTGATACTGCTTGCCAGCACGGCCCTCGGGCTCGAGAGCATCAACGAGATGTTCGGAATGATGCTCGCGTTCATCCCAACGCTCATCGCCGCCATCGTGATCGTAATTCTGGGGATGATCATGGGCGAGTTCGTCCGCGGGCTCATCCTCGCGTCGGCCGGGAGCGTCGCGGGCGTGCCCACGCTCGCCAAGCTGGCGAAGGGCGCCGTGCTCATGATCGCCCTCTTCATGGCGCTGCAGCAGGTGGGTGTGGCAGAGGAGATCGTCACTTCGGCGTTCACGCTGATCCTGGGCGCGGTCGCGCTCGCGGTGGGATTGGCATTCGGGCTGGGGAATCGCGAGCTCGCGGGCGAGATCACCCGACGCTGGTACGAGCAAGGACAACGCCGGGACCGGCGTCGAACCGACAAGACGGCCGGTGCGGCGCCGGAGGAGCCGCACATACTGGACTAGCCGTTAACGCTCTCTCATCCGCGCCACCGTCCGGCGCTCGCCTTCCTTCGCCACGCCGTAGAGCGCGCCGTTTTTGCCGAAGCCTGCCAGCACAAGATCCGGCGGCAGCTCCACCGCCCGCTTCCACTTGGTGTCCGGGCCGTACACGTCGTACACGTAGGTGGTCGCCTCCAGCGGCCGGGAACGCTGCAGCCAGACCTCGCCCGAGGGGGACGCGGCCGCGTTCTCGAACGCCGGCTTGTGCGTCGCGAACGGCCACTGCAGCGGGAGATCGTCCGACAACCGTCCGCCCGCCTGCGCGCGGATACGCTCGAGCACCCTTGCCTTGTCGGCCTCGGTGACCGGAACCTTGTCGAACTCGCGCCGGTCGCCGCGGATCCACACTCCGCCGGGCCCGCGCCAATCCACCCGATTCTCGCTGGCGCGGGCCACCCAGACCCGGCCATCGGGAAGGGTGCCGAAGAGATCGTTGGGGCCGAAGATCGTGGCCACCTGCTGGGTTTGCTCCCCGAATTTCGCCTCGCCCAACACCGGCGCCGAGAGATTCGCCACGGTATCGACCCGACCAGTACGAAGCTGGATGCGGATCACCGGGATGCTGTCGGCTGGACGCGGCGTGGCACCGGGTTCCGGACTTCCCAGCAACGAGCGGTAATCCGTCTTGTAGCCAAAACCCTGATGATCGTATGCGAGCACCGGCGTTGCGCCGCCGATCGGCGGAATCGCCAGCGCCTGGAGCGGCTGCCCTCGCTCGTTCCAGAGCGTCGTGCGGATCGCGGCGAAGTCCACCAACGCCACCGTATCGCCAGCGAGGTGGGCTACCCAGCCGGGAAACTTGTACACCGATGTCGGAGCCCCTGGCGTGAGCGTATCGGAGCGGACCCCGATGGTATCGACCTTTCCGGAACCTAGGTCGGCAATGAGGAATTGCCGGTCGGCGGCGAACGCCACTCGCCCGCCGTCCAGCTCGACCACGTTGCCGACTTGGGCGAAGCTGGCGGGCAACTTGGCCTCGACCGTGACATTCTGAGCCGGCGCACTGCCGTCTGCCTGGCCACACGCGGCGAGCAATACCGCGGCGACCCTCACGCCATGCACTGCCTTCATCACGAACTCCCTGGTTTGGTCTCTGGGGGCACGGCATACTGCAGCAGCCGAAGCCCCGCACTGTCGGCCTCCACCGCGAGCGCCTGATCCGCGGCTGCGGCCAGTATGCGGCTCGTGGTCGGCACGCGGATCTCGCGAACCAGCTGGCCCCGCCGGTTCACCACGTGATAGCGGCCGGTCGAGTCGAACGCTGCCTTCGTCTTCTGCAACCAGACCATCCCGTCGGCACCGGTGAACCCGGTCTCGAACGGCGGCTTGATCGGCGCGAACGGAAGCATCTCGGCGCTGCGCCTGAGTTCCGGCGGAAAGGTCCGGATGAAAAGCTCCCGGTCGGCCCGCGTTACCTCGAGCACGCGATCGGGCAAGGGCTGTCCCCGGATAACCTTGCTGTCCGGGGTTCGAAAGTCGACCCGGTTCTGGTACACCCGAGCGACCCACACCGTGCCGTCCGGAATCACCCCCCACGCATCCTGACCGCTGAAGACCCGCCGCTCGAACCGCCGCCCCCCTTCGGACTGGACCTCCGCCAGATCGAGGGGGGCAAGGCGGGCCACGGTGTCGCCGCCATGCAGGTCCGCGGATGCCCGAACAATCACGGCGGAGTCACGGGTGCCGCTCCCATCACCTCCCGCAGGCGGCGTGATCGAGACGTAGAACCGGCCGGCTTCGTCGCGGGCGCGAGGCAGGGCGCCGCGCAACTCTTCGGTCGCGGGTACCGTGGCTGCGAGCCGGTCACCGGTCCAGGCGGTTACCCGCCGGAGCCCCCAGTCGGATACCCAGAGCGTGTCGGGCCGGGGCGTGAACACCGCAAAGGGGTTGCTCAGCTGTTTGGCGCGATCCCCGTCTAGGCGGGTGACGCGATCGGTGGTGAAATCCGCGATCACCACGACCCCGGCGCCTTCGGACACGATCGCCCAGCGGCCGTTGCCCAACCAAACGGCGCCCGCCGCGTCCTGAAACGGGGCGCGCAGGCTGTCGGACGCGGCGGCGAGGGTGACGATCGGAGGGGGCGGGACTTTCGAGGAGCGACACGCGGCCAGCAGAGCCAAAGTGATCCCGAGCCACACGGCATGTCCGTCGCGGGGGCGAACCATCCGGCAAATCTAGCCCGCTCGGGAGGCGGTGCGGCTCCTATGGCCTCCACCAGTAAGAGATCTTCACCAGGAACACGTTGTCCGCGGGTCCCGCGAACATCCGGCTCATCCCTTCCCGCACGCTGAACTCGCCATCCAGAACCGTGTCCGACCGGTCCTGGGTCCACACCAGGAAGAGCGTGGAGCCAGGCTGATATTCCCAGCGGAGGATGGCGTTTCCACGCAACGAGGAGAGCGAGAAGTTTGGATTGGGGAACTCGAGCGCCGGCACACCCGGTGTGGCCGGTGTCACCGCAAGCTGGTCGTTGCCGATCGACACCGCCGGACCGGCAAGCCCGAACTCATAGCTTCGCGGTCGCGCGAGCTCCTTGTACTCCGTGTACGCGCCCGACGACAGGAGCGGTTGGGCGTAGAGCTCGAGGCTGAGCCGGGGCGTGAAGATCCAGTTCAACCGGATGCTGGCAGACAGGGTGTTCTGGTCAAGCGCGGCGAAAAGGTACCGACGACCGAACGTAGCGGTCGCCGCGGGGTCTTCGAACTCGCCCACGTATTGCGCCGTCGTCTTCAGTTTCTCGTACAGCGGCGCGACTCTTACCGTAAACTTGCTGGTCGGGCGCCACTCGACGCTGGGTTCGATCAGGAAGCTGCTCTGCCGGTCCAGCTCGTAGTCGCTGCCCTCGAGGTTGAGGCCGAAAGACCAGGTCTTCCGAGTGTCCGAGGTGAACTCGCTTCGGAGGAAGACGCCAGGCGGGTTGAGACTCAACGGTCCACCGCGGGTGCGGCGAGCATTGGCGCTCCAGGGGTTGTACTCGACGATCCCGGTCCACGTATAGAAGTTGCGGAACTGGAACATCCCGCGGCCCCAGTACCCCTCGCCGGTCACATCACCGCCCATGGTCCAGGAGCGGTACGTGGCCAGGTTGAGCTGGACGCTTTGGAACAGTCGGCTCCGACGGGTCCACCGCCGGCCGACCATCAGGTGGCTGTTGACGTAGTCGGCCCAGATCTGGAAGCCGACGTCGTTCGCCTCAAATCCCGGGGAGAAGGCACCCAGCGACGCATTCAAGAGCCAGTCGCCCTTTTGCTTGTTCACCAGCATCCGTCCCGCCCATCCGCTCAGCGAGGTGCGGGTCGTGTCGAAGGTGAAGTGAGTGGCGTCCGGCCGCTGCAGGTAATGCACCGAGCTCCGCTGCACCTCGGTGATCCGGTCGGCCGCTCCCGCCACGCGGCTGGCGCCGGCCCACGCCGACAGCACCCAGACGCCGGCGCGATCGAACGTCAGCCAGCCGTCCACGCCCAGAGCGAAAGCATTGGCATTGACCTCGCTCCGAAGGCGCGGGTCGTCGAATGCCCGCGCCGTGCCCGTGCCGATGAACCCCAACCCGTGCCGCCCGCTGTTGAACTCCTTCTGCACTCGCGAGACACCGTACCAGGCGAGTGGTTCCACCTCCGCCTGCGATGTGACACCGCCGGCGGCGAGCTGCGCGTGCTCGCGGCTGGTGAGCGCGTTCAGGATGCCGAGGTTCCAGGACCCGGCCTTGCCGGTGAGCTTGCCAGCGCCGAGGATGTTGACCCCTGAAGGGCTGGTGCTGTAGTCGGCATCGGGGATCGATCCCTGTGGTGCACGCCCGATGCGGCGGGTGTACAGAAGGTCTGCGCCGCCCCAGTTGAAGCCCCAGAAGTCGTTGGCGCCGCCGAACCCGAAGTTGGTGAAGATGGTGCTGCCCTCGATGAAGAAAGGCCGCCGCTCCTCGAAGAACGTCTCCACATCAGTCAGGTTGACCACGGCCGGGTCCACCTCTACCTGCCCGAAGTCGGGATTGATCGTTCCGTCCAGCGTGAGGTT
>DATAFP010000109.1:0-12058 GCA_036257415.1 Gemmatimonadales bacterium
CCGCGTAAACCACCGCCAGCCGGCCGATGGTAGGCCAGGTGACCCACAGCAGGCTCCCCACCAGGATGTCCTTGATGGTCTCGCCACCACGGGGTGTGCGATCAGCCACCAGCAGCGCGGCAGCAGATGCCACAACGTACACGATCCCGATGATCGCTTCCTGCGGCACCCGTCCGTGGCCGGCGGTGCGACTGAGGGCGAACAGCACCGCGCCGATGGTGGTGAAGCCGAGCGCGTACACGAATGCGGTGGTGGAATCGGGGGCGCTGCCGGCCAGTATCGCGACCGCCGAGCCGAGCGCGGCCATCTGGGCGAGCGAGAGGTCCACGAAGATCACCTCGCGGGCGATGACGTGGAGCCCGAGGTAGGAGTGGATGGCCACGATCACCAGACACGCCGCGAGCGGCGGGAGGAAGAGGCCAAGATCCATATTAGGCCCCCGCCTTGTCAGCGGTCGGGACCTGGAGGGCGGCGCTCAGGCCATGAATCCAACTGCCGATCAGGTCGAAGTACGTGTCCGTGCCCGGCATCCCGCCGGCGTTCTCCGAAACGATGACCGCCTTGGCACCGGTCCGCTCTGCCACCTGCTGGATCTGGCGGCGGTCGAAGTAGTTCGACGCGAACAGCAGCGGGATCTTCCGTTCCCGCATCAGGGCGATGACCTCTTGCACGTGCCCGGGCGTCGGTGGAATGCCCGGCTTGGCCTCGATGTAGGTCACGCAGGTGATCCCGAACCGCTGGCTGAAGTAGGCCCATTCCTTGTGGTAACAGGCGATCTCCTTCCCCCGCAGCACCTGGCCCTCGGCGAGCCAGCCGCCGAGCCGGTCGCTCAGGGGCTTGCCCTGGTACTGCTGCCGGGCGATGAAGCCGCCGAACTTGTTGCTCTCCAGCAGGCTGAACGCGGTGGCCGGGGTGAGGATCTGAACCAGCTCCGGGCCGATCGTCGCCTCCAGCACGCGACGCTCAAAGGCCTGCCCGCGCTCCTGGAAGTAGGGAGCGTCCTTCGGTGCCACTCGCTTCAACCCATCGAGGATATTCCGCGCGATGATGATCCCGTTGATCGGGTCGGTGTGGATGTGCGGGTTGCCATCGGCGTGGATGTCGCCCGCCTCCCGGCTCACCGATACGGGGACCTCGAGGAGATGGATGCCGCGGTAAGCCGGCACATAGCCCGGTCCGTTCTCGGCCACCTTGCGGTTTCCCGCGCGGTCGAGCAGCGCCGGCACCCAGAGCTCGAGGTCGAGGCCCGTGGTGACGAACAGATCCGCGTTCCTGAGCAGTGCGATGAAGCTGGGCTTCGGCTGCACGAAGTGCGGATCTTCGTCGCCCTGCGCGATCGCGGTGACGGTCGCGCGGTCGCCGGTGACCTCACGGGCGATGGCGGCATAGGTGGGAAGGCTGGTAACCACCTTGAGCGGCGGCGGTGCCATCGAGTCGGGTGGGCCGGCCAGGACGGCAAGCAGTGGGAGTGCGGCGATCAACATCTCGCGATCCTTTCGCGTCGTGTGCGTTCAATACGTCTCGTGCTTGTGCGGACCCACAGCCCAGACCGCCTGCAGGGTGAGCAGGTTGGTGGTCCCGGCAAGGTCGCTGTTGCGATGCTCGCCCTGGAGACGCAGGTAGACGAACTCACTTTGCCACCACGTTATGGTGGGCGTGATCCGCCATTCTGTGTCGTCCGGCCCCCTCGGCGCCTCGACCCAGTCGTAGCGCGCCCCCAGGATCCAGCGCCGGCTGAGCCGGGCGTTGAGATCGAGAAACGTGCCGTACCGGTTCGTGGTGAGCCCGAGCTCGGTGGAATGAAGCCGGTAGCCCTCGGCGCGGAACGTGATGTCGCGCCGGGTGCCCGCCTCCGGCGGGCGGTAGGTGAAGCGGAAGTCGAGGCCGAGCAGGCGGCTCTGCAGGTCGGCGTCGCTGTTGTTGCCGCCCGTGGCGGTGAAGCCGACCTGGGCGTAGCTGCTGCGGGAGAGCTGCCAGAAGTTCTGCAGCCGCCCTAGCAGGCTCGGCTGCCGCCCGCCGGCATACAGGGGCTCGCTCTCGGACAGCGTGCCCTGGAGATAGACCTCGTGGGTGCCACCGGCCAGCGATAACGGCAACGTGGTGTAGACTGACACGCCGATGCCCGCCAGCCCTTCTTCACCCAGGAACCGTTGGTAAACCAGCGGATACTCGTTCTCGGGGAGCGCGTGCAGATGCCAGCGGTTGAGGTCCCCGACCGGCTGGCGGAACTTGCCGCCGTCGACTCGGATGCGGCCGGGGAGGCCGCTGTAGTAGATGTACCCCTCCTCGATGCCGATCTCTTCGTCCTCGAAGGTGAGGAAGATCTTGGTCTTCGAGTACGGGTCGAGCGCCGACTGGAACGAGAGCTCGACCTCGCGCAGCTCGGCGTTGTCGCGCTGCGGTCCCTCGTCGCGTGCGATCAACCGGAGGTCGCCCGTGGCGCTGATCTCCGGGTTGAGGATGTTCGCGTTCCGCGGCCCGGTCGGAGGCGCCTGGTCGGGCGGAGCAGCAGCGCCGGTGGTGTCCTCGGGAGCGCCCGGAGCGGGGCCGGGCTCTGCGCCGGCAGCCGCCGCCGCGGCCGCCCGAAGGGCGGCAAGATCATCGGCCGCGGAGTCGGGCGGCGGAGCCCCGGCCGCCGCTGCACCGGTCGGGCATCGGCCGGCGATCGAGCGCTCCAGCCGCTCGCCAAGCTGCTTAACCGCCGCGGCGAGCGCGCTATCCTGGCCGGCCTGTACTGCCGGGACGGCGACGGCAGTTCCGGTGGGGCATCGTCCCGCGTCGAGCGAGTCGAGTCTGGCGGTAAGCCCGCTGACCGCTCGCCGGAGCGAGTCGGCCATCGTCGAGTCGGGCACCTGGGCCGGGACTTCGACGGGGAAGAGCAGGAATGCCACCGGCAGCCACAGGGCTGCCCGGATGCGGTGGGGCATGAGATCTCCGCGCGTGAATCGCCGCCGGGCGCCGAGGTGGCGCCGGCCCTTCATCGCACGCGCCGGCCGAGCCGGACGCTACGCGGAAAGACTCGGTGGTGCGCGAGGTTGCGGAAGAAGCCCGAGATCGGCGGAGCGCGGCGTGCTCCAGCGGTGGGCCGCCTCCGGAAACGACATCAGCCCGATAACGATATCGGCGTGAAACGGGGAGAGGTGGGCAGCCAGCGGGATGCTGGCTCCGAGGCTACAAAAGTCCCGATGGCTGTCGGTGGGGCTGTTGGCTTCGAAATGGGGAACTCCGGCGATGCCGGGTCCCGACCCGTGCGAAATCGCGTCGACGACCGGCATGCTTCCGCCGCCACTCAGAAACACCCCGATGAGCAGCAGCGCGCTGAGCCGCGAGACGAGGGCGGGAATTCTCACGCCCTCAATATAGAGGGCTCTGGGGTGGAGGCGGTGCGGGTCACGCGCCGGTGCCTTGGGCCTTGGTGGCAGTCCGCCGCCGGCGGCCGGGCCGTCGCTGCATCACCGATGCGGGCATTCCCTTCATGCCGAGCCGGGCACGGAGGGCGGCACTCACCGGCTTCCGAACGACGGCCCGCTCGAGCTCCGAGCCGCGGGTATCGTCGAGCGGCACAAGGCGCCGGACTTCGCCAGCAACGATCGCCATGACCGGCACGCCGTCCTGGTAGAGAACGCGGTTCGATGCCAATCCTGGGACGCGGTCGCCGGGTGTGATGACCCCGGTCAGGTTGAGTGGGTCGGCGGCGCTCACCGCGATCAGCCGCCCGGAGCGATGGCTCCGGCGCACGGCGCGGAGCTGGGCGACCGCCTCGGGCAGGGCGAACTGCTCGCCGGCCAGTCCGGCGAGGAACCGCCCACCCCGGATCTCGCCCCGCGCTTCCATCCGGCGATAGGTGAGCAGCAAGTCCCGCCAGGGCGGCGCGCCCGATTCCTGTTGCAGGATCGCGCGGAACACGACGCCGTAGCGGAGCAGCAGTGCATTGGCCCAACTGGTCAACGTAGCGGCATCGCGACTCTGACCATTCGTCCCTCCGCTCATCCGGCCATTCCTCAGCATCCCCCACCGTCCCGCACTCTCGATGCCGAACGGAACGGTGCCCTGGCGGCGAAGTCCGCCGGCCGGCGGCTTCCGCTTGCTCGACGGCGTGATCAGGGCGCGGAGGCCGGCGAAGCTGTCCGCGGTGACGATTCCGGCACCGGCCAGCTCGGCGAGGGCCCGCTCGACCTGGGTCGTGAGGAGTCCCGAGGCGGCTACCAGCTCGTGGAAGAACGATGCGCCGCGGCGCTCGAGGACAGCGCGCACCTGTCGGGCATACTCCCCCAGGGCGGCGCCATCGTCGGACGGCGCATCCGCCACCCAGTCTGCCGCGTGTTCCCGAAGGAAGAGCGCGACGGGCGTGGTGCGGATCGGCCCGGCCGAGCGGCCGCCCGGCTGCGAGCCCGAGAGCCGGCCCCATGCCACCCGGCCACTAAGGCAAAGCGCGTCGAGCAAGGCGGGGTCGTATTCCTCGCAGCGCGCGGCCAGGATGTCGCTCTCCCACGCCGCCGCCGGCACTTCGAACCGGTCGAGCTGTCCGATCGCCTTTGCCAGCCCTTCCAGACCTGCGACCCGATGCTCGGGATCTACGTGCTGCCACGCGAACAGGAACCGCATGAAATCGGCGGCGCTCACCGGCTCGATCTCGGCGCGTAGGCGATTGAGCGTGTAGCGGTGGATGCGCGCGAGCAGCCGGCGGTCGGCCCATTCGAGGTCGACGGTGTCGCCGGGCGCCGCCGGTGTGAAGCGGCCGCGGAGTACGACTCCTTCCGCCTCCAGTGCTACCAGCGCGGCCTCAACGTCCGACCCGGCCACGCCGAGCGGGAGCGCCAGGCTGGAAGCCGTGGCTGGTCCGACGATGCCCAGCCGCCCGCGCAGCATCTCCTTCGTGTCGCCCAGCTCGGCGACCCGTTCCGCCGCGACCCACAGCACCTGGGCGTTCGGGTTCGGCTTTACCGCGCTCGCACGACGCGCCTCGAGCAGGCGGACGAACAGCGGGCTCCACGAGACCCGGTCCCGTCCGGTCATCCCCTCCGCCTCGGTCAGGAAGCCCGACGTGAGCAGCACATCGTGCAACTCATCGGCGTCGCGGACGTCGGGCCAGGCCTCGTCCCGAACCCGCGCAATGGCGGCTTCATCCAGCGCGCCCAGGTCCGCCGCGCTGGAGGGCTCGAACGCGCGCCGCGTGTACACCGCCTGGGCTCGGCGTTCCTCCAGCGGCGCGTCGTCCAGGAACGAGTAGGGCCGGGCGTTGAGAATCTCCGCCGCAAGCGGCGAGGGCTCGGGCAGGTCGCGCGCCACGCAGCGGATTGCGCCCGATCGGAGCCCTTCCAGCACGGTGACGAGCCGGTCGACGTCCATCACCTCGCGGAGACAGTCGTCCACCGTTTGACGCACCAACGGGTGGTCGGGGATCTCGCGATCCCCCGGAATGTTCTCCAGGCACGCGGCGGCATCGGGGAAGGCAGCGGCCAGGAGATCGTCCGCTTCCATGCGCTGAATTTGCGGCGGTACCCGACGTCCACCCCGACGCCGGGCAATCGCCAGCGCGATGGTGGAGTTCCACCGCCAGTGAGTGCCGAACATCGGCGCATCGAGCAACGCCTGCACCAGGATGTCGGCGACCGTCTCCGGCTGGAGAAACCGGAACACGTTGTCGAGCGGGAAGGAATGCTGCGGTCCCAGCGAGAGCAGGATCGCGTCTTCGGTGGCCGCGGCCTGGAGCTCGAAGTTGAACTGGCGGCAGAAGCGTTTGCGGAGCGCGAGCCCCCACGCCCGATTCACCCGACTTCCGAACGGCGCGTGGATGACGAGCTGCATCCCACCCGATTCGTCGAAGAACCGCTCCGCCACGACGGTCTGTTGCGTCGGCAGCGTGCCGAGCATCCGCTCGGCCTCAGCGAGATACTCGGTCAGCTGGAGCGCCGCCGGCTCGGCGGCGTCGCCGGAGCCCGCCTCCATGGCAAGCCACGCCCGCGCGCGGTCGCGGTCCGCCAATCTGGATTCAGCCTCACTACGGAGCTCCGACACCGCCGCCGACAGCTCGGGGCTTCGCGCCGGCGCTTCGCCGAACCAGAACGGAATGCTGGGTGGCTGGCCGCGGGCATCCTCGACCCGCACGGTGCCCTGCTGGACCCGCTGGATTCGCCAGGAGAGGTTGCCGAGCTGGAAGATGTCGCCCGCCATGCTCTCCACGGCGAAGTCCTCGTTTACCGTGCCCAGGAACGTTCCCTCCGGCTCCAAGACCACCCGGTAGTCGGCGTTGTCCGGAATTGCGCCGCCCGAGGTGATCGCCAGCAGCCGGGCGCCCCGCCGCCCGCGGAGCCGGCCATTGATGGGATCGTGATGCACCAGCGCGCCGCGCCGGCCGCGCCGGGTCGTGAATCCCTGTGAGACCATCGCGACCACTTCATCGAACTCGGCGCGAGTGAGCTCGCCATAGGGATAGGCCCGCCGGAACAGCTCGAACAGATCGTCGGCGTCCCAGTCCTCGCTCGCCGTTTCCGCCACCAGCTGCTGCGCGAGCACGTCGAGCGGTTTGGCGCGGATCTCGATGCGGTCGAGTGCACCACGTCGCACCGTGCGGAGCAGCGCCACGCACTCCACCAGCTCGTCACGGCTCAACGGGAACAGCCGGCCCTTCGGCGTGCCACGCACCGTGTGTCCCGAACGGCCCACCCGCTGCAGGAAAGTCGAGATCCGCCGCGGCGACCCCAGCTGGCAGACGAGATCGACGTGACCGATGTCGATCCCGAGCTCGAGCGACGCCGTGGCGACCAGCGCCTGGAGCCCGCCCGACTTGAGCCGCTCCTCCGCATCCAGACGGACTTCCTTGGCCAGGCTCCCGTGATGCGCGGTCACCGCGTCCTCGCCAAGGCGCTCGGCCAGGTGCCGCGCGACCCGTTCCGCCAGCCGCCGCGTGTTGACGAACACGAGGGTGGTCCGGTGGGCACGGATCAGCTCGGCGAGCCGGTCGTAGATCTCTTCCCAGACCTCTCCAGGAAGCACCGCCTCGAGCGGCGACCTGGGCAGCTCGAGCGCGAGGTCGAGCGCGCGGCGGTGGCCGGCGTTGATGATGGCCGGAGGATCGGAGGGAACGCTGGACGGATGGAGTGACCGTCTGCCAACCAGCCAGTCGGCCACCGTCTCGATCGGCTCCAGCGTCGCGGACAGCCCGATCCGCTGGAGCTTCCGACCCGCCGCATGCTCGAGACGCTCGAGGCTCAGCGCGAGATGGGCGCCCCGCCGCGATTCGACCACCGCATGGATCTCGTCCACGATGACCGTGCGTACGTTGCGGAGCATCTCCCGGCTCCGCTGCGCCGTGAGCAGTAGGTACAACGACTCCGGCGTGGTGACGAGGATGTGTGGCGGCGCTTTGAGCATCGCCGAGCGCTCGGCGGCCGGGGTGTCCCCCGATCGGACCGCGGCGGTAATGCGCGGGGCGCCATACCCCATCTCCTCGGCCAGCCGCCGAATCTCCCGTCGGGGCTCCGCGAGGTTTCGGTGGATATCGGCGCTCAGCGCCTTGAGCGGCGAGACGTACACGACGCGCACTTCCTCCGGCAGCGAACCCTCGAGGCTCTGCCGGAGTAACTGGTCCAGCTCGATAAGGAAAGCGGCCAGCGTCTTTCCGGAGCCGGTCGGGGCAGCGATGAGCGTGTCCCGGCCGTCCCGGATAGCCGTCCAGCCCGCGCGCTGCGGCTCGGTGGGCTCGCCCAGCCGTTCCGCGAACCAGCGGGCGATGATCGGGTGAAAGTCGTTCAAGGACATGCTCAAATATAAAAACGGCGACGATGGGTGGTCCGGCGGTTGTGCCGTTCCCATCATCGCGACCACCGCCAGGCGGATCAGGTGTGCCCGGCCTCGACTTGTACCTCGGGCCAGAACACCCGCACGACAGTTCCCTCATCCGGCTGGGACTCTGCGTCCACGAACCCGCCACTCTGCTGGACCGCGCCGTGGACCGCCGCGAGGCCGAGTCCCGCTCCACGCCCCGCCGGCTTGGTGGTGAAGAAGGGCTCCCAGATCCGGCGGAGGATGGTTGGGTCCATCCCGTGGCCGGTATCGCGCACGGCAAGCATCAGGTGCCGGTTCGGGCCAGTCGCTGTTTCGATGGTGATGCTCCCGCCGCCAGGCATCGCGTCGCGCGCGTTGAGCACCAGGTTCATGAGGATCTGCTCCACCTGGCTCGGGTCGGCGTAGATCACGCCGCCCTCGGCCGACAGGTGGAACACCAGTCTGATGCCGGCGCCGAGCACCGACCGGAGGGTGGGTTCGCTGCGCTCCACCACCCGATTCAATTCGAGCCGCTGCGGCTGGATCAGCTCGCGGCGAGCGAAGGCGAGCAGTTGCCGGGTGAGCTTGGCCGACCGGGTTGCCGCTTCGGTGATCTGATCGACGTCGCGCCGCCTGGGATCGTCGACGTCGAGCGTGCGGACGAGGAGCTCGCTGAATCCGAGGATGGCGACGAGCATGTTGTTGAGGTCGTGCGCCACGCCGCCGGCCAGCCGCCCGATCGCTTCCAGCCGCAGCACTTCGCTGAGACGCTCCTCCTCCTTCTTCCGGTCGGTTCCGTCGAGCATCACTCCCGCGATGCGGAGCGGGGTCCCCGTGGCGGGATCGAAGCTGGCACGCCCGACCGCCGTAATCCAATGAATGCTGCCGTCCGGCCAGCGGATGCGGTACTCCGCCGAAAACGGCTTTCGCTCCTTTAATGCCAGCTCCTGAAGTGCCTCTGCGTTCGGAAGGTCGGGCGGATGAACCGCGGCGGCCCACATTGCCCGGGTCATCTGGACATCGGCCGCGATACCGAAGAGGGCCTTGGCCCGTGCGTCCCATTCCATGGCCCCGTTCACCAGGTCGTGGTCCCACGTCCCAAGTCCGGCCGCGTCGTGCGCGAGCTGCATCGCCTGCCGCTGTCGAGCGCTCGGGTCCCGGGCTGCGCGCTCCTCCAAACGCAGCAAGGCCTGCTCGGCCCGTTCGCGCGCGGCCCGTTCCCGGGTCACCTCCTGCGCCTTCGCTGCGGCCTCTGCGGCCGCGGCGCGAGCCTGCAGGTAGGCTCGGTGCTGCCCGCCGGTCAGAAACGCGATCCCCACCCCGGTCTGCACGTAAAGGGCGATGCCGACGAGAACGACCGGATCCAGGACGGTCATCGAGTACAGCTGACCGAGAAAGAGGAACCAGGCGGCGGCGCCGCCCAGGAGGAGGGAAACCAGCGCGCATTCGACGCCCCGGAGCGTGCCCGCAATCCCGACGCCCACGAGGAAGACGAATATGGTAAGTGCGGGATCGGCGGTGCCGACGTACGGGTGGATCGCCGAACGTGCGGCGGCGACGGCGGCGACGCCCAGTGCGGCCAGGACGTAGTTCCACCCTCTGGACCGGCCGAGGGTCAAGCGGGCCGGCAGCTCATGCAGTGAGCCAGAGGCCGCTTCCGCGTGCCGCGGCTGGGGTGCGGCCAAGTGGGTCTCCGGCTAACGGGCCTTGCCCTAAGGCCGCCCGGGTCGGTGCAACGGGTCAGGGGGTTTCTGCACCTTAAGAGAAAGACGGGCCAGCCACAAGCGCCCCCGTGGAAACCGGTAGTGTCCGGTTTTCAGGTAACAGTTTCCCTGCCAGGCTAAATTGCTGTCCATGTCCGTTCCCTTTGCCTGCGACATGACTGCGATCCCCGCCGAGCAGCGGGGACCCCATCACGCCCTGATCCGCCGCTTGATGACCGAGGCCGTCGAGGAAATCAGCGAACTCCCTGACGGACTCGCCTTCCGGTTCCGGGCACAGGAATACGATGCCGTGACGGAGTTTGTCGGACGGGAGCGGCTGTGCTGTCCGTTCCTCGCCTTCGGGTTGGATGTCTCGCCTGACCGTGGTCCACTCCGCCTCCGCCTCGCCGGGGCTCAAGGCGTAAAAGAGTTCATCCGCGCCGAGCTGCATCTACCCGCCGTCACCCGCTGATGGTCCTTCGCTCCGTCGCGTACTTCCTGCTGGCGGGGCTGCTGGAAATCGGGGGTGGGTATCTCGTGTGGCTCACGCTCCGCGAGCGGCGGTCGGTGTGGCTCGCGGTTGTGGGCGGGCTGGGCCTTGCCGCCTACGGGCTCGTGGCCACTCTCCAGCCCACGAATTTCGGACGGGTCTATGCCGCCTATGGTGGCCTATTCATCGCGCTGTCGCTCGCCTGGGGGTGGGCGATAGACGGCCACCGGCCGGATCGGTGGGACTACCTGGGCGGGGCGCTCTGCCTGTTCGGCATGGCCCTCATCATGTACGGCCCGCGATCGGGTACAGCCTAAAGGGCCCGCCAATGGCTGAGCGGGTTTATCAGGGCCAGAATATCGATCGCGTTTGTACCAGTCAAAACCGGACACTACCGTGGAAACCCAGCGTCACTCATGTGACGCCCGGAAGCCTCGTCGTTGCCGTGCTGGTCAAGCGCGGGAGCGCGGAGTCGACGTCGAAGAACGTGCTGGAATCGCCCGGCTGGTCAAATCGCAGTTGTGGGGCCCATATTCCCGGAGGAGCAGGCGGAGGCAGACTCGGTGGCTGCTGCACAACGTATGATAGGATACGGACTTGCGATCGCCGGTCCCGCCGCAGCAGTGGCGGTCGATCTGGCGCTCCAGCCAATTCTGCACCCAACCTACGAGCCTCTCCTGCTGCTCGCAGTCGCTGCAGCCGCACTACTGGGGGGCCTGGGCCCGGGACTTCTCGCGCTGGTGCTCTCCACGGCGGCCCTCAATTGGTGGTTCTTCCCTCCCCATCGCGCCTTCGGCTTCGAGACCCATCCGGACCTCGTCCGCCAACTGGTCTTCGCCGTGTCCGGCTTGGTGATCGCCGTGCTGGGGGCGCGTTCCCGGGCGCTCGCGCGTATGGCGGAAGCGCGTGCAGGGGAGGCCGAGTTCCTGCTCGAGAGTGCCGAGGGCCGCCTGGCTCAGGTGAAGCGGCGCCGTTCGAGCGGATCACGCCGGACCGAGCCGGCGGCGGAGCTGGTGCTCGCGCCGGCTCGGGCCGAAGCGGCAGCGGCGACGCCGGATCCGGCTATCGATCGCAAGTCGGACGAAACCGTGCTCATCGTAGATCCGGACAGCGAGGCGCGGCGGCTGGCCTCGCGGACCGTCGAGGCCGCGGGATACCGTTGGGTATCCGCCTGTGATGGGGTGGAAGCGCTGGAGCTGCTCGACCGTTACGACGTTCCATTTGCGTTGGTCGTGGCCGAGGTCGGGCTCCCGGACATTCCCGGGCCCGAGCTGGTGCAGCAGATCGCCGCGCGCCGCCCAGGCCTTCCGGTGTTGTACACGTCGATGAGCCCGCGTGACGACCAGCCGGTGCTGGAAAAGCCGTTCACGCCGGACGAGCTACTGCGGCGCACCCGCGAGATCTTGGGCAAGGCCGGCGGCTGAGGAGCGATCCATGGCGTCCCCCGCGGACGACGATCGCGAGATCAGGACGACACAGTTGGCCCTCGGGGCCGCGCTGGGCGTTGCGGTGGCGGCGCTCGGGTTCGCGCTGTGGCTCCGCTATGGGCCGCCCCGGGCCGGTGAATCCGGAAGGCCGGGTCGGCCGGCCGCCGCGGCGCCCGCCAACGGTGCCGATGAGCTGAGCGTCATGACCGCCGCAGCGACCCCCGCCGAGAGCGTGCCGGCGCCCGAGGCGGCCGCCCGTCCCGAGCCGGCTTCACCACCGGTTGCCACCGACGTGGTCCTGCTCCCCTGTAGCGAGCCCAACCCACGCCCGGACGGCCGTTTTCTCATTCCCCCACACGACCCGACCCATCGGACCATCGTGGGCCTACCGTCCGGGCCAGGCGAGCCGAGGCGCGGCTTGGTCATCCCCCCGCACGACCCGGCCGTCGAGAATCGGGTCACGGTGCAGTTCGTCCCGCTCGACTCGATCCTCGAAACCACCATCCGCATACCGCCGCACGACCCGGCCAAGTTCAAGCTGATCAGCCCCGATTCGGTGCCCTGCATTCGTTAGGGCGCGGGGCCACCGCCCGGCGGCGGTCGCCTAGTGGCTCCCGGAGTGGCGATTGTTACCGATTCGTTATTCGCTGAAGTGAGGGGGTGCCAGGGGG
>DATAFP010000112.1:0-2087 GCA_036257415.1 Gemmatimonadales bacterium
CGTCCCCGAGGTACCGGACCCGGCTTTTCCGCGCAGCGTGACCGGGGCGTTCGGCCCTTATCTCGTCTGGAACCACGCGAGATTCCTGGTGATGGAGGGCGTCGCCGGGTTCGGGCGGGAGGAGGACGTGGACATCGGCACCACGGTGCGGGCTGGCTTCAACCTCGCGCCGAAGGCGTTCGGCTACGAGCGCAACGGCATCGGGCCGCTGGTCAGCGCGCGGGTGGGTGCGGCGATCCCGGGCGGGTTCGGTTATCTCGAGGGCCTGGCCGGGGGGCTCTTCAACTCGGCGGGACTCGACTCGGGTGTGGTCCAGGTCGGGGTCACGGCGGCAACCAAACCCTTCCCCCGCCACGTCGCCATTCTGCACGCCGAGGCCGGTTGGCTGAAGAACCAGCTTCCGGGCGCCGAGTTCGATCTCGGGCTCGGCACCGGTCCGCGGGCGTTCGGCGATCACGCCTTCACCGGCGACCGCACCTTCCTCGCGACGGCCGAGTACCGGGTGACTGTGGTGGACGACTTTCTAGGGCTGATGGGATTGGGAGTCGCGGGCTTCGTGGATCACGGCGGCGCCTGGTACGACGGCTCCCCGCGCCGGGTGGGATGGGACGCGGGCCTGGGCCTGAGACTGGGCTCGAGCCGAGCCTCCGCCACCGAGGCGGTGCGATTCGATCTCGCGCACCGTTTCGCCAACGATGTCGAGGACGCCGGCTGGGTGCTGGTCGTGGGGAAGGGGTTCGTCTTCTCCACGGTGGCGAAGCGCGCGCTCTGACCTACACCGCGACGTAACGGCTGAGCACCACCACCAGGATCACCACCGCGATGATCAGAAGAGTCAGCGCGAGCACCGTGATGCCGCGGGGGCTCGCCCGCTTCAGAAGGAATCGGCTCATGCCCCCAACGTATCGCGCTGGCTTGCCGGAGGCCACCCGCGGGGGCTCATTGCTCTCATGCACATGACTTCACCCCCGGAGCCGCGCGTCGCCGAGCCCGGCAGCGCGCCGCTCATCGGTGCCACGCTCGCGATCGGCCTGGCGGCCTCGGTCCTGGCGCTCCTGCTGTTCGTGTGGCTGGGCCTGCAGATCCGCTCGGGCGCGCCGACGGTCTTCGACATCGCCGGCCGGACCGCGCTGCGCTCGCTGGAGAGCCCGACCTTGAGCGCGATCATGTGGGGGGCGAGCGTGTACGGTGCGCCGCGCTGTCTTTCACCGCTCGGCCTTCTCGCCGCTGCCGTTTTTCTCATCCGCGGCTGGCGCCGTGGCGCGCTGCTGGTCATGGTGACGATCGCGGGTGCCTGGCTGTTCGACACCGGACTGAAGCTGTTCTTCGGCCGGGCCCGGCCCGAACCTTTCTACGACTATTACCCGGCTCCCTCGTCCTACAGCTTTCCCAGCGGCCACGCCCTGTTTGCGGTCTGCTTCTTCGGCGGCTTGGCCGTCCTTCTCACCCACCGGCTCAACAGCAGGGTGGTGCAGGGGGCGGTGTGGCTCTCCGCCGCCCTCATCATTCTCCTGATCGGCTCTTCGCGGGTCTATCTCGGTGTCCACTATCCCACGGACGTCGTCGGCGGGTACGCCGTAGGCCTCGCATGGGTCACGGCCGTGGCGTTCGGCGATCGGCTGGCCGAGCACCGCCGGCGGAGGGTGAGCTAGGCGGGCGGCCGGTCGGCGTGGCGGGTGCGCGCGTTGGCGTCGGCCCCGTTGCGCGGGCCACCGCCACGGAACTCGAAGTGCTCTTCGCTCATGAGCCGTTCGCCTTCGGGCGGGATGGACGCCGTGAGGTGCCAGAGCAGGAGCTGCCGCCCGATGGCGCTGGCAAGCTGCCAGGTGCCGGCCTCGAGCGCGGGGTAGAGGGACGCGTACTGCGGCCGGAGCCGCGCCTCCCGGATGGTGCCTTCCATGTGCGGCCTCCGAAGCGGGTCAGCGGCGAAGTTGCGGCCGATCCGAACTCGGGGCAAGTGCGGGAAGTTCGGGGTTGAACAACCCGTTGTGCCGCATTACGTTTGCTGTCCCCGGCGCCGTAGCCAAGTGGTAAGGCAGAGGTCTGCAAAACCTCGATTCGTCGGTTCGATTCCGACCGGCGCCTCT
>DATAFP010000121.1:0-15283 GCA_036257415.1 Gemmatimonadales bacterium
CCAGCATCTTCTTTCTGGGTTACGCGCTGTTCGAGGTACCGAGCAACCTGATCCTCGCCAGGGTGGGCGCCCGGCGGTGGATCGGGCGCATCGCCATCTCCTGGGGCGCGCTCGCCGCCGCGATGATGTTCGTCGAGAGCGCGTGGAGCTTCTATCTCATGCGCTTCCTGCTGGGCGTGGCCGAGGCAGGGTACTTCCCCGGCATCATCTACTACTTGAGCCACTGGTTTCCCGAGCGACGCCGGGCCCGGGCCATCTCGCGGTTCGCGATCGCGGTGCCGCTCGCGAGCGCCGTCGGCGGCCCCCTCGGCGGCGGACTGCTCGCGCTCGACGGCCGACTCGGCCTGGCCGGCTGGCAATGGCTCTTCCTGATCGAAGGTGTCCCGGCAGTGATCCTAGGCCTCGTGGCCATCCGCTATCTGACCGACCGGCCGGAAGCAGCGCGCTGGCTTCCCGCGGCGCAGCGCGACTGGCTGATCGACCGGTTGGAATCGGAGCGCCGGATGTACGCACACCAGGGTCATACCTTCGGGCAGGCCATCGCCAATCCCACGCTCTGGTGGCTCTCAATGCCCTATGTGCTGTTCGCCCTCAGCAACATCGCGGTCACGCTCTGGCTGCCATTGCTGGTCAAGGAGCATCTGCCCATCAGCGATCAACGCATCGGGTGGATCGTCGGAGCGATCGGCCTGGCCGGCGCGGTGAGCATGCTTCTCATCGGCCTCAGCTCGGATCGGCGGGGCGAGCGGATCGGGCACGCGGCAGCGGGGCTCGGCGTCGCGGCGGTCGGCTTCGCCACGGCGGCATTGGCCGAAGCGCCCGTGGTGGCCGTCATCGGCATTTCGCTCGCGATGATCGGCACCACGTCGTTCCTGCCGATCTTCTGGTGTCTGCCTACCAGCAGTCTCCGCGGCACCGCGGCGGCCGGCGGCATAGCCCTGATCAACTCGATCGGCAACGCCGCCGCCTTCTTCGGCCCCAACTTGCTCGGACAGATGAAGGAGGCGAGCGGAACCTTTACCAGCGGGCTGCTGCTCCTCGCCCTGCTAGCAGCGGCGGGCGGAGCGCTCACCCTGAACCTCAGGCGGCGCGTAGCCCGTTAGTCTGGGCCGGACCGAGTCACCAGAGTCACGTCGCGCATCCTTACTGCACTGCACAGTCACTGAACATGTTCGAAGGAGCCGCGATGAGACTGGGAGCAGCCTGGCCCGCGCTGCTGATGACCGCTTCCGGCACCATCGTCGCGCCAGTCGCCGATCACCATCAGCATCTCCTCAGTCCCGCCATGGCCGTTCATTGGTCGGCGAAGCCCTTGAAGGCCGTGGAAGTACCGGCGGAAATCGCCCAGCTGCTCGACCAGCGGACCCGGGCTTTCGGCGACTCCGCGGCACTGGCGCAGCTGTTCACCGAGGACGGACTGCTGGCGATCGGCCAGCGTACGAGCTGGATCCGCGGCCGCGGTCCGATCGGCGCCCAGCTGGCGACGAAGACGTTCGCCCGCCCGTACCGGCTGACGCCGCTCGAGTACCGGGCTGACGGCGCTTCTGCCCATCTCGCCGCCTACCTCTCTCGCGGCGAGGGAGACTCCCTACGGCACTTCGGCCAGGCCCTGCTCGCGCTCAGGAGGGAGGGAGGCTCGTGGCGCATCGGGGCGGAGACGATGACCTTTCCGGGCGTCCCCACCTACGAGCCGATCACGGCCGATAGTCTCGTCGCCTTGCTGGATGCCGCGGGCATTCGCCGCGCGGTGGTGCTGTCGGCAGCATACATCTACGGGGACCCGCGCAACCCGGTCTCCGACGAGTATGCCAAGGTTCGGGCGGAGAATGATTGGACCAGCCAGCAGGTCAAGCGCTTTCCCGACCGGCTGCGAGGGTTTTGCGGCGTCAGTCCGCTCAAGGAGTACGCCATCGCGGAGCTGGACCGATGCGTCACGCTCGGGCTCCGCGGTCTCAAGCTGCACTTCGCCAACTCGCTGGTCGACGTCCGCAAGCTGGAGCACGTGGAGCGGCTTCGCGAGGTCTTTCGGGCGGCCAACGAACGCCGCATCCCGATTGTCGCGCACCTGTGGACCACGGACCCGAGCTACGGGAGGGAACACTCCGAGATCTTCCTGAACCAGATCCTGCCGGTCGCTCCCGACATCCCGATTCAGATCGCCCATATGGCAAGCGCCGGGCCGCGCTATGTCGAACAAGTCGACCGGGCGCTTTCGCCATTGGCGGAAGCCGTCGCGGCGGGCGACCAGCGGACCAGAAACCTCTACTTCGACGTGGCGACCAACGTCACGATCGAGACGCCGGTGGCTGAAGCCGCGATGCTCGTCCGTCGGCTCAGGCAGATCGGAATGGACCGCATTGTCTACGGGTCCGACCTGCCGGTGGACGGCAATCCGGCGCCGCGGCAAGGCTGGGCCATTTTCCGGAGCATGCTCCCGCTCACCGATGGGGAGGTCCGGAAGATCGCCAAGAACGTCGCGCCGTACCTGCGGTGATCGTCGTCGGCGGGGCGGTCAGACTCGGGGACGGAGGGCTGCGGCGAACTCGCCCGCGGTCGCGAAGCGGCCAGAGGCCGTCTTGGAAAGAGCCCGGGTGATGGCCTGATCCACGGCCTCGGGCACCTCGGCGCGGGCGCGCCGCGCCGACGGGATCGGCGCCTTGAGAATCCGGGTGATCACCTGGTTGATCGAGGTTCCGGGGTAGGGGGGAATTCCGGTCAGCATCTCGTACAACAGGCAGCCCAGGCTGTAGATGTCGGTGCGCTGGTCGAGATCGAAATCCTCGCGGAGTTGTTCCGGGCTCATGTAGAACACGGTTCCCACGATGACGCCGGTCTCGGTGAGTCTCCGGTAGTTCGCCGCGCCGATTGCCCGGGCCAACCCGAAGTCGGCGACCACCGCACGGCCGCCATTGAGCAGGATGTTCTCCGGCTTCACATCCCGATGCAGTACGCCGTGCTCGTGGGCATATCCCAGCGCCTCGGCGACGTCCTGCGCGATCTGCAGCGCGTCGGCGAGCGGCAGCTGGTACTCCCGCGCGAGGCAGGCGAAGAGCGACTCGCCCTCGACGTACGGCATGGCGTAGTAGAGGACGCCGCCGGTCTCGCCGGATTCGTAGAGCGAGACGATCCGCGGGTGCGACAGCGTCGCCGCGATCTCGATCTCCCGAAGAAAGCGGTCGGTCCCGATTGTCTTCACCAGGTTCGGATGCATCACCTTGATGGCCACCGATCGGCCGTCGCGGAGGTCCCGGGCGAGGTAGATGGTGGCCATGCCCCCACGCCCGATCTCGCGCTCCAGCGAGTATCGCTGGCCGAGCGCCTGGATCAGGAAATCGGGGACTGCGGTCGTGTCCTGGGGCGTTGCGCTCAAGGTGCGGATGGTGCTCGGCGGGGCCGTCCCACGCCCAGAGAGCCGTCGCTCCGGGCGCGGACATAGGCGTACAGGGCCTCGACGAGCGTCGAATCCAGGAGGTCGTCGAAGCCGCGCATCTGCTGATCCGGTGCGGCGCTCGGCGATGAGGAGCCCTGGTGCACGATGACTTTGAACGAGTCGGCCGTCACGCCCCCCTCGTCGGTCAGGGAGTAGGTGAGATCGGGGGCCGCCATGGTACCCAGCGCGTCGTCGCCGTGGCAGCGGGAGCAGTATACCTGAAAATACTTCCAGCCGGTGTAAACCTGCTCGCTCACCCCGAGCGAGTCGCCGCTGCTCTGCGCGGCGGCGGGCACCGCGCCGGCGAACAGTACGAGCCCGAGGGCGAGCCCGGTGAGCTCAGAGCTGCACCACCGCACCGATCCACTCATTCCGGTTTTCATCTTCGCGGTAGAGCTTCGCCAGATCTACCACGACCTTCTCGCCGTCGCGGCGGATATGGTAGCGGTCCATGTTGCGGGTCGCGCGCCCTTCGATGAAGGCGCCGTCGGGCTGGAACGCGCTCTTGTGCTTGGGGCACTGGAAGCGGTGCGCCGCCTCCTGCCAGCGGAGCGGGGTCTTTTGGTGGGGGCACGACAACCCGAACGCGTAGACCGAGCCCTGGTGCCGCACCAGGATCGCCTCGTGCTCCTTGTCGATCGTTACCCCGTCCTCGGCCGGAATTGCATACGTCACTTCGGCTCCCCAGCCGGACAGGCCGGACGCGAATCGGATCGGTAGTGCGAGGGCCGCGATGCCGCACAGGAACTCGCGCCGGTCGGGGCCGGTACCGGAGCCGGGACTCATCCGGACGCCAGCAGCGTGCCCGCCAGGATCAGCAGGAGCCAGAGCGCCATGCTCGCCGCCGAGATCTTCCAGAGCCGCCCCCACAGGTGCGGCGAATCCTGTTTGCCGGTGCTGAGCGTCTCCTCGGTCCGCTTGAGCAGGTACCCGTTGGTGAGGAGCGCAACGAGGAGCAGCATCTTGACCCAGAACACCGGCGAGCCGCTGAAGTGCTCGACGTCGGCCGCGAACAGGAGCACCCCACTCACGAGCGCCAGCACCAGGCCCAGGGCGACGGGTTTGTGAATGGTCCGGAGGCGCCCGAGGTGCCGGATTTGGCCTGACAGCCGGGCGGCCCGCACAGCGATGAACGTGTCGCGGTCCGTCGCCATCGCGAACCCGCCGCCGAGGAAGATGGCAGAGAGGTGGGCGAACAACACGGTGGTCTGGAGCCACCCGTGGTCGGCGTAATAGGTGGCCCAGGGTTGGGCGAGCCGCGCAAGCTGGTCAGCCAGAGCGTTCGTCGCCATCACCAACCTCTATGGGCATGTGGGCGTCACTCAAACTACGTCCTGTCCCCGGCCGGGCAAGACACCCTGCGCGCTGCGCGGTCATCTGACCGGGCCGAGATACCGGTCGAGCCAGTCGAGCGTCTCCCGGACCAGCTGCGTTCGCGGCACGAAGTGTCCTCCCTCCGATATGACCTGCCGCTTCTTGTCGGCCGGCGTGCCGAGCAGCCGGAACATCGGGCGCTGTGACGTCTCGACCGGGAAGTAGTGGTCGTACTGGCCGTTCAGCATGAGCACTGGTACGGTGATACGCGGCAGGAAGTTGATCGGTTCTACCTCCGGCAGGCCCCGCTGGAACTCCAGGCCGGCGACCAGCAGGACGACCGCTTTGACCCGTGGCTCGACTGCCGGCATCAGGCCGCCCAGATAGCCACCCCAGCTCACGCCGTAGTACGCGAGCTTCGAGGTATCGATGTCGGTCCGGGTCTCCAGGTAGTCGATCGAACGGCGCATGTCCTTGGCCCAGGCGATCACGTGGTCCCGGTAGAAGTTCGTCTGGTCGGGGTAATCGCTGTGCAGGCTGTCCTGTCGCTCGTAGGTGCTCTTGTAGATCGGATGAATGACCGCGCGTCCGCTCTTGAGGATGAAGTCGAACACTCGCGTAGTGATGCCATCGCTCGACGAGCGCTCGTGAATCGCGTTGGAGCCGGGAAAGAACGCGACCACTTGATAAGGCGGCTTGCCACGCTTGGGGAGGTAGAGGTACGCGGCCATGCGCTCGCCGTTGTACGCCGCATCGAACGCGATCTTCTCGCGGATCCAATCATCGGTCTCGGCGCGGGCGGTGTCTACAACCGCGTTCAACTTCGTCCGGTCGTAGTCGTACATGCGGCGGTAGACGGCGAACACCTGGTCCGGCACCGGCCGCTCCTGCGTGAAGTCCCGGAACAGGCGGGCGAGTGGACGCTGCGCGATCGCGACATTCTCGTCCGATACGTACTTCGCCACCCGGAACCCGTTGGTGGGGGAACGATCGAAGGGATCCTGGGCGTAGGCGTCGTTGAACGCGTAGGTCTGATCGTTCCAACCGCCGCCCAGGATGTAACGCTCCGAGCCGGATTGATTGCGGCACCACTCGCGGGCGTTGCCCGCCATGTCGGAGGTGCCGAAGGGACCAACCCCCCGATGTTGCCCCACGGGCGCCAGCCCCCGGCCGCTGAAATTGCTCAGGGGCACGATGCCGGCGCCGCCCCAGGTGAACGCCGCTCTGCTCCAATGGTAGATGGTCGGCAGCTCTGCGCCGATGAACGCGGCGTACGCAGCCGCCTCGTACCAGCTCACTCCGGTAACCGGGTAGTCCGCCTGCCCGTCGGGGTATGTCCCACCCTCCCATCCAGCTGGCCCCGGGCGCCCGGTCCGGTCGGTGAATCGGGCGATGGCCTCCCGCCACCCGACCTCACGACCCTCGAGCGTGAACCGGTGAGTCCACAGCTCGCCTCGCTCGTAGCCGCCGCCATCCACGAATCGCTTGTACGCCCGATTGGTGACCTCGTAGCGGCCGATGAGAAAGTCGCCGAGCCGGAGCGGCTCCAGGTGATCGAGGCCGGGAAGATTCACGTCCGTTTCGCCGCCGCCGACCCGCACCATCGGCTCGCCATCGGCGGAGTCACTTTTGAACACGAACGTGCCTCGCGGCGCCAAGCCGGGCCAGGTCGCCACGTCGAGCCGGTGATGCCCCGGCTTCTCCAGCGTGATCCGGGAGAGTCGGAACGGAATTCTCGCCGCCGCGAGCGGCGTCATGCCTAGCAGGATCCCCGGTCCCTCGGGCTCCGAATAGCGCTTCCAATGCACCACGGCGCCCTCGGGCTCCGACCGAATCGTCATCGTGTCGGAGAAGCTGGGCCAAAGCGCCGCGAGCGCGGAATCGTGGGGGAGGATGGCCTGCGCGCGAGACGCGAGCACGTACGCCGAGTCCCACCGTCCGCTGTCCGCCAGCAGGCGGATCGCGGGGATCGCGGTGCGACGTGCCCATTCTCTCTGAGCGTTCCGGTCGCCCCGGTCGCGGAATGATGGCCACGCGACGGCCACGCCGATGCCGGCCAGAATCGCGACGGCGAGGGGCGCCCATCGCCAGGCCACGGTTCGGCCTGTGACGGCCCGCTCGGTCCCGGTCGTCGCCGTGGCGATCGACTTGGCGAACGCGGTCGCCGTGGGGAATCGATCGGCCGGGCTCCGGCTCAGCGCGCGCGCGACCGCCGCGTCGAGTGCAGGCGGGACGTCGCGGAGCACAGCCACCGACGGCGCCGGTCCGGCGAACCGCTTGGCGATCACGGACTGAGGCGTCGTGCCCGTGAACGGAGGCTCACCGGTGAGCATCTCGAACAGAACGCACCCGAGGCTGTACACGTCGGTGCGGGCATCCATCTCCGACGCTCCCGCCGCCTGCTCCGGGCTCATGTAGGCGGGGGTGCCGACGCTCATGCCGGTGGCGGTCAGGTGCTCTCCGGGTTCGCCGGCCACGGCCCGCGCGATCCCGAAGTCGGCCACCAGCGTGTTGCCGTCGCGGGTGAGCATGATGTTCTCGGGCTTCACGTCGCGATGGATGACGCCGTGCTCGTGCGCGTAGCCAAGCGCCTCGGCGGCCTCCCGCGCAACCCGCACCGCGTCGTCCAGCGGCAGCTGGTGCTCGCGGCGCAGCCGGTCGCGAAGCGATTCACCCTCCACGAACGGCATGGTGAACCACAGGCGGCTCGCCGTCTCACCTGAGTCGTATACCGAGACGATGTGAGGGTGTTGGAGCCGGGCGGCGAAACGGATCTCGCGCTGAAAGCGCTCGGGGCCGAGCGTTGCGGCGAGCTCGGGACGCAGCACCTTGAGCGCGACCGGACGGTCGTGCTTGAGGTCGCGGGCGAGATAGACCGTCGCCATGCCACCCCGTCCGAGCTCGCGCTCGAGCAGGTAGCGCCCGCTCAACCCGGGTTGAAGCACTTCGTTCAGATCGGTCACGAATGGAGGCGAATAGTGTGGGATCCGAGCGAACGATACGACGTCACACCGGTCCGGTCCAGCAACAGCTACACGTAAGTCCGCTGTAGCATGGCCGCGGCCGACTCATCCAGCCGGTCGGACCAGCGAAGCTGATCGAAGAGCTGAAGGAGATCGTCCTCGGTAAGCCGCTGCCGCTGGCGTCCCGCGAGGTCGTGGACCACTCGGCCGCGGTGCATGATAAGCACCCGGTCTCCCAGCTGCACCGCCTGGGTCATCGAGTGGGTCACCATCAGCGTGGTGAGCCCGCTGGCCCGGACCACTTTTCGAGTCAGGCGAACCACCAGCTCCGCGCTCCGGGGGTCGAGCGCCGCCGTGTGCTCGTCCAGCAGCAGGAGGGTGGGCCGGACCATCGTCGCCATCAGCACGGTGAGCGCCTGGCGCTGCCCGCCCGAGAGCACGCCGATCGGCGTGTCGAGCCTGGTCTCCAGACCCATTCCGAGCCGGCCTACCTGATCCCGGATTGCCGATCGGCGGTCGCCGCCCCACGCCGGGCGCAGCCAGCGCTTCCTACCGCGCTGGGCGGCGAGCATCAGATTCTCGGCGACGCTCAGGTCGGACGCGGTGCCCGCGAACGGATTCTGGAACACCCGGCTGATGAGCCGAGCGCGACGGTGCTCGTGCCAGCTGGTGATCTCTCGCCCTTCCAGCCAGACGCGGCCGCGAGTCACCGGGAGGCTCCCGGCGATGGCGTTCAGCAGGCTGGACTTGCCCGACCCGTTGGTGCCGAGAACAACGGTGAATGTCCCCCGCTCGAGCTCGAGATCCACGCCATCGAGCGCCACCACCTCGTTGGTGGTTCCCGGATGGAAGGCGTGGGTTACGCCCTCCAGTCTGAGTGCTGGATCAGCCATGACCGCCCGCGGCCTCGGCCCGATGCGGGCGGGCCTTGCGCATCAGCGTGGGCATCCCGAGCACGGCAAGCACGAACGCGGCGGTTACGAGCTTGAGCGCGTTGGGGTTCATTCCGGCACGAACCGCCGCCGCGATCGCCAGCCGGAACACCACCGACCCCACCACGGCTCCCGCGATCCACCGCGCGACCGGTGATCGGCCCAACAGGGCCTCGCCGACCATCAGGTTGGCCAGGCCGATCACCAGCGCACCGACACCCATCTGGATGTTCGCGAGCCCTTCGTATTGGGCGAGCAAGGCCCCCGAGAGCGCGATCAGGCCGTTCGAAACGCCGAGGCCGAGCACCACCATCCGGTCGACATCGATCGCGACCGCCTTCGCCATCTGCGGGTTGGCTCCTGCGGCCCGCAGGGCGAGACCGAGGTCCGTCCCGAGGAAGAGCGCCAGGGCGAGCGCCACCAGCACGGCCAGCACCGCCATCACCAGCAGCGTGCCGATGTTGGTCGGCAGACCCGCCATCGTACCGAACCGTTCGGCCAGAGAGACCAGGTTCTTGGTGGACGCCAGCGAGAGGTTGCCGCTTCCCATGACGAACAGGCTCACCGAGTAGAGCGCGGTGCTGGTGAGCACACCGGCCAGAATCGCGTTCACCCTGAGCCGGGTGTGCACCAGCCCGGTGATGGCGCCCGCGAGCACGCCGGCCGCGACGGCGGCGGCGGTCGCGGCGAACGGCGCCGTCCCCCGCACCAGGAGCGCTCCGGCGACCGCGGCGCCCACCCCGAACGAGCCGTCCGCGGTGAGGTCGATGGTGTGATAGATCCGGTAGCTGACGAAGACACCGAGCCCGAGCAGCGCCAGGATGAAGCCGATGGTCGCGGCCCCGATGAGAAGGGTCACGGTGCGGTGCTCAGACGACCTGCGAGATCGGCGCCACCCAGCCGACGCCGCGGACGAAGGCGCTTTCGCCCACGCCCGATGATCCCCGGTCGTCCCACAGTAGATGCAGGACGTCGCGAAGCTGATGATCCCGAAAGAGCCCCCGCACGAGCTGGCCGAGCTCCACGGTTCGCTGCGGCAATGGTCGGTAGGAGAAGACCGCCGCGTGAAAGTGCCCGAACAGATTTCCCGATCGGGCGAGCGGCCGCAGAAAGGCGGCGATCGGCCCCTCGGGCGCGCGGGCCGCTACCCCTGCGATGAGCGTGGTGGTGACCGCGTAGGTCTTCTCCGGCGCGAAGGAAATCCACTCCCGGACGGCCGGCATGTCGAACCGCACCGCCGAGCTGCCGGCCGCCGCCGGGGAGCGGCGGAGCCGCGCGCCGGTGAGCCCCACGGTCTCGACGGCGGCCACGATCCCCGCGCTGGTCCCGCCGGCCGCGTCCAGGCAGGTGGCCACCAGCTCGGAGAGCGCAACTCCCTCGGCCTCACCCTGGGTGTTGAACCGCACCAGCTTGGAGAACGCTCCCTGGCAGGTGAGCCCCGAAGCCAGCAGTGCCTTCGGCGCCCCCTGGCCGTCGGCCACAAGGTAGTCTGCCAGTCGCGCGCCCTCGCTGGGGAAGTACGCGACGCAGCCCGCCACCGCGATCAGCTCCCCGATTCGCCCTCGGCACTCCTCGAACCCGCTTCCGATCGAGCCGAGCCCGAGGCCGAACGTGTCGCCCGGCAGCTCGACCACCGCGCAGTCATCCGCGCCGAAGGGCGACGCCGCCAGGCGGTCGGGCCGGCCGTGCAGGTGGCAGGTCAGCTCGCCGCCGGCGACGCCGGACGTCATCTGATAATGGCCGTTGGTCTGGAAGCTGGGGCGAAGCTGCCAGGAGGACAGCCGCAGATCCACCGGATTGGACGGCGTACCGCCGCCGGCCTCGGATCGCGAATCCCACCCGGCGACGGCGAGCGTCTCCCGGAGCGCGGGAGACATGGACGTCAACTTCACGCTACCCCGTAGGGCCGAGAGCTCCTGCTGCCAGCGGGTGAGGACCTTGGTCGCGGCGGAGCTGATGTACGAGACCGTCGAAAAGTCGATGGTCAGCCACCGGATCCCGTCGCGGAGCAGCTCTTCCATGCTGGCGGACAGCTGTTCGGCCCCTTCCCGGTCCAGCCGTCCGTCCAGCCGAAGGACCGCCTTTTCCCGCTCGCGGGCGGCGTCGATCCTCATCTCCTCACGGCACCCTCACGACGGAATCCGCCTGCTTGAGCAGGTCCGGCGGCATGGTGATGCCGGTCTTTCCCGCTTCGTCGGCGTTGACGACCAGCTTGGTCGCCTGCACCCGGTAGAAGGGAATCTTCGCGGGGCTCTCACCCTTGATGATGCGCCCGATCATCTTGCCGGCCTGCACGCCGCCTTCCTGGAAGTCGGGGGCAAATGAGAGCACGGCCCCCTGGACCACCTCGAAGGGCGACGGCGAGAACACCGGCACCTTGCACTCCCTCGCCACCTTGATGAGGCTCGCGAAGCCGGCGTGCGCCACGTTGCCGAAGAGCTCGATGGCATTGACTTTCTGGCTGCACAGGTTGCGGGTGGCTTCTCCCACGTCGGCCACGTTGCTCACCGGGACTGCGATAACTTGCATGCCGGCCTTTTTCGCCGCTTGGGTCATCCGATCCTTGAAGCTGACGGAAAGCGCCTCCTCCGGACTGAAGAGGACGCCGATTCGCTTGGCCTTGGGCACGACCTTCTTGATCATCTCCACCCGGCGGGTCTGCTCCGGATCGCCGAAGCCCGGTGAATAGACGCCGGTGATGTTCGGCAGGTGGTTGCTGTCGCTGGTGCCGGCGCCGGCGGCGAACGGGTCGGACAGGAGGTGGAACACGACCGGCACGTTCTTGGCGCGCTGCACCGCGGCCGCGAGCGTGGCGTCCTGCAGCGTCACGATCACCTTCGCCTTCGCGTCGACGGCCGCGTCGATGAGGCTCGGCAGCGTGGCCAGGTCGCCCTGGGCGCTCGAGATCTTCAGCTCGTAGTCCCGATCGCGCTCAAGATCGGATTCCAGGAGCCCGACGCGGATGGCGTCCTCCGCCCACTCCCGCCCGATCCAGTCGGCGGCGCGGATCACCGCGATCACCGGCTTCTGGGACGACGCGGCGGCACCCGGCGTCTGCTCACCGCCTCCGGCGTTGGCATCGGGCTTGGGCCCGCATCCCGCACCGAACGCGAGGCACACGGCGAGGCTCACGAGCTGGACGCCGTTCATATTCTCTTCTCTCCGGGTTTAAGCGATAGGTCGAAACTGCACGAAGCGATCAGCCGAGCCCTACCTTCTCGGCCAACGCGGCGTACCGCGGGTCGGAACGAAGTGGATCGACCCAGGGCGCGACCTTCAGGAACAAGAGCCCCGGCTCGCGCTGCTGGTAGGCGCGTTCCAGCTGCTCGAACGCCCGGTCCTTCTCACCCAGGGCGGTGAACAGCATCGCGGACAGCAGGGCCAAACGATTGTCCTCCGCCAGCTTGGGTTCGAGCTCCCAGAGCAGTCCGGTGGCCTCCTCCTTGTTGCCGCCGGAGGCGCAGGCGAACGCCAGCGTCAGCTTCTTCACGGTGCGAAGCCCCGGACGCTCGACCTCTCTCCGGATGTCGGAGATCGCCTGGTCGTAAGCCCCCTGCGCGACGTACACCCACCAGAGCACCAGTCGCGCACCGAGGAAGTCGGGGTTCATCGCCAGCGCCTTCCGGAGCTCCTCGATCGCGAGGTCGTAACGCCGGGAGAAGTAGAGTATCCATCCAACGGCCCGGTTTACCGGGACCGCAAGGGGGTCGAGCTGCTGGGCCTGCTTGATCTCCGAGAGCGCCTCCTCGTGCCGGCCCAGGGCAGCAAGGTATTCCGCATACCACTCGTGGGCCATCACATAGCTCGACTTGAGGTCCAGCGCGCGCTTGAACCCCCGCTCGGCGCCCGTCCAGTCCAGGTCGCCCAGCCAGCGGGCGTAGGCCAGCGAGGTGTGGGCCTCCGCGAGGGTGTCATCCATATCCAGCGCTTTGAGCGCCATCGTCTTCGCCTGCGCCAGGTACTCCACCGGCGGCTTGGCACTGAACCCGATGCTCAAGAGCTCGTAGGCATCGGCCAGTCCGGCGTAGGCCACCCCGTACCCGGGATCCTTGACGATCGCGAGCTGGAAGTACTCGATGCCCTTCAGCACGTCCGCTTCCGACCACTTGTTCGCGTGAAACCGGCCGAGCAGGTAGAGGTTGTAGGCGTCGGCGTCGGCGGTCGCCTTCTTCTCGACTCGCTTCTTCTCGTCCGGAGACAAGGCGAGCGAAAGCGCGCCGGTGATCTGCTGGGCGACCTCGCTCTGGACCTCGAAGATGTCGGCGAGTTGGCGGTCGAACGTGTCGCCCCACAAGTGCTTCTCGGTTCGGGGATCCACCAGGTGAGCCACGATCCGCACCCGCTGCCCGGCCCGACGTACGCTGCCCTCGAGGATCGCGGCCACGCCCAGCTCCTCGGCGATCTGCGCGATCTTCTTGGTGGTCTTCTTGTACTGCATCGTGGAGGTGCGCGAGATCACCTTGAGGGCGCTGATCTTGGAGAGCTGAGCGATGATGTCGTCGGTGATGCCGTCGCTGAAGTACTCGTTCTCCGGGTCGGTGCTCATGTTCTCGAACGGCAGGACGGCCACGGACTTCGTCTCGGTGTCCTCCTTGACAATCGCCTGCGCCGCTCCCACCGCGATCGCCACTGTGGCAGACGTTCCCAACGCCTCGGCGAACTGGGCGGCCGAGCTGAATCGGTCGGCCGGCAGCACCGCCATCGCCTTCCGGACCGCGGCATCCACAGCTTCAGGCACCAACTCCCGAAACGTCCGAACCGAAGGCACCGGTGAGCTCAAGCGGTTGGCGATGATGGCCGTCAGGGACGAGCCCTTGAATGGCGGGTCACCGACCAGCATCTCGTACAGAACGCAGCCGAGACTGTACAGGTCGCTCCGGCCATCGAGATTCGGGTCGCCGTCGATCTGTTCAGGGCTCATGTACGCCGGGGTGCCGACCACGTGCCCGGCGGACGTCTGGCTCGCACCGAAGGCCCGGGCGATCCCGAAGTCGGCCACCAAGGCGTGACCGGAGTCGATCAGGATGTTCGCCGGCTTGATGTCGCGGTGGATGACCTGGGCATTGTGCGCGTAGCTCAGCGCGTCGGCCACTTCGCGAGCAATCTGAAGTGCATCGCCCACCGGAAGTTGACGGTCGCGGGCAAGTCGGTGCCTGAGTGTCTCGCCCTCGATGTACGGCATGACGTAATACACCAGGCCGTCCACCTGGTCGGAATCGTAGAGCGGCAGGATGTGGGGGTGGTGTAGCCGGGCGGCGATCTGGATCTCGCGCAGGAAGCGGGCGGGGCCGATCTCGGCGGCCAGGTCCGGTCGGAGGACCTTGACCGCCACGGCGCGCTCATACTTGAGATCGCGGGCGAGGAAAACCTTCGCCATTCCGCCGTGACCGAGCTCCCGCTGAATCTGATAGCGGGCGGCGAGAACGGTGTTGAGTCGCTCCAATAGCTCGGTCATCGGTGCGCAAAGCCTCCGCACACCGACCCGGTGCGCTCTCGTGAACCAAACACAAATACCCGCTTCACACGCACCGCCATGAAAGTACCCGGCCCCGGCCGGGCAACGGCGCGCCCGATGCGCGATAACTCGGCCCCAACTTTCACCGAAACATATGTGCAAAGTCGGGCGCCGCCAGATCGCGACTCCCTATAGTGTGTCGCTCGTGGATCTGGACTTTGGCGGTATGCTTTCGGCATGCGCATTGCCTGCCTGGTCATGGCGCTCCTCGCTGCGCCGCCGCCGCTCGCGGCGCAGCGTGCGGCACCGCTGTACGTCCGGACCGACCTGATGGTCACATCCAAGTACGTGTGGCGCGGAGTTACCCGCAGCGAATATCCCACGCTTCAGGGTCAGGGTGCCGTTGCGCTACGGAATGGTGCGCTTCGCCTGGCTGGCGGCGGCTTCGCGTCGTGTGAGCCGTTTCGGCCCGGGGGAAACGAGCGGACCCTGGTTGGCGTGGGCGAGCGAGGGATCGGCGAGGCCGACTATTGGGGCGAGGTGAGTGCGGAGCTGGGGGAAGTCGAGCTCGCGGCTGGGCTGCTCCGCTACACGTTTCATGGTGACGCGGCCCTCGGCGGACTCTCGAGTGGGGCCAACACCACCGAGCTGTTCGCCCGATTCGATGCCCGCGGAGTGACCTTTTCACCCAGCCTCGCTGCCTGGGTGGACCTCGAGGACGTGCGCGGCACCTACCTCGAGCTCCGGTTGGCGGCGCCGCTTCTGGGGTGGCCGTACCAGCCCCCGGGCTTCATCACCCTCGATGCGGAGCTGGGGATCAGCCTCGGCCAGGGGCCGGATGCCAGAGGGGCCAGCCGCGCGAACTTCGGAGGCGACGGCCCCACCCATCTCCAACTCGGTGTCAGCGCGCTCAAGGGCTTGATGCCCGGGATCGACCTGTCGGTCGGCCTCCGCGGGCAGGTGGGGTTCGACGACTCCGTTCGCGTCGGCGCCGACGGCCAGAGCCGCCGATTCAAGGGGTGGATCACCGTCGGGACGGTCATCCGACCGATTCCACGGCGAGACGGCCGGTGAGACACGCCGCCTGGCTTGCCGCAGCGCTCGCGTGGCTCAGCGGCGGGTGTTCCCGGCCCGACGTCCTCGAGTCGCTGCCCGCGCCAGCCAGCCCGCCTCCAGCACCTGCCGAGGT
>DATAFP010000124.1:0-5419 GCA_036257415.1 Gemmatimonadales bacterium
CGCGGCGGCTCTGCGCGACGCCGGCCGCCACCGCCTCGCGTGACGACCGCGCGAGCACCGCGTGTGCCGCGCCGATCGGATCGGTGTGCGGAGCGCCGGCGGCGCGCAGCGTGCCGATGAGGCGGTACAGCCGGAGGTCGAGCTCGGTCTCGGACCGCGCCTGCTCCAGCAGCCCGGCCGTCTGGCTCAGGTGCTCGCCGAGGCTCACCAACTCGAGCGACCCGGGAGGCGACGGCGGGGCGAAACGGGGGCCGGTGGTGGACCGCACCATCGGTTCGGGGTCACCGGCCACATAGAGCGACTCGATCGGCACGACGTCGCGCTCCACCGCGAACGCCTCCAGCAAGCGCTCGGTGAAACGGCGAGGCTCTTCGGCATCTGCACTGGGCACGCCGCGATCGGCGATGTCGCGCGCCACCCGGGAGAGGGCCGCCGCGCCCGCCGCGAGCACCAGGTCTACCCCGGGCGGCGGTGCGTGCACCCGGGTCAGATCGCCGACGGCGAGCTCGATGCCGTCGAGAATCTCGGGCAACGGGGGAAAGTCGGGCAGCTCCGCGAGTCCCTGCAGCGACTGCATGCGCCGGAGCACCATGTACAGTGGCTCGCGGTCGGTGGGCTCGGCGCGAAAGGCCCGGGCCGCCCGGTCGAGCGCGCTCGCGATGAGCGCGCCTTCCCGCGCGACGAACGCCCGGACACCGGTCTGGACATCGCCGGTCGGCACGCTGCGAAGCCGCGCCGCCTCGATCGGTCCCTGGCCCGCCAGCGATTCCAGGAAACCGGCGACGCGGGCCGCTCGCGCGGCGTCGGTCTCCTGCCACTCCGGTACGCGCCGCACGAGCACGCGGAACTCTTCGATCGCCTGGGTGGCCTGCTCCCGCGTGGCGACGTCCCAGCCACGCTTCCGGTCGCGGAGTACCCGGCCGAGCGACTCGAATCCGGCGGCGGCGCGAGCGAGCGGCAGCAGGTTGGCCATCAACGCGGAGCCGCGGAGCGCGCGTGCGGTGCGGATGATCTCCTCGGGTGGCGGGCCCTGCGGTGTGGCGAAGATCCTGTCGAGGCGGTCGAGGCACTCACCCGCCTCCAGGGCGAAGAAGGCGGCGGGCCCGAGCGGGTTCGACATGCGACCTCACGGCGGAAGCGGAAGAGGGTGTCGCGCAGAAGTGTAAGGCGTGGCCCGGAACGCGAGCAAGCCGACTATCTTCTCGGCCATATGCCAATACCATCATTCCGGCCAACGGCCGCGCTCGCGGCCGCACTGCTCCTCGCGCCCGATTCGGCCCGCGCGCAGGAGGGGTCCCAGCTCGAGCTCCCCGATCTGTCGTTCACGTCGGTGTCACTGTCGCTTACCGTCAGCGGCGCAGACGCCCCCGCGCGCACTTATAGCATGGCGGGAAACGGCGGGTGTCAGAACCTGGGCGACGAGCAGCATCCGCGGTGGCTGGTCGGCTGGTCGGCCGAGGACGGCTCGCAGCTGTTCACCCTGACGGTGCAGAGCCTTCCGAACGGGAAGACCGAAGAGCGGCTGGTGCTCAAGTCGGAAGGCGAGCGCAGCGTCACGCTCACGTCGGTGGCGGCCGCGCGCGTCACCCGCAAAGGAAAGGGAGTGCGGATCACGATCGCGGGCACCGAAAGCGGTGGACGAACGCTCAAGGGGACCGTGCGCTGCGCGGGTCAGACTACCTGAGGTTGTACACTCGGGCGGCCGCGGCCCTGGGCTTTCTGCTCGTTGCGAGCGGCCCCGCCGCCGCGCAGGACCCCGACACTTCCCTAGTCAGCCGTTTGAGGGCGCACGTCTCGGCAGCACAGCCGCGCATCCTCGCTGAATTCGTAGACCTGCTCTCGATTCCGAACCTCGCCTCGGACAGCGCCAACATCCGCGCCAACGCGGCACTCCTGATCCGCATGCTCGAGCGGCGCGGGATCGCGGCGCGGACGCTCGAATCGCCTGCCGGTGGTCCGCCCGCCGTGTACGGTGAGCTCCGTACGCCTGGGGCGACCCGAACTGTCATGTTGTACGCCCATTACGACGGCCAGGGCGTGCGGCCGGCCGACTGGGCCACGCCGCCCTGGGCTCCCACGCTTCGCGCCGCGCCGGGCCGCCTCACCGATCCGGTGATCGCCCTCCCGGCCGCCGGCGACACGGCGTTGCGCGAGGCCCGCCTCTACGCCCGTTCCGCCGCTGACGACAAGGCGCCGATCATCGCAATTCTGGCCGCGCTCGACGCGCTGAGCGCGATGGCCATCAAGCCCGCGGCCAACCTGCGCTTCTTCCTCGAAGGTGAAGAAGAGGCCGGATCGCCGCACCTCGAGCGGTTGCTGCGCCAGCACGCCGAGGTCCTCGCCGCCGATACCTGGCTCTTCTGCGACGGGCCGGTGCACCCGAGCGGCCGCGCCCTGCTCTCGTTGGGCGTTCGCGGCGTGATGGATCTCGAGCTCACCGTTCACGGACCCTCGCGTCCGATTCACAGCGGACATTACGGCAACTGGGCCCCCAATCCACTGGTCGAGCTGGCTCATCTTGTGAGCGCCATGCGGGACCGGAACGGTCGGGTGCAGATCCCGGGCTTCTACCACGACGCTCTCCCGCCCAGCCGGGCCGAGCTCGCCGCCGTTCAGGCGGCCGCCGGTACCGACGACTCGGTGCGGCGGTCGCTCGGGCTCCACCGCACCGAAGGCGATGGTGCGCCGCTCGGCGAGCGGGTGTTGCTCCCGGCGTTCAACGTTCGCGCCATCACCGGCGGCACCGCGGGAGTCAACGCGATCCCTTCCGAAGCGACGGCCTCCATCGACATCCGGCTGGTGCCCCGGCAGCGGCCGGAGCAGATCAAGCGGGTGCTAGAGGCGTTTCTGCGGAAGCGGGGCTACGTGGTGGTACACGGCGACTCCGCCGCGCCAGCCGGCGTGGACCGCACCCGGATCGCGCGCTTATCGTGGGGAGAAGGTTACGCGGGAGTGCGCACGCCGCCGGATGCGCCGGCGGCGCGCCGGCTTCGGGACATCCTGCGGGAGGCAACCGGCGGCGAGCCCGTAGTCATGCCCTCGTCCGGCGGGAGCTTGCCCCTGGACGTCTTCCAGCGTGTGCTGGGAGTTACGCCAATCAGCCTGCCGATCGTCAATCCGGACAACAATCAGCACGCCGCCAACGAAAATCTGCGACTGGGGAACCTGTGGGACGGGATCCTGATCTACGGCGTGCTAATCGCGTCGTTCAACTGATCTCCAGCTTCACGACGTCCCCCGGCTTGACCGAATACTCCTGCGACCAGGCCACCTGATCGCTGCCGACGGGCGACGCGATGAATCGCACGGTCGCGCCCGTGGTCCAATGCGACGGCAGGTCGAACGTGGTGGTCCGGTTCCCGGTTGCCAGACCGAGGCGCTGCCGCTCGCCGAAACGCACCGCGTAGATCTGCATGTCGTAGAAGTTGCGGTTCTCCACCTGCACGACCGTCCGGGCGTTCGTCGGCGCGGCACCTGTTTCCGGTTCGGGGGTCGACGAACAGGCCGCCGGTAACATCAGCCCTAGGGTTAGCGCGAGGATGCAAAGGCGTCGGGGCATGGAACCTCCTGGTGTGGGGACCGCGAGCCGTAACGTAGCTTACGGCTTGCCCGATCCGGCGCAACAGCGTGCGTCACACCCGCGCCCGTCGCACCAGCGCGCCCATAGTGGCGACGGCTTCGTGCATCCCGCCGAGTACGGCGCGGCTCACGATGCTGTGGCCGATGTTCAGCTCTTCGATCTGCGGAATGGCTGCCACCGCGGTCACGTTCACATAAGTGAGTCCGTGGCCTGCATGCACCGCCAACCCGGCTTCTGCGGCGTGGCGTGCAGCCGCTCGGAGCTCGTCGAGCGCTGCACTCGACGCTTGCCAGCCGTGGGCGTAGCGGCCGGTGTGGAGCTCGATCGCCGGCACGCCCAGGCCGTGCGCCGCGTCGATCGCGGCCGGATCAGGGTCGATGAACAGGCTCACCCGGACGCCGGCATCCGACAGCGCCGCGATGGTGCGGCGCAGCCGGTCAGGCGACCGGCGGAGGTCGAGCCCACCCTCGGTGGTGATCTCCTCTCGGCGCTCGGGCACGACGGTGGCTTGGAACGGCCGTAGCCGGCACGCAAGGGCCAGGACGTCGTCGCTGGTGGCGAGCTCCAGGTTGAGCACCGTTCGCACCCGTTCGCTCAGGCGCTCTACGTCGTGATCCTGGATGTGCCGCCGATCTTCGCGCAGGTGAACCGTGATGCCGTCGGCGCCGGCCGCCTCGCAGATCGCGGCGGCGTCCACCGGATCGGGCTCGTCGGTCTTTCGCGCTTCACGGATCGTGGCGACGTGATCGATATTGACGTACAGCCGGATCGCGCCGCTCCGAGTTGCGTGCCTCATTGCCGCGGTCTCGTGCGCCCGTTATGTTCGCTCTCCGTCCTCCGCCCTGCGAGAATTCCGTGTATCACCGGCGCCTCCTCGCTGTGATCAGTCTGCTGGCGGCCTGCAGCAGCGGCTCGACCGCCTCCGATCCGTCGCGCGACACCGGCCCCGCGACCTCCGCTGAAGGCGCGGTCCGGAGTTTTCTCAAGGGCGTGGCCGACAGCAACCTCGCGGTCATGGCGACCCATTGGGGCGGCGCTGGGGGTCCGGCCATCCGCACCAACCAGCCGCCGGACTGGGAGCGGCGGATGGTGGTGATGCAAGCGTACCTGTCCCGGGCGGAGTACCGCGTCGTCTCCGATGTCGGCTCCGCTTCCGACGCCGCCACCCGGTCGCTCCAGGTCGAGCTGCGCCGCCCGGAATGCGTGCGCATGGTGCCGTTCACCGTGATCCGCGCGTCCGACGGCGCCTGGTTGGTGAATCAGGTCGATCTCGCATCCGCCGGGAGCCCGATCAAGCCGTGCCCAGGCCCGGCGCCGAAGGACTCGCTCGCGCCCAGAGATTCGGCCTGATGCGTTGAGGAACCCGGCGGACCTTGCGTCGGTTCTATCTATTCCGTGAGCTCGAGTAAGATACCGGCCGTGGCTTTTGGGTGTACGAAAGCGATGCGGCGGCCACCCGCTCCGGAGCGCGGCGACTCGTCGATCAGCCGATAGCCGGCCGACCGGCAGGCCGCCAGAGCGGCATCTAGATCGGGCACGCGGTAACAGATGTGGTGGATCCCGGGGCCGCGCCGGGCGAGGAACCGGGCGATGGGACTCTCCGGAGTCCGCGGCGCCAGCAGCTCCACCTCGGATTCGCCGAATGGCAGGCTGACAATTGTAGCGCCGTCGGCGGATTCGGGCGGAAGTGGGTCGAGGCCCAGCACATCATGATAGAAGGCAACCGCCGTCTCGAGATTCTCGACGGCGATGCCGACATGGGCAATGCGGGGACGATCGGCCACGATCTCTCCTTAGATGGACGCGGGAGCTCGGCACGAGCCGAACAGCAACGGAGAA
>DATAFP010000139.1:0-18197 GCA_036257415.1 Gemmatimonadales bacterium
CGCGAGGAGGACACGAAGCAGCGGCCGGGCGAAGGTGCTCGAAGCGAGCCATCCGACCAGCGCGGCCGCGACCGGATACGCCAGGAGATATCCGCCGGTCGGCCCGAGGAGCCGGGCCGCTCCCGGGAGGCCGACCGGAGTGAACACCGGGAAGCCAAGTGCGCCGAGCGCCAGATAGAGCACCAGCGCGGCAGCACCCAGCCGGGCACCGAGCACCCCACCGACCACCAGCACGGCGAGCGGTTGCAGGGTCATGGGGACCGGCGTGAACGGGAGCGGGACCGCCACCTGCGCGGCGAGGGCCACCGTCGCTGCGCCGAGCACGACGGCCAGCCCGCGCCGAACGGCCGGGTTCTCGCGGCCCACCCGCTTACCGCTCACCGCTAACTGATCACCGCGGTTCATACCCGCTCCACGCTCAGTGCCACCGCGTTTCCACCGCCAAGACACAGGGTCGCGAGGCCGGTGGAACCTCCGCGATCCTCCAGCGCGTAGAGCAGGGTCGTGAGCACCCGGGCACCGCTCGCGCCGATCGGATGTCCCAGCGCGACCGCACCGCCGTGCACGTTGACCCGGTCCCAATCCCAGCCCAGCTCGCGCCCGTCGGCGATTGCCTGCACCGCGAACGCCTCGTTCGCCTCGATCAGATCGTAATCGTTGATGGACGTTCCGGCCTGTTGCATCAGCGCCCGCACCGCGACGACCGGCGCGAAGAAGAGGTCGCGGGGCTCGCCGCCCCCGGTGGCGTAGGCGGTGACCCGGGCCATCGGCGTGAGCCCGTGCGCCTTGGCGAACTCGAGCGACGCCACCACCAGTGCGCTGGAGCCGTCGTTGAGTCCCGGCGCGTTTCCCGGCGTGACGCTCCCGCCGTCCTTCCGAAAGGCGGGCTTGAGCTTGGCGAGCGACTCGGCGCTGGTGTCCTTCCGCGGCGACTCGTCGGCGCTCACGGTGGTCAGCCCGCTGCGCCCCGGCACCTGCACCGGAAGGATCTCCTTCTTGAACTTGCCGCTTTCGGCGGCGGCGATCGCCTTGCGATGGCTGTCGAGGGCGAACGCGTCCTGATCTTCCCGGCTCACCCCGGCCTTGTCGGCGGTGTATTCGGCGTACTCACCCATGTGGCAGCAGCCGAACGAATCCCACAGCCCGTCGTGGATCATCCCGTCGACCATGGTCTGGTTGCCGGCCTTGATCCCGTTGCGCATCCCGTAGACGTAGTGTGGCGCGCTCGACATCGCCTCCTGCCCCCCTGCCACCACGCATTCCGCGTCCCCGGCCTTGATTGCCTGCGCGGCGAGCATCACTGCCCGGAGGCCGGAACCGCAGACCATGTTGACCGTGAGGGCGGAGACGGTGCCGGGGATGCCCGCCTGGATCATCGCCTGGCGCGCCGGCGCCTGGCCCGAGCCCCCCTGCACCACCTGCCCCATGATCACGTCGTCGATGGCATTCACATCCACGCCCGACCGGTGCACGGCTTCGCGGATCGCCAACCCGCCGAGCTGGGGGGCGGTGAATGAGGACAAGCCGCCGAGGTATTTGCCGATCGGCGTACGGACGGCGGACAGAATGACGGGAATCGATGACGCGCTCACCAGAAACCAACCGGGCAGAAACCGACGGCAAGATACATCCGGCCGGCGTCAGTCGGGTAGCACCCGTGAACGGCGTTCGCCGGCGGGAGTTCGCCACCGCGCCCATCCGTAGACCGCGCTTGCGACCACGACCGTGAGGCCCAACGCGGCAAATTCCGCGGCGCTCAGCGACGACAGCACCCACACGATGGCGATCGAGGCCAGCGCCGCGATGACGGTTCCGCCCGGAAGGTTGAGCGGCTGGCCGTCGGCGGTCACGCCCAGACGGCGGAGGCGGACTGCGGCGAGGCACGCAAGGAGGTATAGCAGTAGCGCTCCGCCGCTGGCGATCAGCGCGAGCGTGCGGAAGCTGCCGGTGACGGCGAACCCGAAGCCGAGCGCCGCGTAGGTCAGGATGGCGACGTGGGGCGTCCGATAAACCGGATGGACCCGGGCCAGCGCGTGCGGCAGCAGACGATCGCGACCGAGGGCAAAGAGCGCCCGCGGCTGCGCCAGCAGGTCGCCACCCACCCAGCCGAACATCGAGACCGCCGCTCCGACCAGCAGGAGGACGCGCGCCCACCCGCCGATGGCAAGTCCGGCCGCGTCGGCGAGCGGTGCCCCCGCGTGGATCGGCAACTCCGGCCCCAGGATCCCCTGGGCAACCAGCTGAATGCCGCCGTAGAGCACGGTGATCGCCGCGATGGCCAGCAGGATGGCACGCGGCACCGTGCGCGACGGATTCACGATCTCACCGCTCGAGGTGAGCGCGTTCTCGATGCCCTGGAAGGCGAAGAAGAGGAGCAGCACCGCGCGGCCCACCTGGTCCATCGCGGGTGCGCCAGGCCAGGCCAGGTTGTGCGGCTGCACGTGAAGCGCCCCGACGAGCAGAAACAGCAGGAGCGGCAGCAGCTTCGCCGTCGTTACGCCCTCGACGAACCGGACCCCGCCGCGCACGCCGCGCACCTGGAGGAACGCGAGTGCGCCGTACAGCGCGGCCAGGATCAGCGCCCGCGGCACTCCCTGCCCGAGCTCAGGCACCGCGGCGCCGAGCGTGCCGACGAACGCGTTGGACACCGATGCGCTGGCGAGCACGCCGCTCGCAAACCAGAGGAAGGTGCTGGCGAGAAAACCGACGAACGGACCGAACGCCCGCTCGATGTACGCGTAGGTGCCGCCCGACGCGGAAACCCGGCTGCCGGCCTCCGCGAAGCACAGCCCGACCAAGAGCAGGATGACGGCACAGACACCGTACGCGACCAGTGCGGCAGTCCCGAGGTCGCCGGCGATGGAGGCGGGGAGCACGAAGATGCTCGCGCCGACGATCATGTTGATGCACGCGAGCGTCAGCGCGCGCGTGCCGATGACGCGCACCAGCCCTTCGTCGCCCGCGGGCTTCGCGGTCACGGCACCAGTGCCCGTGTGCGCACTTCCTCGAGCACCCGGGCCTGGAACGCCTCGACCGAGAGTATCTCCTGCTTCTTGCCCGCGCCCCGCACCCGGAGCGCGATGCTGTCCGACTCGAGCTCGCGCTGACCGACCACGGCCATGTAGGGGACCTTTGCGACCTCGCCCTCGCGCACCCGGTAGTTCAGGGTCTCGGAGCTGGCGTCTACCTGAACGCGGAGACCCGCAGCCTTGAGCCGGGCCGCGATGGCGCGGGCGCCATCGGCCTGGGCGTCGGAGATCGGGATGACGCGAACCTGCTCCGGCGCGACCCAGACCGGGAACGCGCCCGCGAAGTGCTCGATCAGGGTCCCGGTGAACCGCTCGAGCGTGCCGTAGATGGCGCGGTGAATCATCACCGGCCGGTGCGGCCGGTTGTCCGGACCGGTGTACTCCAGCCCGAACCGTTCCGGCAGGTTGAAGTCGAGCTGGATCGTCGGCCCCTGCCACAGGCGGCCGATCGCATCCTTGAACTTGATGTCGATCTTGGGCCCGTAAAACGCACCTCCGCCCGCGTCGATTTGGAACGGGATGTTCTTCCGCCGGAGCGCACTCTGCAGGATCGCTTCGGCGCGGTCCCACACCTCGTCGCCCCCCAGCCGCTCGGGCGGCCGCGTACTGACCTCGAAGTCGAGCTCGAAACCGAACGTTTTCCGCACCAGCCGATCCACCTGATCGAGACAGAGGAAGATCTCGTCCTCCACCTGATCCATGGTGCAGAAGATGTGCGCGTCGTCCATGCAGAGGCCGCGCACGCGAAGCAGCCCGTGCAGGGTCCCGGACTTCTCGTTCCTATAGAGGTTGGCGACCTCGCTGAGCCGGATCGGCAGGTCGCGGTAGCTCCGCTGCTGGCTCCGGTAGATGAGCGCGTGCATCGGGCAGTTCATCGGCTTGACCCGGTAGTGCACGTCCTCGGATTCGCCGGCGCCCGCCGCCATCGCCGGATACTGGTTGGCGGCGTACAGCGGGAGGTGCCCCGAGATTCTGAACAGCTCCTCGCGGGTGATGTTCGGCGTGTACACGAGATCGTACCCGCTCGCGACGTTGTCATCCTCCACCGCGCGGGAAAGCAGCCACTTGATCATGGCGCCCTTGGGATGCCAGAGCACCAGCCCGGGCCCCACGATGTCGCTGATCGAAAACAGATCAAGCTGCTTGCCGATGACCCGATGATCGCGCTTGCGCGCCTCCTCCAGCCGATGGAGATAGGCGTCGAGGTCCTCCTTCTTGAACCACGCGGTGCCGTAGATCCGCTGCAGCATCTGGCGGCGCTCGTCACCGCGCCAATAGGCGCCCGCGGCGTGCAGCAGCTTGAAATGCTTGAGCCGTCCCGTGCTGGGTACGTGAGGGCCCCGGCAGAGGTCCACGAATGGGCCGTCGGTGTAGATCGTGATCGTCTCGTCGTCGCCCAGGTCGGCGATGCGCTCGAGCTTGAGCGGATCGTCCTTGAACCGGCGATTGGCCTCCTCCCGCGTCACCACCTCGCGCACGAAGGAGAAGTCGCGCTTTGCCACGTCGGCCATCTGGCGTTCGATGGCCTCCAGGTCTTCCGGCGTGAATGGCCGGGGCACGTCGAAGTCGTAATAGAAGCCGTCCTCGATCGGCGGCCCGAAACCGATGCCGGCGCCGGGAAACAGCTCGCGTACCGCGGTCGCAAGGATGTGCGCGGAGGAGTGGCGCAGCACCTCGAGCGCGTCGGCGTCGCGATCGGTGAGGATCGCCACCCGGGCATCGTCCTCGATGGGCCGGTCGAGATCCCACACGGCGTCGTTGACCCACGCGGCCACGGCGGCCCGGGCGAGCCCGGGCCCGATGGATTCGGCCACTTGCCGCGCCGTAGAGCCGCGGTTCAGCTCGCGGATCGATCCGTCGGGCAGGGTGACGCGGATGGTGCCCACGATCGTGCTCACCGGCCGGTCTCCAGAACGGCCGGTCGCGCCACCGGATCGACCTCGAGCCCGAGCCCCAGGTAGAGCCCGATGCCGACCAGGATGACAGCGCCCAGAATCAGCCAGCGCGCCAGCTCGGCCGACGTCACGTGCTCACGCTCCTCCGCCATGTCGTAACCTGAGAGTGGAAGTGCAGGTGCGTTCGGAAGATGAAGCGTGTTAACTTAACCGTTCGAACCCGGTTTTTGAACGAGGATCATAGGTGCGCTCGCGGACCCAGCTTTCCGCATTTCAGGTTGCCATCTGGGGCGCCGCTGGCGTCGCCGGCGGGTTCGTGGTGGGCTTCGCGCTGGCCGAGTGGCTGGGCGACGTCAACGCTCCGCGGGTGGGCCGGGCCGCGCGGCGGATGCGCAACGCGCCGCCCCCTCCCCTGCTGACCGCGGCCGGAGCCGCCCGCGCCACCGCGACGGCGATCGGGGCCGATCCGGAACTTCGTGACCTCGGGCTCCAGGTAACCCTGGTATCGAAGGGAACCGTCGAGCTGCATGGCTGGGTGCGTAGCCGCGCGATCCGCGCCCGGGCGGGCCGGGTGGCCGCGGCCGTACACGGCGTCGAGTCCGTGATCAACAGCATCCTGGTGCGGGGGGAGGACGACCGGACGCACTCACCGGACTATCTGGCCACCGACCAGAGCGCATGAGCGAGCCGCTGGCGCCGCAGTACAATCCCCAGGCAATTGAGTCCGACCTCTACCGCTTCTGGAACCAGCGGGGGGTCTTCGCCCCGGACGGCCCATCCGACCATCCGCGTGCCGGACCACCCTACGTGGTCGTCATGCCCCCGCCCAACGTGACCGCCGTGCTGCACATGGGTCACGGACTCAACAACACGATCCAGGACGTGTTGGTTCGCTTCGAGCGGATGCGCGGCCGCGCCGCGCTCTGGATCCCCGGCACGGACCACGCAGGCATCGCGACGCAGAACGTGGTCGAGCGGCTCCTCGCCAAGGAGGGTCTCACTCGCTTCGACCTCGGCCGTGAGGCCTTCACCGACCGGGTCTGGAGCCACGTGCGCGAGACCGGCGCCGTGATCCTGCGCCAGCTCGAAGCGCTGGGCTGCTCGGCGGACTGGTCCCGAGCCTATTTCACCTTCAACGACGATCTCTCCCGCGCGGTGCGCGAGGCGTTCGTATCGCTGTACGAGAAGGGGCTGATTTACCGGGGACATTACATCATCAACTGGTGTCCCCGCTGTCTGACCGCGCTCTCCAACGAAGAGGCGGAGAAGGAAGAGGAGGAAGGGCGGATCTGGCGCCTCCGCTATCCGCTCGCCGACGGCAGCGGACACATCATCGTGGCGACGACCCGTCCGGAGACGATACTGGGCGACACCGGTGTGGCCGTGCATCCCGATGACGAGCGTTACCGCGGCCTGATCGGTCGGGAGGTTCGGCTGCCGCTCACGGACCGTTTGATTCCGATCGTGGCAGACGATGCGGTGGATCCCGAGTTCGGCACCGGCGCCGTCAAGGTCACCCCCGCCCACGACCCGCTCGATTTCGAGATCGGGCGCCGCCATGGTCTCGCAAGCATCGACGTGATGACGCCGGAAGCGCGCATGAGCCTCGCCGCGCCGGAACGCTTCCAGGGACTGGACCGCTACGAGGCCCGCCGACGCGTGGTTGATGAGTTCGAGCGGCTCGGCCTGCTCGAGGGGGTCGATCACCACCGCCACGCGGTGGGGCACTGCTACCGCTGCGACACCGTAATCGAACCGAGGCTGTCGGACCAGTGGTTCGTCAAGATGGCGCCGTTGGCGCAGCCCGCGCTCGAAGCCTACCGCGACGGGCGGCTTCGCTTCGTGCCGGAGCGCCGAGGAGACGAGTATGCCCGATGGATGGAGAACATCCGCGATTGGTGCATCTCGCGACAGCTGTGGTGGGGGCACCGCATCCCGGTGTGGTACTGCCAGAACGAGGGCTGCGCCAGGATGACCGCCAGCCGCACCGACATCGAACGCTGCCCCGACTGCGGCGGGCCCGTACGGCAGGACGAAGACGTCCTGGACACCTGGTTCTCGTCGCAGCTGGTGCCCTTCTCCAGTCTCGGATGGCCGGACCGGACTCGGGACCTGGACCGGTTCTATCCCGGGCACACGATGGTCACGGCACCTGAGATCCTATTCTTCTGGGTGGCGCGAATGGTGATGGCCGGGATCGAGTTCCGGGGCAGCATTCCGTTCTCCACCGTATACCTGCACGGCACGGTCCGGGACACCCAGCATCGCAAGATGTCCAAGTCCCTGGGCAACGGGATCGACCCGCTCGACGTTGTCGGCCTCTATGGCGCCGATGCGCTACGCTACACGCTGGTCGCCGGGAGCGCGGTCGGCACCGACGTGATTCTCGACCCCGACGACATCGAGAGCTCGTTCGCACCGGGGCGCAACTTCGCCAACAAGTTGTGGAACGCTGGCCGGTTCATCCTGTCGAACCTCGAGGGACCGGTGCGCCCGCTCGCGGGCCCGCACGCGAATGTGATCCGGCGAGACGAGCTCGGGTTGGCCGACCGCTGGATCATTGCGCGATGCGACGCCACCGTTGCCGAGGTGACCGAGGCGCTCGAGCGCTTTCGCCTCAACGAGGCCGCGGCTGCGGCCTACCGCTTCGTCTGGAGCGATCTGGCCGATTGGTACATCGAGCAGATCAAGCCGCGCCTCACGGGTGAGCAGCCGGGCGGTGACGTCGCTCGCGCGGTTGCCGCGCAGACGTTCGACGTGGCGCTTCGCCTGCTCCACCCGGTAATGCCGTTCATCACCGAGGCTCTCTGGCAGCGGCTCCCCGGCCGTGCCAAAGACGACTCGATCTCGGTGGCACCATGGCCACGTCCGGATCCGCGCGCGGCGGATACCGCCGCGCTCGAGCGCTTCGGCGCCGTACAGGAACTGGTCACGGCCGTCCGGGCGCTCCGGGGCGAATACGGCGTGCAACCCGGACAGCGAGTGCATATCCGGGTCACCGGCAGCGGCCCGGCCGGCGTGTTCGACGATGAGCGCGACACGATTCAGCGACTCGCCAAGGTCGCCGAGCTGCGGCTCGACCAGCCGGCGGGGACGCAGCTCGGCGCCCACGCCGTCCTTGAGGATGGGACGGGGGTGTTCATGCCGGCGGAAGGAGCGTTCGATGTCGGGCGGGAGACCGAACGACTCCAAAAGGAAGAAGACCGCCTGTACCGGGCAATCGAGGCTCAGAAGAAGAAGCTCTCGAACCAGCAGTTCACCTCGCGCGCGCCGGCCGAAGTCGTGGAGCGGGAGCGGGAGAAGCTCAGGGACTGGAGCGAGCAGCTGGAGGAGCTGACCCGGAAGCGGAAGGGGTTGGTGATGGCGTGAGCACGTCCTGGCCGACTGGCCGTTTGGCCGTCTGCCTCGTGCTCCTCGCCTGCGCCAACGTCCAGCCGCCGCCCGGCGGTCCCCCCGACGCCGCCGCGCCCGAGTTGGTCGCCACGATGCCCGAGTCGCTCGCGATCCTGCCGGACTTCGACGACGACGTCGAGTTCCGCTTCAGCGAGGTGGTGTCGGAGGGCAGTCAGCCGAACCAGGGGCTGGGCACCGGCGATCTGGAGCGGCTCGTCATTCTCTCGCCCACCAACCGGATACCCGAGGTCGGTTGGCACCGCCGGAGTGTTACCGTTCGTCCGGCGGAAGGGTGGCAGCCCAACCGGGTGTATCGGGTGGAGCTGCTGCCCGGCATCACGGATGTCCGGCGCAATCGCGCCAACGTGCGACGGGTCGTCACCTTCACCACCGGCGCGCCGCTGCCCACGGATTCGCTGTCCGGTACCGTGATCGACTGGAAAGCCGGCCGGCCGTCGCCCGCCGCGCTGGTGGAAGCGGTGCTGCAGCCCGACAGCCTGGTGTACCGCGGAGTGGCCGATTCCTCGGGCAGCTTCCGGATTGGCCCATTGCCCAAAGGCGCGTACGTGCTCTACGGGGTGCTCGACGGCAACAAGAACCTTCGCCGCGATCCGCGCGAGGCGTTCGACTCCACCCGCGTCGTAACCGACTCGGTCCGCGCCACCGAGCTCTATGCCTTTGTGCACGACACCCTGCCGCCGCGGATTCAGACGGCGACCTCCACCGACTCCGTGACCGCCACGATCACGTTCGCGACGCCGCTGGACCCGGCCCAGCGTCTCGACACCACCGCGGTGACTCTTCGCAAGCTCCCCGACTCCAGCGTCGTCGGCGTCCGCGCCCTTCGAGTTCCCGCAGCCACTCAACCGGTGAGGGAAAAACCGGCCGCAGGTAGGCCCGAGCGTGAGCCGGGCCAGCCGGGTGACTCGGTACCGGTGCGGAGGGACACCGTGGCGCCGCCGGTGCCCGCGCCGCCGGGCCCCGCCACGCCGGCAGCGGATTCCGGCCGTCGCCCGGCGCTCAACGACCGGCTGGTCCTCGAGGCGCGCGACCCTTGGAAGCCGGGCGACCGCCTGCTCATCGAGATCCGCGGCGTTCGCACCGTGAGCGGAATTCAGGGCGACGTGCAGGCGCCGCTCGTCATCCCGCAGGCTGGCCCGCCGGCCAAGCCGATAAAGCCGGGCAAGCCGGGCGAGCCGGGCGCAGCAGAGGAGGCTGTCCCCGACAGCATGCCGGAGCTCCCCGCCACTCCCGACAGCTCCCCCCCGCTCCCTCCCGCTCCCCCCCGCTCCCGCCCGCTCCCGCCCGCTTTATGAGCGATCCTCGCCGTGCCTTGCCGTCGGTGGACCGGCTGCTCCGCGACCCGGGAGTCGCGGAGCTGTTTCAACATGCTCCCCGCAACGCGGTAGTCGCCGCCGTACGCGAGGCGCTGGATGCCGCCCGGAGTCGGCGCGCCGGACCGCCGGACGATTGGAGCGCGGACGTTCGCGAGCGACTGGTCGCCAGTGCAAGCCGATCGCTTCACCCGGTGCTCAACGCCACGGGCGTCGTGCTGCACACGAATCTGGGCCGGGCACCGCTCGCTCCAGCCGCCGTTCGCGCTGTCGCTCAGATCGGCGCGGGTTACGCCAGCCTCGAGATCGACCTGCACACCGGGACGCGGGGGAGTCGGGCCGACCACTGCCGCGCGCTGCTGGCCCGGCTGTCCGGAACCGCCGATGCACTGGTCGTCAACAACGCGGCCGGCGCGCTGGTGCTCGCGCTCAACGCGCACGCCGCAGGCCGCGAGGTGTTGATCTCGCGGGGAGAGCTGATCGAGATCGGCGGCTCGTTCCGGATCCCGGACATCCTCGAAAAGAGCGGCGCTCGCCTCCGCGAGGTGGGCACCACCAATCGCACCCACCTCGACGACTACCGCAGCGCGCTGAGCGGCGCCACCGGCGCCATCCTGACGGTTCACCGATCGAATTTCGAGCAGCGGGGCTTCGTCGCGACACCGGAACCCGCGGCACTCGCCGCGCTCGCCCGAGAGGCCGGCGTTCCGTATCTCTTCGACGTTGGGAGCGGGTTGCTGGTCGATCTGGCGCCCTGGGGCCTCACCGGTGAGCCGCGCGTGACCGACGGCGCTCAAGCCGGTGCGGATCTCGTCATCTTCAGCGGCGACAAACTGCTCGGCGGCCCCCAGGCAGGATGTCTGGCCGGCAGCGCGCCCGCGGTGGCGGCCTGCCGCCGCAATCCGTTCGCGCGAGCGCTCCGAGCCGACAAGATGACCCTGGCCGCTATGGAGGCGACGCTCGCGCTCTATGCGGAGCCGGACACCGCGGTCCGCGAGATCCCGGTGCTCGCGATGCTCATCGCGTCGCCGGCCGACTTGCGGGCCCGTGCCGAGCGGCTCGCCGCCGCCTGCCCCGCGGCGCTCCACGCCGAGGTCGTGCCCGGCGAGTCGGCCGTGGGTGGTGGCGCCTTTCCCGCGGCGCGGCTCCCGACCACCCTCGTGGCCCTCGATCCCGGCCCGCTCGGCCCCGACGGGTTGGCGCTTCGCCTCCGCGTAGGTCAGCCGTCGATCGTTGCCCGGGTGGCCGATGGGCGCGTGCTCCTCGATCCCCGGACGCTGCCGGCCGACGCAGCCGCCGCGATCGGCGCGGCGATCGGCGCTGCCGTCGCCGAGTAGCTTCCGTCCTGCCCGCATCCCCACCTGCTCGATTACTTTCCCCGCCCATGCCGATGCGTGTCGCCGTCGCGGTTTCCGGTCGGGGCAGTAACCTCCAAGCGTTGCTCGATTCACTCCCCGCCGGCGCCCCCGCGATGGTGGTGCTGGTGCTGAGCAACCGCGTTGCTGCAGGTGGGTTGGAGATCGCTCGCCGCTATCGCATCCCGGCCGAGATCCTCTCCGACCCCGGCGATGCAACCGCGTGGCTCGAGGCGCTGGAGCGCGCGCAAGCCGATCTGCTGGTATTGGCCGGCTACCTCCGGCTGGTGCCGCCCGGCGTTATCGACCGCTGGCGCGGACGCATCATCAACATCCACCCGGCGCTACTACCCGCTTTCGGCGGACCTGGCATGTACGGGCGCCGGGTTCACGAGGCCGTGCTCCGCTCGGGCGCCCGTGAAAGCGGCGCCTCGGTGCACCTGGTGGACGAAGTGTACGATCGGGGCGAGGTGCTCGCGCAGGAGCGAGTGCCAGTCCTGCCGGACGACACCGTGGACTCCCTGGCCGCGCGAGTGCTCGCGGCCGAGCACCGCTTGCTGCCCGCCGTGGTCCTGGCCGCGGCCCAGGCGGGGCAGCCGGTTCCGCTTGTGATGTCAGGTCCATGCCCCGCGCGCTGATCTCGGTCAGCGACAAGCGGGCGATTGTGGCGTTCGCCCAGGGGCTGGTAGACCTGGGCTGGGAGATCGTCTCGACCGGCGGCACCGCGGCCACGCTCAAAGCCGCCGACGTGCCGGTCATGACGGTGGATTCGGTCACCGGATTCCCCGAGTTGCTGGATGGGCGGGTGAAGACGTTGCATCCGCGCATCCACGCTCCGTTGCTCGCCCGCCGGGATCTGCCGCAGCATATGGCCGCCCTCGCCGAGCACGGCATCGCCCCGATCGATCTGGTCGCAGTCAATCTGTACCCGTTTCAGATGACCATCGCGAAGCCCGACGTGTCGTTCGAGGACGCGATCGAAAACATCGACGTCGGTGGGCCGTCCATGCTTCGCTCCGCGGCGAAGAACCACGAGTCCGTCATCCCAGTGGTGGATCCAACCGACTATGGGCGGGTGCTGACGTTGTTGCGACAAGGCGGCGTGCCCGCCGAGGTACGCCGGGAGCTCGCGGCAAAGGTATTCGCCCATACGGGCGACTACGACACCGCCATCGCCCGCTATTTCACGCCCACCGAGGATGGCCTCCCCCGACGGATGGGCCTGTCCCTCGAACGGCTCCAGGTGCTGCGCTACGGCGAGAACCCCCACCAACGCGCCGCGCTCTACGTGACCGAGGAGGCGCGCGGCATGCGCGACCTTCGCCAGCGCCACGGCAAGGAGCTCTCGTTCAACAATCTGCTCGATATCGACGCCGCGGCCTGGGCGGTCGCCTGCTGGCCCACCAAACCCGCCTGCTGCCTGGTCAAGCACACCACGCCGTGCGGTCTGGCGGTGGCCAACACCGCCGAGGAGGCGTTCCTCCGAGCCCGCAGCACCGATCCGCAGTCCGCCTTCGGGGCGGTGGTGGCGTTCAACACCGTCGTGGACGAGGCCACGGCCACCGCAATGAGCGATCTGTTCGTCGAGGTGGTGGTCGCGCCCTCGTTCCACGAGCAGGCGCTCGCGGTGTTCGCTCAGAAGAAGGCCATCCGCGTCGTCGAGCTGCCGGTGAGTCGCGGCAGCGGGTCGCTGGATTACAAGCGCGTCCGGGGCGGCTTCTTGGTCCAGGACCGATTCACCTTCGACCCGAGCGACCAGGGTTGGCGGGTGGCCTCGCGCCGATCCCCCACGGAAGCGGAATGGGTGGATCTCCACTTCGCGTGGGCCGCCGTGGCCTCGGTCAAGTCGAACGCGATTCTGCTTGCGCGGGGAGAGATGGCCATCGGTATCGGGGCCGGCCAGATGAGCCGGGTCGATGCCTCGTTCCTCGCGGTGCACAAGGCGCGGCAGCAGGGCCACGAGACCGCGGGTGCCGTGCTCGCATCCGACGGCTTTTTCCCATTCGCGGACGGGGTAGAGGAAGCCGCTGCTGCCGGCGTCACCGCGATCATTCAACCCGGTGGGTCCGTTCGCGACGACGAGGTCATAGCCGCGGCCGACCGGCACCACATCGCGATGGTGCTCACTGGCCGGCGCCAGTTCCGGCATTGACGCGATCCCGAACGCCAGAGCCAGAGGCTGCATGAGCCAACCCGCCGCACGCGTGCGCGAGCGACCGCCCTACCTCTGGGCCTTGCTTACCGCACTCGTGGTCCTCGCGATCTATGTCCTCACGCTCGCGCCGACGACCGCCTTCTGGGACACGTCGGAGTACATCGCCGCGGCGAAGGTTCTGGGGATTCCGCATCCGCCGGGCAATCCGCTGTTCACGCTGCTGGCCCACGTCTGGGGGCTGCTGCCGCTGGCGGAGGCGTATGCGGTCCGGATCAACCTGTTCGCCGCCGCCACCAGCGCGGCCGCGGCCGGACTGTGGTTCCTGGTCGCCGAGCGATGGCTTCGCGAGATCGTTCCGCTCCGCCCGCTCCGGCTCGCGGCGGCCTTCGGTGGGGTCCTGGTGGGGGCGACGATGTGGACGGTCTGGAACCAGTCCACCGTGAACGAGAAGGTCTACACCGTTTCGCTGCTCTCGATCGCGTTGTGCATGTGGCTGGTGGTGCACTGGGGCGACGAGGAGCCGGGCTCGCACCGGGACCGCTGGCTGGTGCTTATCGCCTACGTGATGGCGCTCAGCAGCACCAACCACATGATGGCATTCCTCGCGGTCCCCGCCCTTGCGGTCTACATCCTGTGGACCGACTGGCGCACCGCCGTCCAGCCCTGGGCGATCCTGATGGGCGTGACGCTGGTCCTCGCCGTCACGGGTGCCTGGGCTGACATCGGTGTTTCGCCCAAGGGCATCATCGTCGCGCTGCTCTTCCTCGGCGCCCTGGGCTACGCCGTCTGGAAATCGCCCAAGGACCCGCTGGTGTGGCTCGGTCTCACCGCGGTCGTGGTCGGCATCTCGCTCAACTACCTCTACCTCCCGATGCGGTCGGCACAATTCCCGCCCATCAACGAGGGGGAACCGATCGGCTGGCAGGCACTTCAGGATGTGCTCAACCGGGTCCAGTACGGCAAGCCGTCGCTGCTCGACCGCCAGGCCACGTTCGGCGCGCAACTGGCCAACTTCTGGCAGTACTTCAGCTGGCAGTTTGCCCGCGATTGGGGCCCGGCCGTCGGTGGAATTACGACAGCGCTGTTCACCGGAATCGGGCTGGTCGGTCTGTGGAGCCTCTGGCGCAAGGACCGCCGGGCCGGGGTGGCGGCGGCGGCGCTCCTCGGTGTGCTCAGCGTCGCGCTGGTGTTCTACATGAACTTCAAGTACGGGTACTCGCAGTACCCGGAGCAGGCGGACCTGCCGCGCGAGGTTCGCGAGCGGGACTACTTCTTCATGGGCTCCTTCTCGGCCTATGGCGTGTTCGTCGCGCTCGGGCTTGGCGCCATCCTCCAGACGGTCGCCGATGTGTTTCGCGACCGCCTGGGAGAGCGGAGCTGGATCGTCGCAATGCCGATCCTCGCGCTCGCGGTCATCCCCCTGCTCGGCAACCGGGTGACCGCGAGCCGCGCCAAGGAGCGGCTGGCGCGCGATTTCGCCGTGGACATGCTGCAGTCGGTCGAGCCGTACGGGATTCTCATCACCGCAGGCGACAACGACACCTTCCCGCTCTGGTATGCCCAAGAAGTGGAGGGGGTGCGCCCCGATGTGACGCTGGCGAACCTGTCCCTGATGAACACCCGGTGGCACCTCCGCCAGCTCCGGCGGCGCGAGACACCGGTGTTCGATCCATCGCGGGCGGCCGAGTTGTGGCGCATGGGTGGGAAGAACTGGGTCAGGCCCACGACGCCGGTGTTCTCGCTCAGGCTGGAGGAGCTCGACAGCCTGCCCGAGGTGATGCAGGTGCCGCAGAAAGGCGGCGGCATTCAGGTGGACAGCATCAAGATGGTGTTCGGGCAGGACTATCTGCTGCTGCAAGACCTCGCCACGATCTTCCTGATCCGCGACAACGCGGGCAAGCGGCCGGTGTTCTTCAGCTGGAGCGACGGGGGCTATCCCGACCAGACGCTGGGTCTCTCGGCGTATCTCGTGAGCCAGGGCCTGGTGCGGAAGCTGATGCACGAGCCGGTGCAGCCGAGCGATTCCATCGTGCTCAGCAACTCCCTCGGCTATCTCGATGTGCCGCGCACCCGGGAACTGCTCTGGAAGACGAACCACTGGCAGACGGCCGCGCGGGAGCGGCCCAGGGGATGGGTGGATGCCCCGTCGTCATCCATCCTGCAGCTCTATTCGATCGTGTACGGCGGTGCGGCTGAGGTATTCCGGAAGATGGGAGACTCCGTGGCCGCCGCCCGCGCGGATTCCATCGCGCGGAAGGTGGCTGAGAACATCCGGCGCTGATGACTCAGTCGATGTGAAGCGGGTCGGTCGCGGCTAGGCGGCCGCTGGCCGATCCCTCCGGCGCCCCGTGCGCGCGCCAGGACTCCCAGGTGAGCGGGCACCCGTTCCCGAACGGCGGGTTTGGGTGGCCGGGCCGTCCCAGAAGGTCGTGCAGCATCTCGTGCCGGACCACCAGCTCGTTGTTCAGGTAGGCGCTGGCGATGTAGATGTGATGGTTGTTGTTCCACCGGCCGACGCAGCGGCCGCTGGGGCAGCTGAAGCTCTCTCCCTCGACTACGTGCCAGACCAGGCGGTCGAAGTTCCCCGACCGTCCGGAGCAGGCCTCCGTCTCGGCAAACCAGGCGCGATACTGCGGCGGCGCTTCCATCGGCTCATCGCCTTCGGGCGCGAAGCTGCACCCGCCGCAGAGAACCGCGGCGACGGTGAGGAGACGGCGTGCCGAGCGCAGGCTTGGGATCATCCAGCCTCCGGAGGACCTGGCCGCGGCGAGCGGCCGAGACTTCAGGAGGCGGCAATGGGCAGACTGCGGACCAGCCGTCAGCCCGAGGTCCGAAGTCTGTCGAGGTCGATTCGCGAACTTATTTTGCCAACACGAGTTCGACTATGCGGCTCAGGTGCGCCGACATGTCGGATCCATTGACGGTCCCGGGCGCCGTCGGGCAGACAGTTCTGCCTCTCGGCAAGAATTGGCGCAGAATGCGGTGTGGTTCGGAACGGATGCCGTGGTGCTAGCCGAGGCCACGATCCTGGATCGCTTGCGACAGGCGGCCGTGGCTGAAGGCGGCCCGCCGGTCGGCGGCGAGCGGCAGTGAGACGACGAAGGTGGCCCCGCGTTCCGGATTGTTCACCGCCCGTATGTGACCGCCGTGGGCTGTAAGGATCGAACGACAGATCGCGAGCCCGAGCCCCAGCCCGTCCCGCTTCGTCGTCACGAACGGCTCGAAGACCCTCTCCAGCGCGTCCGGGGCGATTCCTCTTCCCCGGTCGCGGACCTCGATGCGCGCGTCACCGTGCGTCGCGGTGGAGACGACCAGCAGGCGCTCGCCGGGGGGCGTGTGGCTCATCGCATCGCACGCGTTCATCACCAGGTTCAAGAACACCTGCTGCAACTGCACGCGGTCCCCTAAGACCAGCGGCGCTGGCTCGCACAACCGCGTGCTGACGACCACGCCGCGATGCTGCAAGTCGGTGCGCACCAACTCGACCACCTCGCTGACGACCTCGTTCGTCGACAGCAACTGCGGTTCGGCCCCCTCCTTCTTGACGAGGCTGTGCACGTGGTCGATCACCTCCGCCGCGCGCCGGTCGTCCGCCGCGATTTCCTCAAGAATCGCGCCCAGCTCGGGCGTCGCGGCACCGTCGGCCTTCAGCAGATGCTGTGCGGCGCGCGCGTTCACAAGGATCGCTGTGAGTGGCTGCTTCATCTCATGCGCCAGCGTCGCCGACAGCTCGCCCACCAGCGCGACGCGTCCCAAGTGTGCGAGCTCGAGGCGCTGCTCCGCCGCACGTGCCTCGCTCTCCTGGAGCGCGGCCTGCGTCCGGCGTCGCACGCGACGCTCGATCAGCAGCCAGAAGATCAACGCCGATTGCAGCAGGAGCACGCCGAGGATCGCGAGGATGGTCGTCCGGTGGCGCTCCCAGAGCGAAAGTTCTCGGTACCGTACGACGGCACCGGCCGGCAGCCGGTGCTCGTCGATGCCCCAGCGACTCACCTGCCGCCAGTCGAACATGTCGATGCTCGCCGGCCGCTCGACCGGCGGGACCGCCGAGGCCGGCGTGCCGGCAAGGAGCCGCAGCGCGAGGCGCGCCGCCGCCTCCCCGTGGGCATCGAGGCTGTACAGGTGCCCACCGACGATGCCGAGGCCGAGGTACTGGTCGACAAACGCATAGACCGGCGCGTCAGCCGTGCGCGCGATCTGCTCCACGGCCTCGTGCGGGACGAACGCCCTACCAGTGCCGTCGGCAAACATCGTGGAGTACAGCACGACGGTCCGCGGCGGGAGGCGCGCGAGCGTGTCGAGGAGATCGGGCCACGGCAGCCCGATCAGGTACTTGATCTGGGCCTGGCGCGGGGCCGCCTGGAACTCCGCTTTCGCTTGATGGACGAGCCTGTGGTCGAAGTTCGAGCTTCCCCCGACGAGCACCACCCGTTGCGTCCCGGGGTGTAGCCTGAGCGCCAGCTCGAGTGTCGGCGCGAACTCGCGTTTGAGGAGCACGCCGGTAACGTTGGCGGGGAGTCGTCGGGCGCCGAGCTCTCGCCTGTCAATCCCGCAAAAGACGATCGACGCACCGGGATACACCTCGGGTCCGTAGGCAAGCATGAAGTCGAGCGCCGGCCCCAGCGCGGCGATGACTACGTCGATCCTCTTGCCCGCGTACTTCCCGCGAAGGTAGTCCTTGAGGAGGAGCGGGTAGCGGTCCGACCGGAAACGGGATAGGTCCATCGCCTCGCGATATACCTCGACCCCGCCCAAGCCCGCCCTCAACGTCCGAACCAGACGCGCGTCGAGCTTGGCCAGCCCTGGCAGGTCGGTTCGCTCGTCGTACAGCAGCACGACGCGGCGCACCTGCGCTGCCGCGGGTGCGGCGAGACTCACGAACAGCAGGACCAGGCACGCGAGGCCCCAGCGGAACGAGGACTTCATGAGCTCAACCCACGCATCAACAAACTCGCGGCCCCCCACCCGAGCCAGGTTGCAGAACCTGCGGTGAGTCAACAACTTTCGGCGCTCTGGCGTGGTGGCCGAGTGGTTTA
>DATAFP010000156.1:0-17229 GCA_036257415.1 Gemmatimonadales bacterium
CGAGGCGCAGATTCAGCGGGCGATTCGTGAGCTCATGACCGGGCGCACCAGCCTGGTCGTCGCCCATCGTCTCAGCACGATCCTGCACGCCGACCGGATCCTGGTGATGCACCACGGCGAGATCCGGGAGCGGGGCACCCACCGGGAGCTCCTGGCCGCGCGAGGCCTCTACGAAAGACTCTATCAGCTCAGCGCGACGGCCGGGGCGAGTTAACATGATTTTGCTTGCGCGGTTACGACCCGTCGGATAGGTTGACAGACCTCGCCATGCCTCGGAATCCGACCGCATGATGCAGCTGGAAGTAGCCGGGCAGCGATATACCATCGCAGCCGGGGAAATGACTGTCGGCGCCGCCGCGGATTGCGCTGTCTCGCTTCCGGGTGAGGAGGTGCGCCCACGCCATGCGATCGTGGAGGGGATGCCGGACGGCAGCGCCGTGATCCGGCGCGCTGACCCCGGTGCGGAGCTGCTGGTGAACGGGGTGCGGCAGGGGGACGAGCCCACCCCGGTTCTGCACGGCGACAAGATTCAGATCGGTCCGCACGAGCTACTCGTCGTCGATCCCTCCCGCGCGGGGCACACCAAGTTTTTCGACAGCTCGGCCTTCGAGAAGTTCACACCCCCGGCGAGCACCCCACCGGTGGTGCCGGGCGCGAGTGGCGGGCGACTGGTCTGCCTGACCGACGGGCGGGAGTATTTGGTGGGGGCGGGACCGCTGGTGATGGGACGGGACGCGAGCTGCGAGGTCGTAGTCCCCGGCAACGACGTCTCTCGACGGCACGCCCAGATCGAGCTGGGTGAAGCGGGTTACATCCTGGTCGACACCAGCACCAATGGGACATTCGTGAACGGCACCCGGATCGAGGGCTCGCGGCTCTTGCAGCGGGCCGACGTGATCCGGGTGGGAGCCGACGAATTCCGCTTTTACGCCGACACCGCGGCGCCGGTTGTGCCGGTCGCGCCGCCCCCGGGTCCACCCGATCTCAGCAAGCCGCCGCCCGGCGCCGAGCATCGGCTGCACAACACCATTATGGGAGCGCCGAAGGTAGGAACCCCGCTGCCGCCGGGGCCGGTGACCCCGGTGTCACTCACCAACGCGCCGATCGCCTCATTGCTGGTGCGGAGTGGCACGCTCAAGGGCAAGCGGCTGGCGATCCGGGTTCCGGTGGTGAACGTGGGCCGCGGCGATTTCAACGACCTCGTGATTCCCGAGCCGAGCGTGAGCGCGTCGCACGCGAAGCTGCAGCAACGCGAGGGCATCTGGGTGATCGCCGACCTCGGCTCCACCAACGGCACCTACGTGGATGGCGAGCGCATCAACGACGAGACCCCGCTGGGCCCAGGCGCGACCATCCGGTTCGGTGAGGTCGCGACCCTGTTCGAGAGCACCGACGATCCAACCGGCATCCAGCCGCGGGTCGGCACCCGGATGATCGAGGGGCTCGCCAAGGCGGGTGAAAGCTCCAAGGCGGTAACGGTCGATCCCGCGGCTACTCCGCGACGGCCGCTGCGGAGCCCGCCGCCCCCACGCGAAGGCCTCCCGCGGTGGGCGCTGCCGGCGTTGCTGGTGGCGCTCGCTGCCGTCCTCGCCTACCTGTTGCTGATCTAGCGGAGCCCCGTGCACTTCACCTGCGCCGCTCGCACCGACGTCGGCGTTGTCCGGTCGGGGAACGAGGACAACTACCTCATGTTGTCCGATCGCGGGATCTTCATCGTGGCGGACGGCATGGGCGGGCACGCGGCGGGCGAGGTCGCGAGCGAAATGGCCGTGCGCATCACGTCGCGGGAGATCGGCTCGGTCCGCGGGCTCACCGAGCCGCAGGTGGGCGAGCGGGTGCGCGCGGCGATCCGCCTTGCGAACGACGCGATCTTCGAGCGCACGCTGGCCGAACACGACAAGCGCGGCATGGGCACCACCGCCACCGTGCTGGTGCTGATGCGGGGCCGCTATCTGATCGGGCAGGTCGGTGACAGCCGGGCCTACCTGCTGCGGGATGGGACTCTCACCCAGCTCACCAAGGACCATTCATACGTGCAGGAGCAGGTGGACGCGGGGCTGCTCACGCCGGACCAGGCCCGGGTCCATCCTTACAGCAACGTGATCACCCGCTGCGTGGGCGCCAGCATGGACGTGGCGCCCGACCTCTACTTCGGCGCGCTCGAGACCGGCGACGTCGTGCTGCTCGCGTCCGACGGGCTGACGGGAATGCTGGAGGACGATCAGCTGGTGCGGATCCTCTCCTCGGACGGCGATCCCCAGCACTGGGTGGACCGCCTGATTGCCGAAGCGAACCGACGCGGCGGGCTGGACAACATCACCGCGTTGGTGGTGCGCATCGATGCCGTCGACGCGCCAACCGGCGAGCAGCCAGCCATCACCGCCGCGGTGGCGCAGCCTGGCTGATTCAGCCTTCCAGCATCCGTCCCACCAGCTCCTTCACCAGCCGTCCCGCCAACGCCGCCGTGATCCCGGTTGGGTCGTTGCGCGGATTCAACTCGACGATGTCGGCGCCCACGAGGGGGGTCGGGATGGCATGTAGCACGGCGATGGCCTCGCGCGCGGTGAGCCCGCCGGGCTCGCGATGCGAGACCCCGGGCGCGAACGCGGGATCCACTCCATCGAGATCGAACGACAGGTAGACCGGCGGCTCCAGCCGCAGCGAGTCCGCTCCACCCCACGACCGCAGCTCGTGCACCTCGACGCCGAACCGCTTCGCCTGCACGAGCTGCAGCGCGTTCATGCAGCGGATGCCAACCTGCACCAGCCGAGTCGCCAGCTGTTCCTCCATGATCCGGGAGAACGGGCAGGCGTGCGAATAGCGGTTTCCCTCGAACTCGTCGTACAGATCGGGATGCGCGTCGACCTGCAGCAGCGTGAGGCGCGGGTACCGGCCGGCGAACGCCCGGAGCACCGGGTAGGTGATCGAGTGGTCGCCACCCAGCGTGAGGGGGCGGTAGCCGCCGTCGAGCAACCCCGCGATGCCGCTTTCGATCGTAGTCCGTACGTCCGACCCTTCGGAGAGAGCGAGGTCGCCTGCATCGTGCAGCGAGCTTGCCGACTCGAGATCGATCCCGAGCTCGGTGGTCATGTTGGACGACGGTGAGCGGAACGCTTGACGGATGGCCGCGGGTGCGTCGGCGGCGCCGCGCTGGAACGACGAAGCGCGGTCGTAGGGCAGGCCGATGATCGCGACCCGGCTCACGCGGTCACCGCCGGCGGAGCAGCCGGATCTTCCCCAGGCTCACGATCACGACGGCGAGCGTGGCGACGGTCCACGCGACCGTGAAGAGAAACTGGATGCGGACGCCGGCGTGCCGGAGGTCGGTAAAGAGCCAGAGAGCGATGGCAACCGCGTCTACCGCGATCACAAGCCCGACGAGCACCGCTACCTCGCGGCGCAGGGCGCGCCGTTTCGCATCGTTCACCGCCGGCTCACGAGAACCTCGCCGCCGTCAGGGCCGTAGAAGATGACCCACACCACGAGGTCGTCGGTGAAATTCTCGAACCGATGCACCACGCCCGCGGGAACGAACAGTATGTCGCCGGGTCCGAAGCGGTGGCGATCGGTGCCGTTCAGAAAGGTGCCGGACCCCTGCACCACGACGTAGACCTCGTCGCGGCGATGCGGCTGCTGGGGGTCTCGCCCGCGAGGCGCATAGATCTCCACCTCGAGGGTCCCGTGCGTGAAGAGCCGGCTGAACCGCTCGCCTGCCGGCCCGGGCAGACGCGCCAGCCCCTCCTCCACGGTGGCACGGAACCCCATGCTCAGCTCTCGAGCGCGTCGATGATGTCCTGGACGGACTCCTGATAGTTGCGCCAGGCTTCCTCGCCACCGTCGAACAGCCCCCCGTGGGGCGGTTCGTGCTCCAGCAGATCGATCAGCTCGGCGATCGCACGATCGTCAACGTCACCGAACTCGGCGCAAAAGTCGCGGGGGGTGAGCGTCCCCAGGAGCACAGCTTTCGCCCGTTCGGCGGCACGCCGGCGGATTTCGACGATCGTGTCAGTCACGCGGGACCTCCTCGAAGCCTGCACGGAAAAGGGGGAGGGTAGGTCGGTGCGGAAACCGACAGAAATGTTACCCGCTGGCCAGCGGCGCCACAACGGGCGCCGCGAACGACGCTCCATGGCGGCGGGTAGATTCCGCTCCATGGACCCACTTCCCGTCGAGTCCGTCCTGCCGGCACTGCGGACCGCGTTGCAGATGCGCGCAAACGTGGTGCTCCAGGCGCCTCCGGGTTCGGGGAAGACCACGCGGGTGCCGCTCGCGCTTCTCGACGAACCGTGGCTCGAGGGACGACGGATCGTGCTGCTCGAACCCAGGCGGCTGGCCGCGCGGGCCGCGGCGCGCTACATGGCGCGGACCCTGGCGCAACCGATCGGCGAGACCGTCGGCTACCGTATCCGCCGGGACACGCAGGTGGGGGCGCGGACCCGCCTCGAGGTCGTCACCGAAGGCGTGCTCACCCGCATGCTCCAGGCCGACCCCTCGCTCCCTGGAATCGGCCTCCTGATCTTCGACGAGTTTCACGAGCGGAGCCTTCACGCCGATCTGGGGCTCGCGCTGGCGCTCCACAGCCAGGCGTTGGTGCGTCCGGATCTCCGGATGCTGGTGATGTCCGCGACGCTGGATGGGGCCGCGGTCTCCGAGCTGCTTCACGATGCGCCCCTGCTCTCCGCGGAAGGCCGCGTATTTCCGGTGGAGGTCCGATATCGTCCGCCGCGCGACGGCGTGCATCTGGACGTCACGGTGGCGGCTGCGGCGCAGACCGCCCTGGAGGAGGAGGACGGCGATGTGCTCGTCTTCCTTCCAGGCGTCGCTGAAATCCGCAGGGTTGCGTCGAAGCTCGAGGGTGCCGGCGGCGGACCCGCGGTGTCGGTGGTGCCGCTGTACGGAGATCTCTCCCCCGACGCGCAGGATGCCGCGATCCAGCCCAGCCCCGCGGGCCGGCGAAAGCTGGTGCTCGCCACCTCCATCGCAGAAACCAGCCTCACCATCGACGGCGTTCGTGTGGTGATCGATGCCGGGCTCTCGCGCGTCCCGCGATTTTCCGTCCGCCGCGGAATGGCCACGCTCGCCACCGTGCGTGTCTCGCTGGCCTCGGCCGAGCAGCGACGGGGCAGAGCCGGCAGGGTGGCCCCCGGTATCTGCTACCGCCTCTGGCCGGAGCGGCTCGACCCGACCCTCCGACCACACGACACCCCAGAGATTCTCGCCGCCGACCTGGCCCCTCTGACGTTGGAGCTGGCCGAAGCCGGCATCGCCGACCCCATGGCGCTGCGTTGGCTCGATCCGCCGCCCGCCGCGTCATTGGCGCAAGCGCGCGAGCTGCTGGCGGAGCTCGGCGCCCTGGATGCCGCCGGACACATCACGCCGCACGGGCGCCGGATGAACGCGGTCGGAACCCATCCGCGTCTGGCGCACATGCTCCTTCGCGGCGTCGAGCTTGGCTTCGGGCGCATCTCGGCGGAGTTGGCCGCCGTCCTGAGCGATCGCGATCCGCTGCGCGCCGAGCCGACGGCCGGCAACGACGTGCGCACCCGGCTCGAGGCGATCCGCAGTGGTGACGCGCGCATTCCACCGGCGGTGCTTCACCGGCTCCGGACGGAGGCGAAACTGCTCCGCGGGAGCGCGGGCGGAACCGCGCCCCCGGTGCCCGGCGACGTCGACGCGGCGGGAAGGCTCCTGGCGCTCGCCTATCCCGATCGGATCGCGCAGCGGCGGCACGGCCCGGCTCAGCGCTTTCTCCTCCGACATGGCCAAGGGGCGCGCTTCGACCAGCCGCAAGCCATCGGCGAGGCCGAGTATATCGTCGCAGCCGAGCTGGATGGAGACGCACGGGAGAGCCGGATCTTCCTGGCAGCGCCGCTCACGCTGGACGAGGTGATGGAGCAGTTCGCCGACCAGATCACGACCGATGACGTGGTCGAGTGGGACGCTGCGAGCGACCTGGTCGTCGCGCGACGGCAGGACCGGCTGGGCGCGCTGGTGCTGCGTGCCATCCCGGCCGAGGCGACTCCGGAGCGGATCCAGGAGGTGGTCCTGGGTGGGATCGCCCGCGCCGGCGTGGACGCTCTGCCGTGGTCCGACGCCGCGAAGCGTCTCCGGGAGCGGCTTCGGTTCCTGCATCAACTCGATTCGGGCTGGCCCGATGTCTCCGACGCCGCGCTCAATCAGCGGCTGAGCGAGTGGCTGGGACCATCCTTACGCGGCGTGCGACGCGGGGCGGACCTGAGACGGGTGGATCTGGCGGGGGCCCTCTTGCTGCTTCTCGATTGGCAGCGGCGTCGCGAGCTCGATAGCCTCGCGCCCACTCATGTCGAGGTGCCAAGCGGGTCGCGTATCGCGATCGACTACGCCGACCCATCGGCTCCGGTGCTTCCGGTGCGACTGCAGGAAGTGTTTGGCTGGCAGGATACACCGCGAATCGGCGGCGGGCGTGTGCCGCTGACGCTGCACCTCTTGTCGCCCGCGGGCCGACCGGTCCAGGTGACTCGCGATCTCGCGGGCTTCTGGCGGGGGACGTACTTCGAGGTACGGAAAGATCTGAAGGGACGCTACCCGAAACACTCCTGGCCGGACGATCCGCTTACCGCGGTGCCAACCAGCCGGGCACGGCGTCCGCGCTGAGCGCGCATGGCCGCCGCCGAAGTGTATCAGTACTTCGCGTACACGCTCGTGGCGCCGGCCTTCTGGAACGCCACTACGTGATACGGCTCGGCGGGAACTCCGGGCTGATCCATGCCCGGCGTGCCGACCGGCATGCCCGGCACCGCGAGGCCCATCACCTTGGGCTTTTCTTTCAACAGGCGCTTCACGTCCGCGGCCGGCACGTGCCCTTCAACCACGTAGCCGCCGACCTGGGCCGTATGGCAGGAGCGGACGTGCCGCGGAATGCCCAGCTCGTTCTTGATGCCGTCGATGGGATCGCGGTTGTGCACGGTCGTTCGAAAGCCAGCGGCCTTCACATGATCCACCCACTTGGCACAGCAAAGGCAGGTCTCGCTCTTGTAGATGGTCATGAGGGGCAACGGCGCCGCGGTTCGGGATGCGGCGGAGCTCGGGACCAGCAGGACGGCAACGGCCCCGGCGCCAAGCCGGAGGAATTCGCGGCGGTCCAGCCCACGGCGAATGGAGGAACCCATGCCGGAATCTACACCCCGTCCGACTCACCCGCCGAGACCAGCCGCTCGGACAAGGTCAGTTCGTCGCACCGCGCATCGAGCTCCGCGTAGGAGCTGGCGGAGCGGCCGCGGAAGACCTCGAACGCCGCCCGAGCTGCCCAGTCGTCCACCGTGAGGTAGCGTCCGGGGGTCGTGACGCTCCGAAACAGCTCGGAGCCCAGATATCCGCTCGCGGTACGGAAGAGACGCACCCAATCGCCCTCCGGCCCGTAGACCCGCTCGAAGATTTCGGCGGTTTCCGGTCTGATGTCATACATCCACACGATCCGATACATCAGGCCACCGGCACCCAGGCCATCAACGCCAGCGGGTTGCCCTCGCTGTCGCGCAGAAGTGCCATGCGCAGCTCGCGCCCCGGCTCCCGGTGTACCGGGTGCGGCTCGCTCTCGAACCTCACGCCGCGACCCACTAGCGCGGCGTACGCCGCGTCGAGGTCCGGGACCCGGAAATACAGTACTGAGCCCGGATGATCGAACTCGGCGCGTTCCGGGCGCGACAGCATGAGCGTGACCGACCCACAACGGAAGAAGGCCAGCCCGGGTGGAGCCTGGAACAGGAACGGCATGCCGAGGACGTCGCGATAGAACCGCACTGCGCGGTCGAGATCCTGGGCGCGCAAGGCTACCTGGCCCAGGTCATCCCAGGTGACCGTGGCGGCCGCCGAAGAGCTGCTCATCTGGTTCCTCCGGACTCGATTTCACGAAGGCGGAAGCAGGTCGAGGTATGATCATTCACCATGCCGACGGCCTGCATGAACGCGTAGCAGATCGTGGAGCCGACGAAGCGGAATCCGCGGCGCTTGAGATCGCGGCTCATCGCATCGGACTCCGCGGTTCGAGCGGGGATGTCGGCCAGGGTTCGGGGACGGTTGACGCGTGGTCGGCCGCCCACGAAGTCCCACAGGTAGCGATCCAGGGTCCCGAACTCGCGCTGCACCGCGAGCACCGCCCGCGCATTGGACACGGTACTCTCGATCTTCCCGCGGTGCCGGATGATCGCGTCGTTCCGCAGCAGGCGCTCGACCCGGGCGGGCGTGAACCTGGCCACTCTCGCGGGGTCGAACTCCGCGAAGGCCTCGCGGTAGCCCGGGCGCTTCTTGAGCACCGTTTCCCAGTTCAGGCCGGCCTGCGCCCCCTCGAGCGTGATGAACTCGAACAGCGTGCGGTCGTCGTGCACCGGCACGCCCCATTCGCCGTCATGGTAGGCGATGGACAGCTCGGTCCGGGGCCAGCTGCACCGGACGGCCGCGCTCACGGACAGTCCCGCTCGAACCACCGCAATATCTCGAGGCGGTTTTCCATAGCGCCGGATTGAGCGGCGATACGCCAGGCGAATTCGCGGCGTGTGGCCGCCGAGTCGGCGCCGCGCGAGACCGCAACGCGCCACTGCGCGCAGTACGCCGGGAGCTCCACTTCGATTCTGCGGCGCGCCGAGGTGATCGTGGCGACGAACGCCTCGCAACTGGGATGCTCCTTCACCTGCGCTCGGTGCACGGCCTCATGCGCCTCGATCTCTTCAGCGAGCGTGGAACCGGCCACATCGGGCCGCGTGCGCGTGACCGCGTGGCCGCTCTCGCAGCGGGTGACCGCAAGGAAGTCGCCTGGTTCGGCGGCGCGTTGAGCGTCGAGCCGACCTCCGGCGAGCCAGAGGCCCAGCGTGGCCGCGGCCGGCAGTGCACGCATGGTCATCGGAAAGAGTTAGCGGTCCACCGCGCGTCCGGCTAGCGTTCGGCCATGGATCAGCCCGACCCCGCTCCGCCGGTCATCCACGACGCCAAGGCACTGCGATTCCGGATCGACCTTCCGGGCGGCACCGCCGAGCTGGCGTACGTGCCGGTGGACGATGGCGTGGTCGACCTCTACAGCACCTGGGTTCCCCCGGCGGAGCGGGGCCGGCGGGTGGCTGCCCGGTTGGTCACGGCGGCACTGACGCACGCGCGCGATCGGAATCTTCGGGTGGTGCCGTCGTGCTGGTACGTTCGCCGCTGGTTCGACGCGCATCCGGAGCAGCACGACCTCCTCGCTTAGAGCATCTTGGGGCGGAGCAGGTAGCGCAGCGTGGCGGCGGCGGGGGCGATCCGCGGCGTGTCCACCGCCAGCACACCGCTCTTTGGAAAGTCGATCTTCACCCCGCGATCGCCGCCGGTCAGCAACAAGGCCGCCAACTCCTCCATCCACGGCGAATGCCCCACCAGCGCGACGACCGCGCGCTCCCCCCGCGGGCCTACCTCTGCCGCGATCGCGGCGAGATCAGGGTCGTCGGCCAGCGCGGGGCAGGGCACCGGCGGCTGCGGCAACAGCATCACCTCGTGCATGATCTCCGCCGTCTGCATCGCGCGGAGCCAGGGGCTGGTGAGCACCAGCTCGGGAGCGACCTCGAGGTTACGCAGCGTCCGCGCGACCTTCGCGTGGGTCTTTCGCCCCTTGTCGCTGAGCGGCCGCTGGGTGTCGTCAGGCCACTGCGACGGGTCACGGTCGCCGGCGTGCGCATGACGCACGAAAAGCACGAGCATGTCGCCTCCAGAGAGCTATCGTCGCGCGAGGACCCGGGCGAGGTCCACGATCACGCTGTCGATCTGCGCCGTGACCGCGGTTGCGGTCAAGGCATGGTGGTTTGCCAGCACGGCAAAGGTAAACGTCTTCCCATCCTCGAGCTCCAGATATCCCGCGAGGCCGTTCACCCGCCCGATGCTGCCGGGCTTCGCGGCAACCCGCCCGTCTACCGGGGTTCCGGCAAAGCGGCGGGCGAGTGATCCGCGGTCGCCCGCCCGGGGCAGCGCGGCGAGAAAAGGCTCGGCCCGGGGATGGCGCCGCATGCCGTACAGAATCCGGGTGAGCGCGAGCGGCGTGATCAGGTTTCCGTTCGCCAGGCCCGAGCCATCCACCAACGCCAATTGGGTCGAGTCGACGCCGAGCGAGTCGACGAGAAACCGCCGTTCGACCGCCAGGCCCTCGCGCCAACTGCCCGCGCGCCCGAACTGTCGGCCGAGCTGCTTGAGCAGCATCTCGGCAAACCAGTTCTGGCTGGTGTTGAGAATGGGGAAGATCCAATCGCTCAGCGGGCGCGACGCCACCTCGGCCAGGGGCGTCGCGGCGCGGGCGGCGCGGAATGCCATCGAATCCGTGGTCGACCGCGCGGCTCCCGAAACCGTGATGCCCGCGTCGGCGAGCGCGGCCCAGAGTGCGGCGGCGGCGTAGTAGCTGGGATCGGGCAGCGCGAAATACTCGGTTCGCCCACGCCCGCTCTGTGCCACCCGTCCCACGGCGCGGATGCGAAGCGTGGCGGGCTCCCGGAAAAAATCGATGTTCGTACCGGTGTCCCCGGGCGTGGTGATCGCCCGATTTTCCAGGGTGATCGGGCTCCACGACGGTGCGTACGAAATCTGGGGCGGCGCGCCGACCTGGGGACCGGCGCTCCAGGTGAGATCGACTGAGTTGTCGTTGAAGCCGAGCCCCGAAATCGGCGCGGCATACCACCAGTTGAGGTCGTAGTTCTCCCAGGACGGATGCACCAGCGTGGGCTCGAGCCAGCTGCCGTCGCCCACGATGTCGCCGGTGACGCTCCGCAGGCCGCGAAGCCGGAGCGAGTCGGCGAGCCGACGCACGGCCCACATCGGTTCGCTCTCGCAGGCGCCGGAGCGCAATGTGTCGACGGCATAGCAGCGGCGGCTCCAGGTAGGATCGCCGCGCCCAAAGAGGATCAGATCGCCCTGGAGCACGCCGTCCCGGATCGGGCCGGTGCCGTACACGCTGGTGCGAACCCTCCAGTCCGCCGGAAGCCGCGCCGCCGCCACCGCGGTGACCGCGATCTTCGCGGTACTCGCGGGAATGAAGAGCCGGTCCGCGTTGCGGGCATAAAGCAACCGTCCGTGGTCGTCCAGCACGGCCACGCCCCACATCTGGCGGTTGAACGGAGCGGTGTCGAGCCGGGCGTCGAGGGTTCGGTTGCGCCCGTCCTGGGCAAGGAGGTCGGCGGTGCCGCGGGCAGCCAGCAGCAGGATCGCAGCGAAGAGTTGGCGCATGGAGGGGTGACGGGCGGCCGCGGACAGCGGGCGTGACCGGCGTCGCCAGCGCCAGCCCGACGTTGACACTGCGACGTAAGGCCGTCAAACTACCGGGGTTAGCACTAGTCGTCAATCACCGGCCGGAGGGCGCAGGGGCCGGCCCCGGTTCTCCCTCCCCCGGAGTGCCGAATTTCGAGTCACCCCTGGTGTCGCCGCGGCGGGCCGACCCTGTGCGGAACCGCAGCCTTCCTTCTCCTTCTTGGCGCCACCCTCGTGCCGCTCGCTGCCCAAGAGCCGGACCGCGTGGTGCGCAGCCTTCGCTTCGAAGGCAACCGCGCGATACCGACCGAGGCGCTCGCCGCCGCCATCGGCACCACGGCATCAAGCTGGTTTGCGCGCGCCCCCCTTGTCCGGTTCCTCGGGCTCGGTGAGAAGCGATATTTCGACGAGCTAGAGTTCCGTCGGGACGTTCTTCGCATCGAGGTTCTCTACAAGCGCAGTGGCTATCCGGACGTGAAGGTGGACACGCTCGTGCGACGAGAGCCCCAGGACGTGTACATCACGTTCCGCATCGCGGAAGGCCGGCCGATCTTGGTGTCCACCGCAACCGTCGCCGGACTCGACAGCCTACCGGCCCGGATTCGCGACGAAGTCCTGGTGGATTTGCCACTCCGCGAGGGCGATGTCTTCAACCGCTACCTCATGCAGGTGACGGCGGACACGATCGCGCGCCGGTTGAAGAACCGGGGCTATCCCACCGTGTCGGTGTTCACCGGGTTCGAGAGCAACACGGAGAACTACACGGCACTGGTGACGTACGAGGCGGTTCCCGGCCAGCCGGCCGTGTTCGGCCACGCGCGGGTCGACGGCGCCGGGCGACTCGACACCGGCGTGGTGCGGGATCTGCTGTTCGCCCGCCCGGGACGCCCGTATTCCGAAGCCGATTTGTTCCAGAGCCAGCGCAACCTCTACAAGACCGACCTGGTCCGGTCCGCCACGGTCGATATCGACTCGGCTGCATGGCAGCCCACCGCCGACTCGGTGCCGCTTCTCGTCCGTCTGAGCGAGAGCCGACCATACCGGATCCGGATGGGCATCGGCTACGCGACCACCGAATGCTTTCGTCTGTCCTCTACCTGGACGGCCCGCAACTTCACCGGTGAAGCGCGGACGTTGGACGTGACCACCCAGTTCTCGCGGATCGGAGTGGGCGACCCGCTGGACTTCGGCTTCGCCGACAACATTTGCAGCGTGACCCGCGAGGACTCGATCGGATCGTCGAAGGTGAACTACCGGATCGCCGCGACGGTGCGGCGGCCGGCCTTCCTGGGCCCGCCGAACACGCTGGCGCTCACGGTATTTGCCGAACGACGCTCCGAGTTCAAGGTGTACCGGCGCGAGGAAGTCGGCGCATCGGTGGAGATTCAGCGCGAGTCGCCCCGATCCCGCTTGCCGGTGTCGCTGGCCTACACGCTCTCCTACGGCGAAACCGAGGCGACGGCGGTCAGCTTCTGCGCCTTTTTCAACGCCTGCACGCCCGAGGTCATCGATCAGTTGCGCCAGCGCCGGCTGCTCGCGGCGCTCACCGCGAGGCTCAGCGTGCCGCGGGCGAACAGCCCTATCGATCCCAGTCGCGGGTATAACGCGTTCGTCGAAGTGACTTACGCGTCCGAAGCGATCGGGTCGTCCGCCTTCCAGCAGTTCACTCGCCTGCTTGGCGAGGCAGCCTGGTACCGGCCGCTCGCGCGCGACGTCGTGCTGAGCTGGCGGGTGCGGGGTGGGGTCATCTTCTCGCCCGAGCTCGCCGTAGGGACGGAAGTCAGCTTCGTGCCGCCGGAGCAGCGGTTCTACGCCGGCGGACCCAACGACGTGCGTGGCTTCAACCGCAACGAGCTGGGCCCGGTTGTCTACGTGGTGACCGACAGCGCGCTCCGGAGCGTGGGAGGCAACCCGGACGCCCTGCCGCCAGATTCGGTGCAGGTCGCGCCCACCGGTGGCAACGCGCTCCTGGTAGGGAATCTCGAGCTCCGGGTTCCATCGCCGATCTTTCCCGAGCGAGTTCGGCTGGCCGCATTTTTCGATGCCGGCGCGCTCTGGGCGCGGGGCCGGGAGGGCGACGTCGGCCGGTTCCGGCTTCGGTTTACGCCGGGGTTCGGCATCCGGATCGGGACCCCGCTCGGACCCGCACGTCTCGATCTGGCATACAATGGCTACCTGCTCCCGCCCGGTCCGCTGTTCCGGGCTGATACGACCGGCCAGCTCGAGCAGATCCGTGATCAGTTCCAGGTGGATCGGCGGGGACGAGTGTTCGGCGTGCCGCTCACGTTTCAATTTTCCGTCGGACAGCCCTTCTGATGCGGCGGCGGATCACGCGGTTCGTGTTCGTCACCCTCCTGGCCGCCATCGCTACGGTCGCCGGCGTCGCCACCGCGCTCACGCTCTCGCCGCCAGGCCGCGACCTGCTCGCGCGCACGGTTTCCAGCGAGCTGAGCCGGGTGATCAACGGCTCGGTGGACATCGGCTCGATCTCGGGCTCGTTCGTCTACGACCTGACGCTCGAGCGGCTGGTCGTCCGCGATACGGCCGGTGTGCTGCTCGCCGATCTCCCGCGGGTTCGCGTCGGGTACAACGTGCCCAACTTCTTCGCGCGGCGGTTCGTGCTGAACCGGCTCCACGTGGACCAGCCGGTGATCCAGCTGATCAAGCACCGGAACGGCCGCATGAACTACGAGGACGTGCTGCGACTGGGCGGCCCGGGTGGGGGCACCTCGCCGCTGATCGAGTTCCGCGACGTGCGGGTGCGCGGGGGAACCCTACGGCTGATGCTGCCGTGGTCGCCGTCGGGTACGCTCACCACCGAGCGCCAGCGGGACTCGGCGCTTGCGGCCGAGCGGGCACGCCCCGGCCGGGTGATCGAGACCGGGCGCGAGGGGCTCGAGCGACGCATCGAGTTCGAGCGGATCGCCGCGCGGTTCCAGCGCATGCGGATCAGCACGCCGGAACGCGACCCCTTCATGATCGATATCGACTCGCTCGCGACCGGCATCAGCGACCCGCAAGTGGAGCTTCGCGATGCCGCGGGACGGTTCCGGATCGGGCGGGACAGCCTGGTGTTCTCGCTGGAGCGCGGCGCGCTACCCCACAGTCGCTTCGCGGGTGGCGGCGCGGTCACCTGGCCGCAGGACACGATCCTGTACGACTTCCAGGTGATCGCGCCGGAAGCGAGTCTCGCCGACCTTCGCTGGGTGTCACCCCAATTCCCCGACCTCAGTGGCCGCGCCGTGCTCGCGGCCCACTCGGAGTCCGGCACCCGCACAGCATATCGGATTACCGATCTCCATCTTGCCCGCGGCGATCAACGGATCGATGGCGAGCTCACCGCGGTCACGGACCGCTCACGAGGGCTGGGTGTGCGAGGGCTCAGGCTCCGGACCAGGCAGATGGACCTGGACGACGTGCGGCCATATGTGCCTGCGCTGCCGTTTTTCGGCACCATCACCGGTACCACCGAGGCTGACGGCTTTCTGAACGACCTGGTCGTGAACGTCGGGTGGGAATTTGCCGACGATTCGGTGCCCGGCCGACCGGTCACCCGAATCGAGGCGGACGGCCGCGTGGCACTCGGTGGCGATCAGACAATGGTGTTCCGGGACGTCGTGGTCCGCGAATCCGACATCGACCTCCGAACTGTGCGCCGCCTGGCTCCGGCCGTGATCCTCGAAGGCCGGCTCGCAGGCGTGGGCCGGCTGGACGGGCCGCTCCGGGACGTGTGGTTCAACGGGCTGGCCCGGCATCGGGACGGCGACCGCCCGGAGAGCGAGATCGAAGGCACCGTCCGGCTCGATACGCAGACCGACACGCTCGGCCTCACCACCGACGTGGCGCTCCAGCCGCTGTCGTTCGAAGGCATCCGGCGTGCTTTCCCGACGCTTCAAGCCAAGGGGTCGTTGACCGGACGGGTGCGGCTCGACGGGACGCTCGCTCGACTGCAGGTCGATGGGCTCGTGAGTGGGGAGATCGGCACGATCGAGGCCGTGGGCGTCGCCACGGTGCTCCCGCCGCGGTGGGGAGCGGAGAACCTCCGACTCGATTTCCGTGGGCTCGACCTCGCCGCACTCAGCGACTCCGCGCCCTCGACTGCGCTCGCGGGACGTTTGGTCGTGACCGGCATCGCCGACACAGCCCGCGCACCCAACGGGGACTTTGCCCTCGAGCTCTCGTCCGGCCGGGTGCGCGAGTTCCGACTCGATACGCTCCAGCTGCATGGATCGGTACACGACAGTCTCATCAGAGTTGACAGCGCGAGCGGGCGTATCGCCGCTGTCACGGCGCGCGGGGGCGGAACGCTCGGGTGGGTGCAACCGCACAGTGGCGAGCTCCGGCTGGTGCTTGCCACCGACAGCCTGGGGGTATTCGACTCGCTGCTGCACGCGGTGACCGGGTTCGAACGCGACACGGCCGCCGCGGCGCGGCCCCTCGGTGGCACCGTCACCGGGTCGCTGACGCTGGCGCGCAGCCTCGATACCCTCGGGGTGCGGGCCGAGTTGGCCGGGCAGAACCTCGAATGGCAGTTGTTCCGTGCACCCGTGGCGACCGCGTTGCTGGCGTGGGATGGCGGAGCCCGCCCGCGGATCGATGTCGCGACCGAGATAGATTCGCTCGTGACGCGCACTCGGCTGTTCCGGGATCTGAGCGTCGGCCTGGACGGTCCAATCGATTCGCTCAGCTGGCGGGTGGGGACCGTGCTGGGCGACAGCACGGGTCCGCGGTTGGGCAGTCGGGGCCGCTGGTGGGACCGGGCGGGCGTCAGACGAGTGGCGGTGGACAGCATGTTCGCACGGCTCGCGGCGCACGAATGGCAGCTGGAGGCGCCGGCCACGGTCACGCTGAGCGACTCAGCCCCGGCTGTGACACCGTTCACGCTGACGACGGAGGATGGGTCCGGGCAGATTGCGGCCCGCGGCCGCCTGCCCGGTGACACCCCCGGCGAGCTTCTTGTCGACGCGTTCGGCGTCGAGTTGCAGGACATCGCCTCACTCCTCCAGGATTCGACGGACATCAACGGGCATCTCGGCGTCACCCTCGAGCTGGGCGGTACAGCGGATTCGCCTACAATCGGCGGGCATGTGCTGTTCGGCGATGGCCGCAAGGGAAACTTCAAGGGTCCCCTGGCGCAGGTGCTGATCGACTACCGGGATCGCAGACTGGCCGCGAACATGTTCCTCTGGCGGACCGGAAACCAGATACTGGAGGTGGAGGCGTCGCTGCCGCTCGACCTCGCCTTCCGCAAGGTCCGCGAGCGACAGATCGACGGCCCGCTAACCATCCGTGCCCGAGCGGACAGCGCCGACCTCGCCCTCATCGAGGCAGTGCTGCCCGGCGTGCGGGACGTCGAGGGACAGGTGGTGGCCGAGGCGCAGATCGAAGGAACCTGGAAGGCACCGGCCGTGACCGGCTTCGCCAACGTGAGCCGCGGCGCGATGACCATTCCCGGGATCGGTGTCCGCTACGCCGCCATTCTGGGTCGCGCCGAATTCCGGGGCGACTCGCTCTTGATCCCGTACGGACTGGTCACCAGCGGCGGCGGCACCATGCAGATCACTGGTGGCATCCATTTGGAAGATCTCTCCACGCCGGTGCTCAACCTGGACCTCGAGGCGAACCGATTCCAGGCGCTCGCCATCCGGAACTTCCTGAGCCTCACCGCTACGGGGAACCTGCAGCTCCGCGGGCCGGTCTTGAATGCCAGGGCAACCGGCCGGGCCACCGCGAACCAGGGCATCCTGTACTTCGCGGACATCATCGGGAAGAACGTGATCAATCTCGAGGATCCCACCATCCGCGACATCGTGGATACCACGCTCATCCGCCGAGCCAATCTCGGCTCGCGGTTCGAGAACCGATTCCTCGACTCGCTCCGGGTGAACGACCTCGAGCTCCAGATGGGCGAAGGCGTATTCCTCCGCTCTACCGAGGCCAATATCCAGCTGGACGGCGAGATCACGATCAACAAGGTGCGGCGCGAATACCGTCCGATCG
>DATAFP010000174.1:0-6634 GCA_036257415.1 Gemmatimonadales bacterium
CACCCAGAGCTGCGGTCCCAGTGTCCGGCCGGCGATGATGTCACGCCGGAGCACCAGGTGCTCCGGCGTCCCGATCATGAGCCGGATCGCCGTGACGCCGTTCGCCACCATCACGGCGAGCTCGTCGGCCGCGACCGAATCCGGCACCGCATCGTCGGAGAAGAGATGGGTGTGCATGTCGGCGAGGCCGGGGAGGAGATACTTGCCGCGGCCGTCGATTCGCCGGGCACCGGCCGGCACCTTCACCTGTCGGCTCGGACCGATCGCGGCGATGCGTCCGTCCCGCACCACCACCGTGGACGCCGGCAGGACTGTATCCGCCGTCATCGGGATGACCGCGACGTCGGTGATGGCGAAGGTGCCTTTGGTGAGCGCGCCCCGCGAGCCATCGGGATCGGACGGGTCGGGGCCGGGGGTTGGGCTGGCGAGCAGCAGGATGACCGCGACGCTCGCGGCGCCGCTGGTGAGCATCGGCATGGTGGTCCCGAGAGGTTGGTGGTGGCTCTACGGGACCCGCCCCTCCGGGTTTCAGCCCAGCTCGATGCGGGTGCGGTCGGCCCCTACTCCGCCGTCAGCCAGCGCCCGATCTGGTCCTGGGTGAGATTTCCTCCGCACACGGGGGTCGCGACCCGGGCACCTCGCCAGCGGGTGGGCTGTTCCAGCAGCGACGCGAGCCCGGCCGCTCCAGCAGGCTCCACCACCAGCCCCGCCTCGGCGAACAGGAGGCGAATCGCGGCGAGCATGGAGTCGTCGGTCACCAGGACGACGTCGTCCACCACCGCGCGGATCAGGTCCAGCGCTTCGGGCACCGGATTTCGGACCCAGATGCCGTCGGCGATGGTGTCCGCTGCGGGCGTAGAGATCGGCCGACCTGCTCGCCAGGAGAGTGCCACTGCCGGCGCGCCCGCCGCGCACACACCGATCACCTGAGTACCGGGCATCTTGGCTTTGACCCAGGTCCCGATGCCGGCGATGAGGGAGCCGTCGCCGATGGGTACCAGCAGCGCGTCGAACGGCTCGGGCCAGCGGCTCAGCTCCGCGCCGATGGTTCCCGCGCCTTCCGCGATCTGCGGCTCACGCCCGTCCTCGATGAACCGCGACCCGGTGAGCGATGCGTGCGCCCTTGCCGCGGCCTTCGCGTCGGCGAAGTCGCTTCCCTCGAGCCGAACATCTGCCCCGAAATCGCGCATCCGGCTGACCTTGAACTGATTGGCGCTCCGGGCCGCGAATACCGTCACCTTGAGCCCACGCCGGGCGCCGGCCCACGCGAGCCCCTGTCCGAAATTCCCCGCCGACGCGCAGACCAGCCCGGTGCCGGCGGGGAGATTGAGGCGGGCACAGAGCCAGTCGGTGCCTCGGCCCTTGAACGAGCGAATGGGATTGACGGTCTCGACCTTGAGGACCACGCGCGCGCCGCACCGCTCGGACACCGCCGTGTTCTCGAACTGCGGTGTATCGCGGAAGACCGGATCGATGCCGGTGGCCGCCCGCTGAATCGCGGAGACTTCGAGCCGGCTCAGAGGGCGCTCCGAGCCAGGGCTCCCTCGTGCTCCAGGAGCCATTTCTTTCGCTCCAGCCCGCCACCGAATCCCACCAGCGACCCGTCGACGCCGATTACCCGGTGACAGGGCACGACGATGGGCAACGGGTTCTGCCCGTTCGCTCGGCCCACCGCGCGCGCCATTGTGACGTCGCCGAGTTTTCGGGCAAGCTGGCCATAGCTTGCCGTCTGACCCGCCGGAATCTTGCGCAGGAGATCCCACACCTCGAGCTCGAACGCCGTACCGCTCGGCGCGAGCGGCAGGTCGAACGTCAGCCGACTGCCGGCGAAGTACTCCTCGAGCTGGGCCCGGGCGCGCTCCAGCACACCGGCGGGATCGCGCTCGCCAGCTCCCTTCTCCGCCGACGCCGGGTAGCCATCGAACCAGATCTCGGCCAGGCCCTCCGCTGTTGCGGTGAGCCCCACCCGCCCGATCGGCGTGTCCATGTTGGTGCGCCAGAACGGCGCCGTGAATCGCTTGCTCATCGTGGTCCGTCCGAAAGACTCTGCCACAGATATACCGCCGCGTACGACCGCCACGGCCGCCACACCTCGGCGCGCTCGCGGAGCGCCGCCGCGGTGACGCCGCCCGCCGCCCTCCGGAGGCCCAGATCGGCGGCGGGGAATGCGTCCGGCCAGCGCACCGCCCGCATCAGAACGTATTCCGCGGTCCACTCGCCGATGCCGGGGATCTCCAGCAACGCTCGCCGGGTGCGATCGGGGTCCGCGCCCTGGAAGAGCTCGAGCGACCCGGCGGCAACGGCACGCGCCAAGGCGATCAGCGTCCGCGCCCGGGCGCGGGGGATCCCGATGCTCGCCACCTCCGACTCGGCGGCGTCGGCGAGGCGCTCGGCGCTCAGCGGCAACGTCGCGGGCTCCGATTCCGCACCGTCGAGCCGCTCACCGATGAGCGCGACGAGCCGGCCGGCGAGGGTCGATGCACCCCGCACGCTCACCTGCTGACCCAGCACGGCGCGGACCGCGAGCTCGAATCCCTCCATCGCACCGACGATCCGAAGGCCAGGCCGCTGCTCCAGGAGCGGGCGCAGGCCCGCGTCCCGCCCGAGGTGCTGCTGTATGATGGCCGGATCGGTGTCAAGATCGAAGAGGTGGCGGAGCCGGGTCTCGAGGTGCGCTTTCACCGGCCGGAGGGACGGCGACAGGTCCACGCGGAGGGCGGCGACGCCGGGCTCGTGAGAGACGTGTACCACGCCGCGATGCCCGGCGAGCCGCACCGTGCGCCGATACGCGGCACCGCTCACGAGCTCCACGCCGGGCGTCGCCCGCGGCTCAAGCCAATGGAGAACGGCGGGCCAGTCGTACGGTTGCCGGTAGCGCAAGAGCTCCGGCGCGGGCATCGCTCCGGTCAGCGTGGCGGTTTCGGCGTGGCGATGAGTCCCAGCGCCACCCGGCGCCAGCCCGGCCACTCGCGTTTCGTGTCGCCGTCCCGGATCAGCATCTGGCTCGAGATCCCGCCGTCGAGCAGCACCGCGCGCTTCGCGCCGAGCGCTCCCATCACCGCCGCCATCTCAGGCGTGGTGAGGCCGAGTGGCATGTTGGCGAGCGCGCCGCCCAGGCCTTCGAACCGCGTCATCGCAACCAGAATGCGGCCCTCGCGCGTCTCGCCCAGAGCGAGCCGGGCGTCGCGGTGCCGGCGGTTCACACCCAATCCGTCGCTCCGCAGCGGGGCCGGAATATCGCCGTCGGCTTGGAGCAGCGTCGGATAGGATTGAAATGCGAGCCGGGTGCTCGCGCGGACCGCGGCCAGCGAATCCGGTGGAACCAGGCGGACCGCGCCGGTCGTGTCCACCACGACAGCGGGCGCGAGCGGGCCTGTCCCCGGGCGCTGCCGCTCGACACCGTCCTGGACCAACCAGCCCCAGGGGCCGGCGGTAAACTGCCCGGCGTTGATCGCGAACACCGCGGAGTCGGGGACCTCGCCGATGTCCCACCGCCCGGCGTACACCGGCCCGTCGGCGGGCTTGACCAGGCTGAGCTGGAGGAGCTCGGGGTCGAGCCGGGCGACGATCACCCTGACGCGGAATGCCTCGCCGTCGCCCGAGAGCGAGACCTCACCCCACTCGAGCCCCGGGGCGGCCCGGCGCCACCCTACTCGATCGGCAACCGCGGGGAGCGGCGCCTCCCAGCGGGCCGGGGCTCCTCGCTCCGTCCACCAGGTCTCCCACCCACCTGGCGCGCGCACGCTGAGCGACGGGCTCGGGTCGAACCCGAGCACCAGCAGCGCGAGCGGCCAGGCGGAGCGGATCAGACCGGCACCTTTGCTTTCTTCATAGCGCAGAGCTTTCCGGCGGCTTCCTGGATTGCCTGGTTCTGCGCGTCGGCTTCCGACTTCCCCCCGCCACCACTTCCTGCGCCGCCGCCACCGCCACCGCCCCCACCACCGCCGCCACCGCCGGCCACGACCGTGTTGCTCCCTGCCAATTGGATCACGAGCTCGCGGGCAACCTGGTAGTCTTGCGGGTCCATTTTTGCGCCCTTCGCGCCGGCGTCCAGAATGGCCTTCTCCGGGCTCATCGCGGATCCGGGTTCCTTGGGCGGCTGCGGCTCCTTGCCGCAGGACTTCTCGACCCGTGCAGCGGCGCCCTGGTCGAACGCATTCGCCTCCTGCATCGCGGCGCCCGCCGCCGAGGCGTTGGCGTTGATGGGGTTCATCATCGCCTGGAACTCGGCGAGGGTCTTCCGGTCCTCCGCGGTTCCCTTGCCCTCCGAGACCCGCTGAGCCGCAGCCTGCGCCTTCTCCGCGAGCGCCATCATCTTGGCGGTGTCGAGGCCACCGGCAAGCTGCTCGTTCGCCTTGTTGGCCTTCGCGCTCATCGCCTCCGAGGTCGCCGCGTCGGCGGTTTGGACCTTGTCACGACACTTGCTGTACGTCTCATACGCCTTGTCGTAGTCGGCCTTCGCCTTGTCGTATGCCTTCTGCTCGGCGTCGAGCCTCTTCTGATCGTCGGCGGCCCTCTTCTCGGCCTCGGGGGCCGCGGCGATCTCGGCGTCCAGCCCGGCGCTCACCCGTGCGATCTGCTCCGCGCTGAGCGGAATTGACGCCACCACGGTCGGGGGGCGGTTGGCGAAACACGACGCGCCCACCACCTCGTCCGTGGCCTTCCCGCTGATCGCCTTCTTGAGCTTGTTGAACTGCGCATCGGCCGGCTGCGAGATGCCTGCCGTGGCGATCAGGCACAACAGGATTCCGACACCCCGAGCTGGGGAGCCGATCATGATGACCTCCCGCGGGCGCTGCCGCCCGCCTGTGAGGGATCCGGCGCCGTCGGCGTCGGTGGTGCAGGTAAGGCTATAAGGTCGGTGCGTTTGGGCGGTTCGGCTAGGCCGTGGCGATGGCTTCCGGCCCTCAGCGGGTCAACAGGCCGGCATCGAGCACGAGTGCCGACCCGGTCATGAAGCGGGCCCGGTCTGAAGCGAGGTAGAGCACGGCGTTGGCGACGTCCTCGGGCTCGATCCACGGCACCGGCTGCAAGTTGCCGGCCGACCGCTCCCCGATCTCCTGCGGCGTCAGGCCTTCGAGCGCGGCGAGGCCATCGTTCATCGGCGTGTTGACTCCGGTGGGATGGAGCGACACCACGCGGATGCCGTGCGGCGCCAGCTCGATCGCCCAGGACTTGGTGAGCCCCACCAGCCCGAATTTCGACGCTGCGTAGTGGCTGAGCCGGACCATGCCGCGGAGCCCGGCGACGGAGGAGTTGTTGATGATGACGCCCGACTTCTGCCGGATCATCACCGGAATCACCCGGCGGGCGACCAGCCACGGCCCCTTGAGGTTGATGTCGATCATGGCGTCCCACGCCTCATCAGTGAGCTCGTGGGCCAGCCCGTAGGCGCAGATCCCCGCGTTGTTGAAGAGGATGTCGATCCGCCCGAATCGCGCCACCGTCTCGTCCACCGCGCGGGTGATCGCTGGGTCGTCGCGGACGTCGCCCGCGAACGTGAGAGCCTCGGAGCCAGCGGCCTTGATCGCAACGGCGAGCGAATCGAGATCGGACGACGACCCCATCGGGTAACCGGGATAGCCCAGCGGCTTGGCGACGTCGAACGCGGCGATCCTGGCGCCTGCCTTTGCGAGCGCCAGCGCTGATGCGCGGCCCTGGCCGTGCGCTGCGCCGGTGACGAACGCCACGCGGCCGTTTAGTTCGCGTTCCGTCATGGCGCGATCTCCGCGGTCTGGGCCGCGTATAATGCCGGACCATACGACGACGCCAGCCGATGCAGCAGCCTCTGGCGCGCTTGCTCCGCCGCAGCGACCCTACGCAGCACCAGTTGGGCGGCGATGGCGTGCAGTTCGGCGGGGTCGAGCGCGCGACTGAAGTAGATCGGCTCCAGCAGCCATGCCGACCAGGCACGGTCGCCGACGCCTTTCGCCAGCCGGAGGAGCCGCAGCCGGTCCTGGTCCATTCGCCCCTGGCTCCCCGCAAGGCGCAAGGCCAGCGCCATCTGCGCCTTCGCCACGCCCGCCTCATCTGCGACCGGCGACTGGAGATTCTCCCTCACCAGCGCGAGCAGCCGCTGTTGCGCGCCCGCCGTTAGCAGCGAATCCCCGGCTCGCAGCGTCTTCTCGAGCAGCACGACGCCCGCGACACGTTTCCAAAGGGTCCCTGCGACGGTCAGATCCCGGGCGATCTCGAAGCTGGCTTCCACCTCAGTTCGGTTCCGCAACGAGTGTTCGGCCCCCGCGACGGTAGCTGCGATGGCGGCCAGCTCGGCGTCGAGCTCCGACCTGGGCCCGGAGACCGGGAACGATGCCACCTGCGCGAGCGCGACGCCGTAGGCAAGGACCGCGATGCCCGCGGCCAGTCCGTACCGGCTGAGCCACCCGTAGCGGGTCCGCCTCGTCGTGTGGCGGATGAGTGACGCGACGGTGCCCGGCTCGCCGAACGACGCGATCAACTCGCGGACGGGGATGCGACGGTCCAGACCGTCATGGAAGTGGGCCTCGAGGTCGGACCGCACGCGGTCCGCCTGGCTGGGTGACAGCCCAGCCGAGCGGACGACCTGCTCGATCAGCCTTGCGGCCTCGACCGGCAGCGTCACCTGCCCCCCGCTGGCTCGAGCACGCCGAGCCGT
>DATAFP010000256.1:0-2225 GCA_036257415.1 Gemmatimonadales bacterium
ACCGAGGGCGACACCGCCGGCAGCCTGATCGCCAGCCGCGAGCCGTACAAGTCCAAGATGACGCTCGATTTCGCCGCCGGAGACGCGGTGTGGATCCCCGGCTACGGCGGGGCGCAGGGCTTCTACTTCGTCGCGAGTGACCTGCTGGCCGACAACCTGCTCTTCGGCTCCATCGGCTCCTTCCAGGGGCGCGAGCTGGGCAGCATCGTCGCCAACATCAACGCGAACCTCACCTATGTGAACCGGTCGCGCCGGGTGAACTGGGGCATCGGCGCGTTCCGCACCAGGGGCCGCAATTTCGAGGGGGACCGTTTCGTCGCCTACGACGAGACCGCCTACGGCGCGCTCGGGCTGCTGCGGTATCCGCTCAGCCGGTTCACCCGGCTCGAAGGCAACTTCGTCATCGAGCACTCGGATCGGGTGGACTTCACCCTGGAGGTGGACGAGCCCCGCAGAGTCGGCTGGATCGCCTCGCAGTACCTGAGCTACGTCCACGACAACGCGCTCTGGGTCAACAGCGGGCCCATCGACGGCGGGCGCTTCAGCCTGACCGGCGGGCTCTCCAGCGATTTCACCAACGCCCGGTTCGACAGTTACCTGGTGAGCGCCGACTGGCGGCGCTATTTCCGACTGGGTCAGCGGACGGCCTGGGCGCTGCGGGGGTTCGGCTTCTACAGCGGTGGCGACCGCCCGCGGCGCGTCAATATCGGCGGTACCATCGGCATGAGAGGCTATCCCGAGTTCGGCTACATCCTCGGCTCTCGGGCCTGGATGGCCAACCAGGAGCTGCGCTTCCCGGTTCTCACTCACCTCACGCTCGGCACACCGTTCGGCGACATGGACCTGCCCGAGATCCAGGCGGCGTTCTTCACCGATGTCGGGAAGGCCGACTTCCAGTCGCAGATCGACCGCGACGTGATCGGCGCCTACGGGTTTAGCTTTCGGCTGGCGCTGGGGCCGCTGGCAGTGCTGCGGCTCGACGTCGGTTGGCGCTTCACCAGCGACGACTACCTGGGCTACGGACTGACTCGCGACCAGCGTGACAAGCACTTCGTGAGCTTCTTCTTCGGCCATAACTATTGATGGCGCAACGCCTTCTGATTGACCGGCCAGCGCGGGTCGCCTATCTTGGCTTGGCGTTGGCCGGCTTGGCGTGCGGTGGTGCGCCCAGTTCCGTTGTCCCGGTCGACGCCGCACCGGTGACGTCGGCCCAGGTGGCCGAGGGGGTCGATGGCACGCAACCGTCGGCTCATCGGCTGCATCGCTTCAAGTGGCTGTTCCGTGACGACAAGTCGAGCGCGGGAGGGCGGGGCAGCGCGCGCGTCGCGCCTCCCGACTCAATGCGCTTCGACGTGGCCGGGCCGTTCGGGTCGGGCGCGGCGTCCGCGGTGGTCATCGGCGAGCGGCCGCTCTGGGCCGAGCCTCCCGACGCGGTGACGAAGCTGGTGCCGAACTATCCGCTCATGTGGGGGATGTTCGGCGTGGCGCGCCCGCCGTCGGCGGGGGCTGAGCTTCGGGGCCTGGCGGACGGCGGCACGCTCGCCTGGCAGTACGTCGAGGGCGCCGACACTGTGGAATACGCCCGGACGGCGGGCAGCCCCACGAAGATGGTGACGCTGGTGCGCCGCGCCGGGGAGATCGTGGGACGGGCGGAGGCGACGCTCGATTCCACCGGTGTTCCTCTCACGGCGAGGCTCACGGTCCCGAGTGTGCCGGCGCGGCTGGATCTCACGTTCCTCTCGACCGCACAGGCCAACTTTGCGCCTGAGATCTGGGTTTCTCGCAAGCCTTAGCTCCCTCGCTCTCGGCGGCTGCCTCTACGGCTTCGCCGGCGGAGGACTCCCGTCCCACATCAAGACGGTGGCGGTCCTGCCGTTCGACAACCAGACCCCGGAGCCCACGCTCACCCAGGAGATCAACACCGCCGTGCGCGAGGCGGTCGAGGGGCGCCTCGGTCTTCGCCAGGCCAGTGAGCGCCAGGCGGATGCGGTCGTGCGAGGGACGATCACCCGCTACGAGCCCGACGTTCCGGTCGCCTTCACCGGCGACGCCGAAGGGGAAGGCGCGGTCACCGTCACCCGCCGGCTGGTGCAGATCAGCGTGTCGGTGGAGATCCTCGATCAGGCCAACAACAAGCCGCTCTGGCAGCGCAGTGGGTTGCTGCTCGAAGGGGACTACGATCCCGGCCAGGAGGCCGACGGCCGGGAAAAGGCGCTCGATAAGCT
>DATAFP010000278.1:0-14434 GCA_036257415.1 Gemmatimonadales bacterium
GCTTCGCACGCTCCGGCCGCTCACGGCCGGCCGCCTGATCATTGTCTTCGGCTGCGGCGGCGATCGCGATCGCGGCAAGCGATCCTTGATGGGGCGGGTGGCGGCTGACCTCGCCGACCTGGCGGTCGTTACGTCTGACAATCCGCGGACCGAGAGTCCGGAAGCCATCATCGATGAGATCGAAACCGGGATGACCGACACGCCGCACCTCAGGATCGTTGACCGCCTGGATGCGATCCGGCGCGTCCTGGGCGAAGCAGGGTCGGACGATACGATCCTGCTTGCAGGGAAGGGGCACGAGACCTACCAGATCGTCGGGACCGAGCGCCGGCCGTTCGACGAGCGGGAGATCGTCACCCAACTGGTGAGCGGCAAGCGGTGAGCGGTGAGCGGGAGGAACGCCATACTCCGCCCTGGTCGGAAGCAGCTGTTCGGGAGGCGCTCGGCTTCGTTTCGGAGCCCCCGCTTACGGCTCAACGCTCACCGCTCACGTTTTCGGAGATCTCGACCGACACTCGAACGCTCCGCCCCGGGGCACTCTTCGTAGCGCTCAAGGGCGAGCGGTTCGACGGCCACGATCACCTCGCGGCGGCGGCACGGGCCGGTGCGGCAGCGGCCGTGGTTCGTCGGGATACGCCGGCAGTGGACGGGCTTCCTTACATCGAGGTCGATGACACCCTCCTGGCATATGGTGACCTCGCGCATGCCCGGCGAGCTCGGGTGCGCGGCCCTGTCGTGGCGGTGACCGGTACAAACGGGAAGACCAGCACCAAGGAGATGCTGGCCGCTGTGCTTCGGACCCGTTACCGCACTCACGCTACCCGGGCCAACCTGAACAATCTGGTAGGAGTTCCACTCACGATCCTCGAGGCGCCGCCGGACACCGAAGCAATGGTGGTCGAAGCCGGCGCCAACGCGCCCGGAGAGATCGCGCGTTACCGCGAGATCATCGACCCGTCCATCGCCGTCGTGACCAACGTGGGCGAAGGGCACGTCGAAGGGTTCGGGTCGCTGGATGGCGTGATGCGGGAGAAGCTATCTCTGGTGCGCGATGTGCCGCTCGCCGTGGTCGGCGCAACCCCGGAAAACCTGGCCGAGCTGGCGCGCCCGCTCGCGCGGCGTGTGGTCGGCGGTCCCGACGGGCCGGTTCCCGCCCGGATCAAGACCGATGACCGCGGCCGACCGACAGTTACCGTCGCCGGCCGAACCTTCACGATTCCTTATCCCGGACGACATCTGGCCGCCAACGCACTGCTGGCGTGGGCGGTGGCGGAAGAGCTGGGGCTCGATCTCGATGCCTGTGCCGCCGCGCTCGCCGCACTGGTGGTTCCGGGCGGCCGAAGCGAGGTGCGCCAGGAGGGTGCACTCACCATTCTGAACGACTGCTACAACGCCAATCCGCCCTCGTTCCTCGCCGCCATCGCGACCGCGCGCGAGCTGCGCCGTGGACGGCGGCTGATCTTCGTCGCTGGGTCGATGCGGGAGCTGGGCGGGGAATCGGGCCGGCTCCACACTCGCGTGGCCGAAGCGCTGGTGGCTCTCGAGCCCGACCTGCTCGCCGCGGTGGGCGAGTTCGTACCCGCGCTCGCGCCGTACGCCGCTGCATTGGGATCTCGGCTCATCACGGCGCCAGACGCCGAGGCAATCGGCCCCCTCGTGGCCGAGCGCCTGCGGGGCGATGAAGTCGTCGTGCTCAAGGCATCCCGCGGCGTGGCGCTCGAACGTATACTTCCGCACCTCCTCGCCCGCGCGCACCAGTCCAAGCCCGAGGTCTGATGCTCTATCACCTGCTGGCACCGCTCGGCAAGCACTTCATCTTTTTCAACCTCTTCAACTACATCTCCTTTCGAGCCGCCGGCGCCACGGTCACGGCACTGTTGCTGGCCTTCATCGCCGGGCCGCCCATCATCAGCCGACTGCGGGCTCGCAAGGTTGGCCAGGTGATTCGCGCCGAGGGGCCGGCCAGCCATCAAACCAAGCGGGGGACGCCCACGATGGGCGGCCTCATCATCCTGCTCGCGACCATAGTCCCGACGCTCCTTTGGGCGCCGCTCAACAACCGGTTCGTGTTGGTCGCGATGATCTCCACTCTGTGGATGGGGTGCATCGGGTTCATCGACGACTACTTGAAGATCGTTCAGGGCAAGTCCCGGGGGTTGGTCGCGAAGTACAAGCTGATCGGGCAGTGCAGCTTCGGTCTCCTGCTCGGCCTGCTCCTCCTCACCTGGCCGGTAGTGCCGCCCGACGTCATACCCCCGACGGCGACGACGCTGCCGTTCTTCAAGTACCTCGTCGTGAACTTCGCACCCTGGCTGTACATCGTCTTCGTCACCCTGGTGATCACCGGCACGAGCAACGCGGTGAACCTGACCGACGGCCTCGACGGTCTCGCCACCGGCCTCGCCGGTATCGCCGCCTTCGGGTTCGCGGTGTTTGCCTATCTCTTCGGGCGGGTCGATACGACGACGTACCTCAACCTCTTCTATCTCCCGGGAGCCGGTGAGCTGACGGTCTTCTGCGCGGCGTTGATGGGCGGGACCATCGGTTTCCTGTGGTTCAATGCGCATCCAGCCCAGGTGTTCATGGGTGACACCGGGAGCCTCGCGATCGGCGGAGCGCTCGGCACCGTCGCGATCCTGCTCAAGGCGGAGTTTCTGCTGCTCCTGATCGGCGGGGTGTTCGTGGCGGAGGCCCTCTCGGTGCTCACCCAGACCGGCACCTACAAGTGGCACAAACGCACGCGGGGGAAGGAATACGCCGACGCGCACCGGGTGTTCCGGATGGCGCCGCTACATCACCACTTCGAGAAACTGGGCTGGGCCGAGACCACCGTGGTCACCCGGTTCTACATCCTCGGTCTGCTCTGCGCGCTCCTCGCACTCTCGACTCTCAAGGTGCGATGATGATTGCGGAGTGGCGGGCAAAAGGACGGCCCGTGGCAGTGGTGGGTCTGGCGCGGAGCGGCGTAGCCGCCACGCTCCTGCTGCGCGACCGTGGGGTGCCGGTGTATGCCTCCGATGCCGCCCCGCCGGAAAAGCTCGCCGATGCCGCGCGCCAACTCAGTGGGTCCGGGGCCGATGTCGAGCTCGGCCGACACAACCTGGCGCGGATCGCCGCCGCCGAGGCGGTGGTGGTGTCGCCCGGCGTTCCGCCCGACGCCCCCCCGCTGGCGACCGCGCGGGAGGCCGGCGTGCCGGTTTACGCGGAAGTGGACCTCGGATTCACGGAGCTTCGGGGTACCAGTGCCATCGCGATCACCGGCACCAACGGCAAGACCACAACGACCTCGCTGGTGGCGCATCTGCTCACCACGGCAGGCGTCCGGGCCGAGGCTGCGGGGAACATCGGCCGTCCGCTCTGTGAGATGGTGCGGGCCGGCGATGCTCCCGCGTGGCTCGCGCTCGAGCTGTCGAGCTTTCAGCTGCATGACGCTCCCCACATCGATCCCTCGGTGGGCGTGCTGACCAACCTCGCACCCAACCACCTCGACCGGTACGCGACGCTCGAGGAGTATTACGCTGACAAGGCCCGCCTCTTCGCGAACGCCGGTCCCGGCTCGACCTGGGTGACCAACGCGGATGATGCGGCGGTCGATGCCATGGCAGCCGGCGCGCCCGGCACCCATCTGCGGTTCTCCACCACCGCCCGCGCCGACGGATGGTTCGACCGCGAGGGCCGCCGGCTGATGCTGGGCGACTCGGCGCTCCTGCCTCGTGCGGATCTGCCGCTTCTCGGAGATCACAACGTCGCCAACGCCTTGGCGGCCGCGCTGGCCGTCCAACGCGCCGCGGTCGAACCGGCGGCAATCGCGAAGGGGCTTCGAACCTTTCGCGCTATTCCACATCGGGTGGAACCGGTGCGCGAGGTGGACGGCGTGCTCTGGATCAACGACTCCAAGTCGACCAACGTGACGTCCACCGAGGTCGCCATCGCCGCGCTCGACCGGCCGTTCGTGCTGCTCCTCGGCGGCCGGCACAAGGGTGAGCCGTACACCCGGCTCGCCCCGTTGCTGCGCACTCGCTGCCGGGCGGTTATCGCCTACGGCGAGGCCCAGGCGTTGATCGTGCGGGACCTCTCCGACCGGGTTCAGCTGGTGCCAGCCGGAACGTTCGAAGAGGTGCTCGCCGAGGCACGCCGGCTCGCCCGGCCCGGTGACGCGGTGCTCCTGTCCCCGGCGTGCTCGAGTTACGACATGTTTGACAACTACGAGCAACGCGGCGAGCGGTTCCGCGCCGCGGTGGAGGCGATGTGATGCCGCCGATGCGGCACCCCGGCGAGCTCCGCTGGGAGACGCGGCTGCTGGCCCTGGTGACGCTGGTGCTGCTCGCCATTGGGCTGGTGTCGATCTACGGTGCGGCCAGTCTCATCACCCGGCACGGGGAGAACGTCGGCGCCACGCTCGCGTTCCGACAGCTCACCGGCGCGCTGATCGGCGGCGTTGTCCTGGTGGTGCTGTCGCGGCTGGACTACTGGCGGTGGCGAGAGCTGGCCTGGCCCGCGCTCGGCCTGACGCTCGTGCTGCTGGTCGTCCCGCTCCTGCCGTTCACCCGCGCCTTCTCGCCCACGCTCAACGGCGCACGCCGCTGGATCGACCTCGGCCCCTTCAACTTCCAGCCCTCCGAGATCGCGCGCATCGTGGTCGTGATCTGGTGCGCGATGCTGGCCTCGAAGAAGGGAGAGCAGGTGCGCGAGTTCAAGAAGGGGGTGCTCCCCTTCATCGTCGTCCTGGGCCTGGTCTCGCTGCTCATCCTGCTGGAACCCAACCTGTCGATGGCGACGCTGGTGGCGATGCTGGGCGGCATCGTGCTGTTCGCGGCCGGGGCCAAGATCGGCCATTTCGTGTTGCTCGGCGTGGCGGCGGTGCTGCTCGTGTTCCACCAGATTCGCGACGCGCAGTACCGGCTCGCGCGCCTGCTCACGTTCCTCAATCCGGGCGAAGGGAGCCTCGAAGGCGGCTTCCAGATCCATCAATCGCTTCTCGGCATCGGCTCGGGCCAACTGCTCGGGGTCGGCTTCGGCGAGGGACAGCAGAAGCTGGGCTACCTCCCGTACGCGTACTCGGACTTCCTCTTCAGCACGATCGGCGAGGAGTGGGGGTTCATCGGCGTGCTCGTCGTAGTCGCGCTCTACGGCACGTTCGTGTGGCTCGGGTTCCGCATCGCCCGAAGCACCGCCGACCCGTTCGGGCAGTACCTCGCACTCGGGCTTACGGCTACCGTCGGCCTGACGGCATTCATGCACATCGCGGTGACGCTCGGGTTGATGCCGACCACGGGACTCACGCTCCCGTTCATGTCGTATGGGCGCTCGAGTCAGGTGATGTCGCTTGCCGCGACCGGCATCTTGATCAACATCGGTCGGCTGCGGTGGCGGCCGCCGAAGCCGGTCAAGGGTGCGGATGGACAGGCGGGCCGAACCAGCGGGGCGCACGCGGTGCGGCAAAGCGGTGCCCATGCAGCCCGCGGGTGACATGGCCGGCAATCGGTCCGCCAGTGCATCCGCCCATCGCATCCTGATCGCCGGTGGAGGTACCGGTGGGCACCTCATGCCGGCGCTGGCGATTGCCGCGGCGGTCCGCGAGCTCGCGCCGGAGGTGGAGCCGGTCCTGATCGGCGCGGAGCGCGGGGTGGAGGCGAAGGTGCTTCCCACCCGCGATTTCCGATTTCACCTCCTGCCGACCGAACCGATTTACCGGCGGCAGTGGTGGAAGAACTATCGCTGGCCGTTTCTGGCCGGGCAGTTGATCAGACGGATCGGCGCGCTACTGGAGCAGGAGCGACCTGCCGCCGTGCTGGGGACGGGCGGTTATGCCTCCGGGCCGGTGGTGTACCTCGCCGGAGTTCGCGGCATCCCCACCGCGATCCAGGAACAGAACGCCTTCCCCGGGCTCGCGTCGCGCTGGCTGAGCCGCCGGGTGCGCCATGCCTACCTTGGGCTGCCCGAGCTGGCCCGCATGCTCCACTTCGGCGAGCGGACCGAAATGTTCGACACCGGGAACCCGGTCGTCCCGCCGGCACCCGAGCGGCGGGCGGCGGCAGTGGCCCGGTTCGGTATCATCCCCAACCGACCGGTGGTGCTGGTCACCGGAGGAAGCCAGGGGGCCCTGGCGATCAACCGCGCGACCGGGGAGTGGATCGCGAGTGGTGCCGCCGCCGGCACGATCGTGCTCTGGGTGACCGGCCGAGGGACGCACGCCGAATTCGCCGGGCTGCACCGCCCGCCGGAGGTTCAGGTGATCGACTTTCTCGATCCGATGGCCGATGCGTACTCGGTGGCCGACCTCGTTGTTTCGCGGGCGGGCATGATCACGGTCGCGGAGCTGTGCGCGTGGGGACTTCCCAGCATCCTGATTCCGCTGCCGACCGCCGCCGCCGACCACCAGACCCACAATGCCCGGGTGCTGGGCGAGGCCGGCGCGGCGGCCGTGTTGCCCCAGCGCGACCTGACCTCGGCGACCCTCGGGGCCCGTGTCGCCGATTTGCTGGCCGATTCCGCCACGCGGACGCGGATCGCCGACGCTGCCCGCGCTCGCGGCAGACCGCACGCGTCGCGTGACATCGCGTCTAAGCTCTTGACACTCGCGGGAGCGTCGCGGTCTGTTGCAAATCGCGGCCTGATTCTAGATTAGCGCATCCATCATGAACCTGTTTGATTCCGCGGACCCGCGGCCGGTTCACTTCCTCGGCATCGGCGGCGCCGGAATGAGCGCGCTGGCACTTCTCGCCTGCCGCCGCGGAATCGCTGTCACCGGGTGTGACGCGGACCCGACGGGCGCGGCGGACCTCGCGGCGCTGGGCGTTCGTGTATTTGCCGGGCACGACCCCAGCCACGTCGATGGGGTTCGGGCGGTGGTTCACACCGCCGCTGTGCCGGCGGAGCACGCCGAGCTCACGACCGCGCGAGCGCTGGGCCTGGCCGTCGTCCCGCGGAAGGTGGCCCTGGGCGAGCTGGTCGCCGGACGCGAGACGGTCGCGGTCGCCGGTACACACGGCAAGACGACCACCACCGTGATGGCCACCGAGGTGCTCGCCGCCATGGGTGCCGAGCCGACGGGGCTCGCGGGCGGGAGGGTCAGTGCGTGGGGGGGAAATGCCCGCATCGGCTCCGACGCGCTCTTCGTGGTCGAGGCCGACGAGTACGACAAGGCGTTTCTCACGCTCCAGCCAACGGTCGCCATCGTCAACAACGTCGAGCCGGACCACCTCGAGTGCTATGGCACCGAGGGGGCCCTGCACGACGCATTCGTCGAGTTCGCGGGGCGGGCATCGCTGGTCCTCGCCGGCGCCGACGATCCCGGGGCACGGGGCGTGGCGGAACGGATCGGTGCCAGGGCGCGAACCTTTGGCACCGCCCCCGACGCCGACATCCGGATCGCCGACGTGGGGCAATCGGCCGGCGAAACCACCGCGCGGGTGACCTTCCCGGGCGGCGAGGCGGTGACGCTGCGACTTCAGGTGCCCGGCATGCACAATCTCCGGAACGCGGTGGGCGCACTGGCGGCAGCGCTTCACTTCGAGCCGTGCGGGGCCAAGGCCGGGGTGGAGGCGCTCGCTCGATTTACGGGTGTTGGGCGGCGGTTCGAGCGGCTCGGCGAGTTCGGCGGTGTCGAGATCGTTGACGACTACGCACACCACCCGTCGGAGCTGGTGGCGACACTCGCCGCGGCTCGGCAGGCATTCCCGGGGCGGCGGCTTGTCGCCGTGTTCCAGCCGCATCTCTTTTCCCGTACCGCGGCGCATGGAGCGGCGATGGGTGAAGCCCTCGCGGCAGCCGACCTGGTGGTGGTGACCGAGATCTATCCGGCCCGGGAACAGCCCATTGCCGGGGTGAGTGGCGCGCAGGTGGCGGCGGCGGCTGAGCGGGCAGGCGCGGATACGGTGTTCGAGTCCGAGCGGCCCGCGGTCGGACGCCGGGTGCTGGGCCTGCTTCGGCCGGGCGACGTGGTGCTCACCCTGGGCGCGGGGGACATCACCCGGGTCGGGCCCGAGCTGGTGCGGTGGCTCCGCGCGGCATGAGCAAAGCGCCGGCCGCGCGACCGCCGAAGCCCGGCTGGCGCGCGGCCGGGATCGGCGCGGCGGCTGCCGCGATTCTAGCTGGACTATGGTTCACTAGCCCGATGCTGCTCAACCGGATGGAGTTCTTTCGCATCCGGCGGATCGAGGTGTCGGGAGCGCGGAACCATTCGCCGGAAGCGGTCGTGGACGCTCTCATGCTCGGCCGGCGGTCGAGCGTGTTCGACGATCTCGACGGGATGCGACGGCGGGTAGCCCGGCTCCCAGCCGTCGAGCGCGTCGAGGTGGGTCGCCGGCTTCCCGGAACGCTGCTGGTGAGCGTAGTCGAGACGGAACCGATCGCCCTCGCGCGGCAGCGCAGCGGCCGGCTGGTCCCGATCGATCTCCGTGGCCGAGCGCTGCCGTACGATCCGGCAATGACGGCGCCCGACCTCCCGATCGCGGGCAGTGCGGACTCGTTGCTGGCCCGAGTGCTCGGCGTGGTCCGGGATGCGGATCCCGCGCTCTTTGCGCGCCTGGTGAGCGGAACCCGGGTGCAGGACGACATTCTGTTGGAGGCGGATGGGCGCCGCCTATGGTTCAACGGAACAGCCACGGCGGAGGACGTTCGAGCGGTGACGGCGGTAGCCGAGGATCTCGCGCGCAAGCGGCGGGCCTGGGAGGAGCTCGATGGGCGGTTCGCCGGGCAGGTAATCGTCCGGGGACTCGGGACTGGGGCATGACCTCACAGCCCCATCGCCTGGTAGCCGCGCTCGACCTCGGCTCGAACAAGGTCGTCGCCATCATCGCGGAAGTCGTGGGCGAAGGGCGTGACGCTGGGGCGAAGATCCTCGGCCTGGGCCTCGAGCGGAGCAGCGGAATCCGCCGCGGGGTCGTGCGGGACATCGAGGAGGCCACCCGGGCCATCGACAAGGCGATGCGCGACGCGCAGCGAATGGCGGGGGTGGAGGTCGGGACGGTCTACTGTGGGATCGCGGGTGAGCACGTGTCGGGCCGGAGCTCGCACGGGATGGTCTCGGTCACCGGCGACGAGATCCGCACCAGCGACGTGGCCCGGGTGAACGACATGGCGAGCAACATCTCGTTCGGACGGGACCACGAGCTGCTGCACGCCATCCCGCAGGACTATCTCATCGACCAGCAGGGCGGAATCAACGAGCCCATCGGGATGACCGGGTCTCGGCTGGAAGCGGAGGTCTATCTGGTGACCGTGCTGTCGAGCGTGCTTCAGAACCTGCGGAAGTGCGTCGAACGGTCCGGCTACCACGTGGGCGAGTTCGTGCTCGAGCCGCTCGCCGCCTCCCTGGCCGTGCTCACCGCGGACGAGGTGGAGCTGGGTTGCGCATTGGTGGAGCTGGGCGGTGGCTCCACCAACATCTCGATCTTTCAAAGTGGAAAGATCCGCCACACCGGTTCGCTGCTCTGCGCCGGGGGGCACGTCACCGCGGACATCGTCCACGGCCTCCAGGTGACCCAGCTGGATGCGGAGCGGCTCAGGGAGCGGTACGGGGCTGCCTTCGAGCCGCTGGTGCCGGAGACTGATGTGATCGAGCTGCCCAGCACGCCGGGGCAGGGGGCCCGGTCGGCGCAGCGGCGCGTGCTGGCGCACATCATGCACATGCGCTTCCAGGAAGTTCTGGAGTATGCGCAGGACGAGATCAGCCGCGCAGGGTATCACCAGCGGCTTCCCGCAGGCGTTATCTTGTCGGGCGGTGGCGCGTTGACCCCGGGTATCGTCGAGCTCGCACGAGACGTTTTCGCCATGCCGGCGCGCACGGGCATTCCCGGGCAGCGCCTGCGGGGTCTCGCGGACAGCGTCGAATCGCCGCGGATGGCGGTAGCGGCGGGGTTGGCGCTCTACGGTGCCCGTCAAATCGCATTGGGTAGTGGCTTCGGCTCCGGGGCGCGGCGGTCCCCGGCCGTCGAGCGGGTGTTCGGTCCGGTCAAGCGCTGGCTGCAGGACTTCTTCTGAGTCGCACCGAGGACACCATGATTTTTGAGCTCGAAGAGAGCGGCGGCGCGCAGGTAGCCAAGATGAAGGTCGTCGGCGTCGGCGGGGGCGGCGGCAACGCCGTGAACCGGATGATCGACGAACGGCTGGAAGGGGTCGAGTTCATCTCGGTGAACACCGACTCGCAGGCGCTTCGCAACTCGAAGGCCGATTTCAAAGTCCAGATCGGGCGGAAGCTCACTCGAGGGCTTGGCGCCGGGGCTCGGCCGGAAATCGGACGGCAGGCCATCGAAGAGAACAAGGACGAAGTGGCGCCCCTGGTCCAGGGCGCGGACATGGTGTTCGTCACCTGCGGCATGGGAGGCGGCACCGGCACCGGGGCAGCGCCGGTGGTGTCCCAGCTCGCCCGCGAATCCGGCGCCCTCACGGTGGGGATCGTCACCAAGCCCTTCCTCTTCGAGGGGCGCCGCCGGATGCGCCAGGCCGAGACCGGCATCTCCGAGATGCGGAAGAACGTGGACACCATGATCGTGGTGCCCAACGAACGGCTGCTCGCGGTGGTGGGGAAGGGGATCCCGTTCCAGGATGCCCTCAAGAAAGCGGACGAAGTGCTGCTTCACGCCACCCAGGGCATCTCCAGCCTGATCACCAGCACAGGCATCATCAACGTGGACTTCGCCGACGTCCGCACCATCATGCAGAACGGCGGGGCCGCGCTCCTCGGTACCGGCATCGGCCGGGGGGAGAACCGCGCTCTGGAATCCGCGCAGATGGCCATCTCCAGTCCGCTGCTCGACAACATCTCGATCGCCGGCGCCACCGGCGTCCTGATCAACATCATCGGCGGCGACGACCTCACGTTGGGCGAGACCACCCAGATCAACGACATCATCCACGACGCGGTCGGCGACGATGCCGAGATCATCTTCGGCGCGGTCACCGATCCGGCCATGCAGGGGGAGATCCGGGTAACGGTCATCGCGACCGGGTTCGACCGGCCGGTCACCGCGGAGCATCCCACCCAGCCCGTTGGCCGGGCGGGGGCGGGCCCGGGGGTGCTGACTTTTCCCAAGCGCCCGGCCCATGTGCCGCCACCGCCGGCGCCGTCCAAGATCCAACCCAAGGCACCGCCGCAGGGTGACGTTCCCGAGATGGAGATTCCCACCTTCATCCGGCGGCAGATGGACTAGGGGAGATTTCGAGTGCGCGCACGAGTGCTGGTATCGAGCCTGGTCATGACCGGAGCGGCGCTCTCTGCGCTCACGGGTTACTGGCCCTGGCCCCGGCTGGTCGTGCGAGGCTCGGCCCCGGCGCGCCTCGCGGTCGATCCGTCCACCGGACCATTCGGCCATCCGACCATCCTCGAGTCCTTCGATACCCTTCGTCGCGGCGAGGTGGTGACGACGCTGCTCCAGCGTCAGGGCGTGGGAGACCTGGAGCTCAGTCCCGTGCTCGATCCCCGGCGGCTGCGAGCCGGTCTGGTGTTCGCCTTCCAGCGGTCCCATCGGGACTCCCTCCCCACGCGGGTGAGAGTGCGGAGCGCGCCGGAGCAGGTGGTCACCTTCCAGCGCCGGACTGACGGGTGGGATGCCGCGGTCGAGGCGATCGCGTGGCGGGCGGAGCCGATGCGCATCGCGGGCTCGATCGAGGCGTCGTTGTATGACGCCCTGGACGCATCGGTGCCCGACGATTCCCTACCGGGTGCCGAGCGGATCCGGCTGGCGTGGGACCTTGCCGACGTGTTCGCGTGGCAGGTGGACTTCAGCCGCGACGTTCAGCCTGGTGATCAGTTTCGGGTGGTGTTCGAACGGCTGGTGTCGCCCGAGGGTGAAGTGCGACTGGGACGAATCCTGGCGAGCGAGATCGAGGTCGGCGGCCGCCGGCTCACCGCGTTTCGATTCGACTCCTCCGGCGGCCGCTCGTCGCTGTTCGACGCCGAGGGCAACTCGCTCCGCCGCGCCTTCCTCCGCGCGCCGGTGGAGTTCCGACGGATTTCCTCACAGTTCGCCCGCGCGCGCCGGCATCCGATTCTCGGGACCTTTCGGCGTCATGAGGGCACCGACTACGCTGCCGGCCGCGGTACGCCGGTCATGGCTGCGGGCGACGGCACCGTGCTTCGGGCCGGGCCCGCCGGCGGCTACGGCAACATGATCGAGCTCCGGCACCGGAGTGGGATCACGACGCGGTACGCCCACCTCCGGGGCTTCGCGCGCGGGGTCCGATCCGGCGCGCACGTTGCCCAGGGACAGGTCATCGGGTACGTCGGCTCCACCGGCCTCGCCTCCGGCCCGCACCTTCACTACGAGTTCCGCGTCAACGGCATGGCCCGCGATTCCCGCAGGGTCAACCTCGGCAACGGCGAGCCATTGCCGGCCAGCCGACGGGCGGCGTTCGAGCGGGAACGCGACCGGCTCGCGGCCATGCTGGCCGGGTCGGAGCCGCAGCAGCCCTCGGTGATCGCCGCGCAGTAGTGGATTTCTTTCCCGCAATCGACATCCGGCAGGGCCAAGTTGTCCGTCTCGCCCAAGGCGAGGCGGCCCGGACCAGCGTCTACGCCGACGATCCGGCTGCCGTCGCGAAGCGCTTCGCCGACGAGGGGGCGCGATGGCTTCATGTGGTGGACCTGGACCGCGCCTTCGGGTTGGGCGACAACGCGGAAGCGATCCGGCGCATCATGGATCGGGTCGGTGACCGCGTGCGGGTACAGCTGGGGGGCGGATTCCGCTCGCTCGAATTCATCGAGCAGGGGCTGAAACTCGGCGCCGCGAGGGTCGTCGTGGGCACCGCGGCCGCGCGCGATCCCGATCTGGTGCACCTCGCGGTGGCGGGGCTGGGCCCTGCCCGCATCGTGGTCGGCATCGACGCGCGGGACGGTATCGTCGCCATCCGGGGATGGACCGAGTCTACCGGCGACCGAGTCGAGCACCTGGCAGAGCGTGTCATCCGGGCGGGCGTGACCACGCTGGTCTACACTGACATTGCCCGCGACGGCATGCTGTCCGGTCCCGATATCGCTGGCGGCGCGGCCCTGCGACGGCTTGGGGCAGCGGTCATCATAAGCGGTGGGGTCGCCACGCTCGACGATCTGCGGGCGGCGCGAGAAGCGGGGCTCGCCGGCGCGATCGCGGGGCGCGCCTTGTACGAGGGACGGTTCACGGTGCGGGAGGCTCTCGCCGCGGTGTAGCGCATGCGTGCGGTCCTGGTTGTTGCCGCTGGCCTCGGGCTCGCGGCCTTTACCTATCTCTGGCTCGAGCGTCTCGGACGACGCGCGCTGGCACCCCTCGTTTGCCGCGCGCTGGCGTGGAGCGCGCTCGGGCTCCTCCTCCTCAATCTCGGATTTCCGGTGACCGACCCTCCCGGTCGCCCGCTGGTGCTGCTGGATGGCTCCCTCAGCATGAGCGCGGCCGGTGGGCAGTGGGAAAAGGCGCGGCGGTCAGCCACCGGCCAGGGCGAGGTGCGTCTCTTCGGCGACGAGTTCAGCGGCAACGATACCGTCCCGACGCGCGGGCGCTCGCTTCTTGGCCCGGCCCTCGCCGCGGCCGCGGCATCGGGACGCCCCATCATCGTCGTGACGGATGGGGAGATCGAGGACGCCGCGGGGCTTCCCTCCGACCTGCTCGCGCGGTCGACCGTGCGGCTCTTTCCGCGTACGGCCGTGCCCGATCTCGCCATCACATCGGTGAAGGGGCCGAGCCGGATCGCGTCGGGTGACTCGCTGGTGATTGAGTCGGAGGTCCGCGGCTTTGGAGCCGCTGCCCCTGAGAGTATTACGGTGGCGGTCGAGCTGGATGAGGGGCGAGCCACCCGGCGAACGATGGCACTCGGGCCCGACCAATTCGCCCGGGTCCGCATCCGGGCACCGAGCCTCGGGCTGGCGCCGGGCGAGCACATCCTGCGGGTCACGATCCCCCGGGGAGACGCCGAGCCGCGCACCGACGTCCGCCTGCATGCGCTCACCGTCGTTCCGACGCCCGGAGTCGTGCTGCTGGCCGCGCCGGCCGATTGGGACAGCCGCTTTCTTTATGCGGCGTTGAAGGATGTGGCGCAACTTCCAGTGCGGGGGTACGCCAGGCTGGAGACCAATCGCTGGCGTTCGCTTCGCGATCTCTCGCTGGTCGGAGAGCAGCAGGTGCGCGATGCGGCCCGCCGCGCCGACCTGCTGATCCTCAAGGGCCAGACCCCGCCCGACCTCGCGACGGGCCGTGCCCGCGGCATCTGGCGCTGGCCGGGCAGTGAAACCGATGCGGAGTCTCCGTCCACGGTCGCGGGCGACTGGTATCTCCAGCCGGGAACCAGCTCCCCGCTGGACGGCGCGTTCGCCGGCGCGCCGCTCGACTCGTTCGCGCCCGCCGTGCAACTCGTCACCCGGCGCGCCGCGGACGACGAGTGGATCGCCCTCTCCGCTCGGAACGGACGCCGCGGCCCCGAGTGGCCCGCCGTGACCGGGCGCGACCGCGGACGGGTGCGCGAG
>DATAFP010000022.1:0-3204 GCA_036257415.1 Gemmatimonadales bacterium
GCAACGATGCCCAGGCTGTAGATGTCGCTGCGGCCGTCGATCGGCTGGGCCCGAGCCTGCTCCGGACTCATGTAGTGCGGCGTGCCGATCGACATACCCGTCCCCGTCAGGCGCTGTCCCGACGCCGCCTTGGCGATGCCGAAATCGGTCAGGAGGGACTGACCGAATTCGTCGAACATGATGTTGTCGGGCTTGATGTCGCGGTGAACGATGCCGCGTTGCGCGGCATACCCGAGCGCGCTGCCGGCCTCGAGCAGGAGGCGGCGGACCTCGGGCGGGCTCAGCGTCCGCCGCTCCGCCAATACGGTGGAAAGCGATCCACCGCGAAGGAACTTCATGACGAAGTAGATGACCCGGCCTGACCGGCCGACGCGGTAGATCGGGATGATGTTGGGATGCTCCAGCTGCGCCGCGGTGCGGGCCTCCCGCTGGAACCGCTCGACAAACTCGGCGTCGAACGCGAGCGAAAACGGCAGCACCTTGACCGCGACCTCGCGCTCGAGATGGCGATCCTTCGCCCGGAACACCAGCGCCATGCCCCCGCGGCCCAGCTCCTCCAGGATCTCGTACTCCCCGGCGAGCGCCTCGCGGACCAGGTCCAACTCGGCCACGGCCCCGGTGGCCAAGGCATGCACCGGAGTGGTGGCAGTGAGATCGAGGCCGCAGGAGGGACAAAACTTTGATTTGCTGCTGACTTCGCTTCCGCAGCGGGAACAGAACATGGGCCCAACCTACCTAGGGTCAACGGCTAGTCAATGGCGATTTGAGGACAATCCGGCCCCGATTTCTGGACCTAAATGGCTGCATGGCATGAACTATGCTCGCTTGGCCGCCATCCCTTAGTCATAAACGGAGCCATTGTGGTCCCGTACCATACGATCGCGTTCAGCCAGCAGAAGCTGCGCGCCGCTCTCCGCCGGTCCGCCGGCCAGGACCCCGCGCTCAACTACGGGTTCGTAGTTCACGCCCGGCGGCAGAATGAGCGCCCGACTCTGGGGCTCATCACCTTGAACGGGGAGAGCCTGGCCCTCAACCGCCGCCTCCTCGGCGGGCTGGAGGGATTGCCGCTCTGGCTGTTCGGACACGCCCGCATCGTCCTGGGTCAGGCCACCACGGTCGAGGGCGCCTGCGACGACGAGGCCAAAGCGGAGGACGTGCCGGTCGGCCAACTGGTCATGCATATTGCGACGTTCGACGCGAGCGCCGGGATAACCCAAAATCTGGTGCAGGTCGAGGCGGCCATCCGCGCGGATACCCTGGTCCAGCCCCTCCTGATCTTGACTCACGCTCGCCCGGAAGCCTGGCCGGCTTAGCAGAGTCTCGCGTTACTTGTCTTTCGTCACCGCCGTTAGATAGTCCCGAACGCCCTCCAGCACCCCCCGTGCGTACAACTCTCGTCCGGCCGCGGTTCGGAGCGCGGCCTCCTGCTCCGGCATGATGATGTGAAGCCCTTCCACCAGCACCGACGGCATCCAGGTTCCGCGGGTGACGGCCAGATCGGCCCGCGCCGCGCCCAGATCGCGGATTCCGAGCCGCTCCACCAACCGGCGTTGGATGGCCCGCGCCAGCGGCAGACTGCGCGGGTGATTGTAGAACACGCTGGTCCCGCTGTTGGGGAACGGATTGAGCCCGTCAGGTAGCGCGTTCTGATGGATCGAGACGAACAGCTCGGCTCCGAGGGTCTCGGCCATGGGGACCCGTGCTCCGAGGTCCACTGGCACGTCGGTGGTGCGGGTGAGGATCACGCGGGCGCCGGCATCCTCGAGCATTCGTGCAAGAACCTGGGACACGGCAAGGTTCGCTTCCGCCTCATGCAGGCCGGTCGGTCCCGTCGCTCCCGCGGGCGGATGTCCGGGATCCACGGCGATGAGCCGCCCCCGCAGCGGATCGCCGGCGTCGATCGGTGGGGGGCGACGGATCTCGAGCACGAGATCCTTCTCGCTCCATCGCGCGCGGTACCCCCACACCATTCGCGCAAGATCGAAATCCAGCCGCAGCACGTCGCCTGGCTCGTGGTGCCAGGTCACTCGGCGAACCAACGAATCGTTGGCGGGGCCATAGCGGATCCAATCGATGTCGCCGTCCGCACCGTAGAGATACAGAGACAGCTGGCGATCATCCTCCTGCACCAGGAACGGCATCCGTTCACCCAGCGGAATCCTCGCCAGAACTCGATCGGCGGTGGGCGTGAGGGTCACAGCGCCGGCTCGGCCACGCGGCACCGGCGTCCCGCCAGGAAGCGGACGCGCTTCCCCCGCTGCGATCCAGGCATCGGCGCCGTCGGCGAGACTTATTCGGAGATCGTTATTCACCCGCGCGCTCACGCGCACCCGGGTGCCCGCTGGAAAGAACCAGGCGTAGGTGCCCCCGGCTGCCGAGCGACCCGGCGTGATACCGTCGCCGCCGCCGAGCCGGTCGGGATCGTCGTCAACGACGGCGATCGTGGGAAAGGTGTCGAGTAGCGCAATCTGGAGCGGCCACTCGACTCTCGCGGTATCCGGGCCCGCGATGGCCTCGAGCACCGCACGCTGCCATGGCGGCTCCGCCACGCCTGCCGCGGGCGTTCCGAGCAGGACCGGCCCGGGGTCGGCACCGACAACGCGGCCGCGAAGCATGCCACGGTATCGATCCGTCCGAAGCTGCGTCTGAAGCTTGAGAGTGTCCCAGCCGAACGCGCGAACGGCCTCAGGCGGGTCGGCGCGCGACGGATCGGCCACGAGCGGGACGATCGTGCCGTTCGGCAGGCGAAGCCGGACCTGCGCTCCCGGCGCGGCGCGCGCCGTCAAGGTCAGATATTCGCCCGCATCGATCCAGACCCGGCCGCGCGGACCCAGCGAGGTGCTATCGATCCACACTCCCGCCGCGGGCGGGACGTACCGGCTGGCGCGCCGGAGATCATAGCCGAGCTGGGCAGTGTCGCGCGGGGTCGCGGCCCTGAGCTCGAAGTGGGCGATCGAGTCGGCGGGCAGTGCCACCCAGGCTATCCAGGCCCCGTTGGGCCAGACCTGTACCGGGGCGCCGTTGATCGTGAGGGCAGCGTCCCCGGCACCGGTGCTCCCGAGCAGGAAGGTCGAATCGCCGGCATTCACGACCGCACCGGCTGGAGGATAGGTGACGCCGAGTGCAAGGGGACCGCGAACAACAGGAACCGGTGGGAGATGGGAGACCGGAGCCGCTCCCGGCCGCCCGGTGGGGCTCGGAGAC
>DATAFP010000096.1:0-4388 GCA_036257415.1 Gemmatimonadales bacterium
TAACGCACGAAATCACATAGCGTTGTGATGGGTGAACTGGACGAGATCATCTCGCGAAGGCTGACAGAATTCCCAGTCTGCTGGGAATCTCACGAAAACCTGGTGGGGAATTGGGAATTTCCTAGCCTGGTCGGCGTACCCCCAGACGCTTCATTCTGGCTTCGAGGGTGGTGGGCTTGAGACCGAGCAGGAGCGCTGCACCCTTGGGTCCGCTCACCCGCCAGCCGGTCTGTTCCAGCACGTCGATAATGTGGCGCCGCTCCATTTCCTCGAGGGTGGGGGCCGGTTCAACCGGGCCGACGGTCGGCGGGGCCGAGTCCGGCAACAGGGAGTCGATCTGCAAAGCCGAGCCCCGGCTCAGGATCACCGAGCGCTCGATCACGTTGGCCAGCTCCCGGACGTTGCCCGGCCAGGGGTAGGCCGACAGCCGGTCATGCACGGCTTTCGGCACGGCTTCGATCCGCTTGCCGAGCTTGGCGGCGTACTTGAGCACGAAATACCGCACCAGCTCGGCGATGTCGTCCGGCCGCTCCCGAAGGGCGGGGTTGTGAATGGGGAAGACGTTGAGCCGGTAGAAGAGGTCGGCCCGGAAGCGGCCCTCGCGCACTAGCGCGTCCAGGTCCCGATGAGTCGCGGCGATCATACGCACATCTACCTTGATCGGCTTGAGCCCGCCGACCCGCTCGATTTCCCCCTCCTGCAGGACGCGGAGCAGCTTCACCTGTGCGTCGAGGGGGAGATCGCCGATCTCGTCGAGGAACAGGGTGCCCCCGTCGGCCACCTCGAACCGGCCGATGCGCCGGCCGACCGCACCGGTGAACGCCCCCTTCTCGTGTCCGAACAGCTCGCTCTCGACCAGACCAGGTGAGATGGCGCCGCAGTTCACCGTGATGAGCGCGCGATCGCGCCGTGGGCTCAGCTTGTGAATGGCCCGCGCGAGGAGTTCCTTGCCGGTGCCGGTCTCACCGGTAATGAGCACGGTGGTGTCGCCGGGGGCGACCTGCTCGACCTGCGTAAGCACGCGGCGGAGTGCCGGGCTTCGGCCGACGATCTCCTCGAAGCCGTGCTCGGTCTCGATCTGCTCCTGCAGGTAGACATTCTCGGTTTCCAGCCGATCCTTGAGCCGGCGCACCTCCGCCAAGGCAGCCCTGAGCGACTCCTCCGCCCGCTTGCTGTCGTCGATGTCGGTTGCGACGCCGAACCATCGGCTCGCGGCGTCTTCATCCGGTTGCATCGGCACGGCGCGGGCCCGGAACCAGCGGTATTCGCCATCCGCGCGCCGGAGCCGGTATTCGATCTCGAACGGCTCGCCGGTCCCCACCGAGCGATCCCACATGGCCACCGTGCGGGAGCGGTCATCTGTATGAATGGCCGATAACCAGCCGTCGCCGAGACACTCCGGCGCGGTGAGGCCGGTGTAGTCGGTGAAGCGGCGGCTGACATAGTCGCAGGCGCCGTCCGGTCCCGCGGTGAACAACACCTCCGGCACGGTCTCGGCCATCGTGCTGTAGCGGAGCTGGCTCTCGCGGAGGGCATCGCCGGTCCGTTTGCGCTCCAGCTCCGTTCCCGCTCGCGCCGCAAAGATCCGGAGGACGACCAGGTCGTCCGGTGACGGCGTCATGGGTGCGGTGTGCAGCACGGCCAGGTGACCCAGCAGCTGGCCGGACCCGCCATGAAGGGGAACCCCGAGGTAGCTTTCCGCCCCCATCGTCTGGAGGCCGATATCGGCGGGGAAGAGCGCCTGCAGGTTCCGGGGGTGCAGGCACAGCTCGCCTGCCAGCACGTCCTTGCAGGGAGTGCCCTCGACCGCGAACTCGATGTTGTCGGCAAAGTCGGTCCCGCTCCAGTACGCCAGCGTGCGGACGCGGGTCCGGCCCGAATCACACTCCGTCACGAAGGCGTACCGCGCCTGCAGTGCCTTGGCGAGATGCCGAACCAGCGGGCGGAAGAAATCACCCGCCGTGACCGCGGCGGTCCCTTCCGCCAGCGCGCGTAGCTTGGCCTCCGCGCGGGTCCGTTCGGCCACTTCCTCGCGAGCCCGCTCGTACAGCCGGGCGTTCTCGATGGCGATCGCGGCCTGGGCCGAGATCAGTTGCATCACCCGCACCCGCTCGGGCGTGAACGCGTGGGGCGTCAGGCGGTTTTCCAGGTACAACGTACCCACCAGCGTGCCCTGGTTCAGCACGGCCGTGCACAGCACCGACCGCGGACGCTGCCGGACGATGTAGGGATCGTCGGCGCAGCGTTCGTCGAGCGGCGCATCGGCCACGACCAGGTTCTCCATCGTACGCCGAACGTATTGGATCACGCTGACCGGCAGCTCGGCGCTCTCCTCGAGCGGCGCGCCGCGACCGGCCGACACGGTCACCCGGTCCAGCGAGCCGGCGACGCGCAGCCCGGGCCCCTCCTCGGTTTCGAGCACGAGCGACCCGCGCTCCGCGCCCGCATTCTCGAGCGCGACCCGCATGAGCCGCTCGAGCAGCCGATCGAGATCGACCTCGCGGCCAATAGCCTGGGCCGCCTTGATCGCGGCGGCCGCATCGATCGCGACGTCCAGGGTCTCGGCCGACGCGAGCACCGACGCGCTGGTGCCGGCCGGCCCCGGCTCGCGCAAGCCTGGCGCGCCCAGCAGGTCGGCGTAGCGGCGCTCCAGCTCGGCTACCTTGGCGCTGGCGCCCCATTGCGCGTACCCGTATCGCGCCTCTGCCAGAAACACCGCCGCGACCTTGGGCTGCCCGCGCTCCAGCCAGAAACGGCCGTACAGCTCGTTGATGAGCGCCCGGTGCCGGGGTGACTCCTGCTGCGCCACGGCGTCGAGCGCGGCGTCGTAGAGCGTCACGGCGTCGCCGGCCCGCCGACGCACCCGCGCGATCTCGGCTGAGGCGACCAGGTGCAGGTGGCCGAAATTCTCCGGGGCGCTCTCGGCCCAACGGGCCAGCCTGGCTTCCAGCGCGTCCACCTTGGCGAGCCCGGCCGCGCGCTCCTTTGCCGGTGCGTCGGGCAGCCAGGCACAGATCGCGAGCAGGTGCCTGAAGGTGAACATCGCCGGCCAGATCGAGCCAACGAACACGTCGGCGGCTGCTTCCTCCGTCGCCGCGTAGCGCCGAGCCTCCTCCACCTGCCCGAATGTGTGCAGCAGCTCGAGCTTCACGGTTGCGTGGAGTGCGCGGAAGATCCCGCTCCCCCCGAATGCCTTGAGATACGCCTCCTCGTCGAAGCCCGAGCCGGTGAGCGCTGTCGGGCTCTCGGTCCGGCCCCGAAGCGCCTCGCTCCATTGGAGCATCACCCGCTGCATCTCGACGTAGCTGTGCAGTTGGAGTCGGGCGAGCAGTTCCACGGTGGGTGCATGGTGCTCGTGGAAGGACTCGAGGTCGCGTTCGATCAGCATCCCGTACCAGGCCTGCTGGAACTGCGCGTACCCCACCACCTGCAGATTCCCCGACTCGAACCCCGCGCGGACGGCCTCCCGCGCGTGGGTGATGCAGCTGGCGAACGAACGGCGCCACGGGTTCACCAGCGCCGCGTAGCGGTGGTGCACGACGGCGCGAAGCCGGAGGTCGGCGAAGCGTTCGTTGACCGCGAGCGCCAGCTGCCCGAACTCAGCACCGCGCTCGTACTCGCCGAACACGGAGCCGACGGTGATCGCGTGATGGAGAAATCCGAACGCCGACGGCTCGCTGATGCCGTACTCGAGCGAGAGGCGAACCAGCCGTGCGGCCACCAGGTCGCCGAGCCGGGTCTGGCCGCTGATGTACGCGGGCGCCCAAATCGCCTGCAACAGACGCATGCCCTGACGGATGGTCGGATCGCTCACCGGCGGCAGATCCACCAGGCTCGGGATCGGCCACCCGCCGATGGCCCGGCGGATCGCGTCGAGGTCGGCGGCGAGATCGCGCTCCCACGCGGCTGGATCGGCGCCGACGTCGATGCCGAGTCGCTGGAGGCCATCCAGCCCAGCCGCGATCGCGTCGGCGTAGCGCGACATGGTTTCGTACTCGAGCACCAGGAGCGCGTAGACGTCGGCCCGGTCCAGTGGCGAGCGGCACCGGTCCAGCAGGGCGAGCAGCCCCCGCTCCGAGTCGTCGAGCCGGCCGCTCAGATACTCGGCTTCGGCGCGCTCCAGGTGGAGCGCGAACGCGAGTGGGTACGTCTCCTCCCAGATCTGGCCGGGCAGGAGCTCGGTACCGACGCTGAAGTAGCTCAACGCACTGGGGTACGCCGCGGACGCTTTCGCCCGGCGGCCGGCCAGGAGATTGAGCTCGGCCAGCCGCCGCCGTTCGGCCGGGTCGTCGATGAGTGCACGGCCGTAGTTGAGGTGGTTCGCCACCTCGAACAGCCTCTCCGCTGTGGCGTCGCCGCCCCGGTCGAGAAGGAGACGCCCCACGGTC
>DATAFP010000222.1:0-8231 GCA_036257415.1 Gemmatimonadales bacterium
ACCGCAGACCTATACCCTCCACGGCAGCAGCGGCCCAGTGGCCCTCACGCTTCGATCGACAGACTCGCTTCGGACGTTCGTGGGCGGCAGCTTCGATGTCATCGCGCGGAGGACCGGCCGATGATTCGACGCCTGCGCCGCCGCGGCTTCACCCTGGTGGAGCTGCTGGTCGTCTTCGTCGTGCTGACGATTCTCGCGTCGATAATGGTCATGCGGTACATCGACCTCAAGCACCGGGCAATGTCGGCGAAGGCCACCACCGACGTGGATCTGGTGAGGAAGGCGGGGTACGCCCGGTTTTACGACACGGGATCGTGGCCGGGAGGCAGTGGTGCGGGCGTAGTGCCCGCGGACCTGAGGCCGTACCTCCCCAACAACTTCACGTTCGTCCGGCCGGATTACACGCTGGAGTGGGAGAACTTTGTGCCGCCGGGCGGGGGGGCGACGGCCTCATACCAGGTGGCGATACGGCTGACCCCCGCCAACCCACGGCTCACCCAAACGCTGGCCCAGACGATCGGCAACCGGTCGCCCTATATCATGATGGGTGACGATCTGGTGGTGATCGTGGTCGGCCCCGACGGACGAATCTGAGAGTGCGGCCGCTCACCCTGGTTGGGCTCCTGCTGGTGGCCGCGGGCCTGTTCGTCGCCGTGCGGGGCGCCACCTACCGCGGCGACCGCAGTGTGTTCAAGCTCGGCGAGATCGAAGCGACCATTCAGGAGGAGCGCGCCGTGCCCGCCTGGGCAGGCGCGGTCGGCGTGATCGCCGGCGTCCTGCTCATCCTCACGGACCGACGTCGGCGATAGTCTCGCTCTCCAACCGCTTCAGCAATTCCGCCGCCGTCACGGTCGCTCCGGGGTAGTGCGGCTCCATCCGTTCCAGAGTTTCCACCATGACCTGTGCGATCAGTACGTCGCGAACCGGTTTCCGGTCCGCGGGAACGACGTACCACGGCGCCCATGTGGTGCTCGTGAGTCTGATGGCATCGGCGTAAGCCGCGGTATAATCGTCCCATCGCTCCCGCTCCTCCAGGTCGCCGGCATTGAACTTCCAGTTCTTGTTCGGCTCCCGAAGTCGATCCATCAGCCGCCGCCGCTGCTCCTCCCGTGAGATGTGCAGGCAGAACTTGACGATGGTGACCCCGTTGTCTGCCAGGTGCCGCTCGAACGCATTGATCTGATCGTAACGGGCCCGCCAGGTATCGGGCGGCACCAGGTCGTGAACCCGGACGACGAGTACGTCCTCGTAGTGCGAGCGATTGAACACGCCGATGATTCCACGCGGCGGCACTCGTTTGTGCACCCGCCACAGATAGTCGTGACTGAGCTCGAGGGCCGTAGGCGCCTTGAAGCTGGTGATGTCGATCCCCATCGGATTGACCAGCCCGAATACGTGGCGGATGGCGCCATCCTTTCCACCGGTATCGCGGGCCTGCAGGACCGCGAGGACGGCTCTACGATTCTCGGCATAGAGCGCGGCCTGCAGCTGAGCGAATCGTTCGCCCAGCTCGTCGAGCTGGGACCGCAACTCACGTTGGCCGGGCAGATCCGCCGGGGGGGCGGCAGCGGCATCATCGAGCGCTGGGGTCGTGCCGAGGGGCACCGGCTCGAGTCGCATGGACATCTCCGGAACGGCCGGCAGTCAGCCGGATCGGGTCACGAGCAGCGCAACGGGGAACGACTCGAAGAGGGACGCGACGTCGAGTGCGTTCGCCTCCACGGTGAGCTCGGCGCCAGTGAGCGCGTGCTCAAGCCGATCCAGGGCCAACCCCGGCGGCAGGTGAACACGAGTGTCGCCCCAGAATTCTTTCGGCGGCGGCAGCGCGTCCGCCGGCCGCAGATGGCGGGCGATCAGCCTCGACACGACCGCGATGGCCGCTCGGGAGCCTTCCCGTCGAAGAAACGCAAAGCCGTGGTCCGCCGCCGAACCGGAGAGCACGAGCGACTCATAGCCACCCCCGGCGAACAGTCCGGGCTGCGCCGTGCGCGCCTGGAGCAGGCGGTGGGTGACATGGAGCTTGATACGCCCGTCCTCCGGCGTCCGTACCAGCTCGGAGAGGAAGCGGCCCCGCCCCGGCGCATTCGCGAATTCCTCGGTCACTTCGGCCAGGAGCGTCCGTCGGCGAGCCCAATCGACCGGGCGCCGGTTATCCGGGTCTACCAGGAGGAAGTTCCACAGCTCGTCACCCTGATAGATGTCCGGCGTCCCCGGTGACGCCAGCTGGAGCACCGTGCGCGCCAGGGCGTTCCACATGCCCGGACGGCCCAGCCGCGTGGCAAAGGCCGCGACATCGTCCACGAACTCCGGCGCCACGTCGAGCGAGAGAATCGCGTTGGTGAAGTCTTCGAGGGCGCGCTCGAAATCGGGATCGGGATCCACCCACGTGGTGTGTTCCTTCCCCTCGCGAGCGGCCTTGAGGACGTACGCGACCACCCGCTCGCGAAAGTCGGCCAGGCAGGCGCGGTCATCGGCACCGGCCGCGCGCACCGGCCGTCGCCCCGGCGCCATGAGCTCAAGTGGCCAGGCGCCCACCAGCGTCTGGTACAGGAGGTACTCCGTGTTCGCGTCAGGCATGCGGCGCCCGCGGAGGACAGCGCGGTGCTCTCGATTCCACCGGCGCCAGCGGTACACGCATTCCTCCCATTCCTCGGGCAGCTCGGTGAGGACGTCCAGGCGGGCGCGCACGTCGGCGGACCGCTTAGTGTCGTGGGTCGTCACCGCCAGCATCGCGGCAGGCCAACAAGCGGCTCGGTGGGCATTGGCGCGGTGCAGCGCCAGCGGGGCATCCGCCGAGGGCCGCTCCGGATCACCTCCGACTTCGTTTCGGGACAGCAGCGGGACGTAGACGTAGAAGGCGGTGTCCTCGATCCCTTTCGCCGTCGCGGGTCCGCTCACCTGCTGGAAGCGCTGCACGAATCGGCGGCGAGGTCCGTCCTTCTCGGGGGTTCGCATCGCTGGATCGGTTCCGAGCAACGCGCCGGCCAGGACATCGAGCGCGCGCGGCGTCGCGCGACCACCGGCGCGGGCTGCTGCGAGCGCACGCTCCAGCAACGCACGGTCCTCCGGCACCGGATCGGGGTGCCGGTCGTCCACGTAGGTGCGATACACCGGCAGGTGGACGATGGTCTCAACGATGGCGGCGGCCAGCTCGTGCGGCACCAGAGGCGGGGTCATTCCGGGCGGCGCGATACGGAGCAGCCGGTGGGCCAGACGGCGCACGCCGGCCGACAACCCGGCATTCAGCACACTTCTCTTACCCATCTCTGCGACGGCGCTGAAAGGGAGCGGCCGGCGGGTGGTCCGGCGATAGTCGCGCTCGATCCGCTCCTCCCCGGCGGGCGCGAGGAACAGCGCTTCGGCCTGATTGAGAAAGTCGTAGCCGGTGGTGCCGGCCACCGGCCATTCGTCCCGCAGGCGCTCGCCCGGCGAAAGGATCTTCTCCACGAAGATCGGCGGCGCACGCTTGCCGCCATTGCCGAAGGCGTCCCGGGCGAGTCGCTCCGCATAACCGAGTGGATCCAACAGCCCATCGGGATGGTCCACCCGGAACCCCTGGACCCAGCCGGAGCGAACCCAGTCGAGCGCGAGCGCATGGCTTTGGGTGAACACCTCCGGATCCTCCATGTGGAGGGCGACGAGGTCGTTCACGTCGAAGAACCGGCGGTAGTTGATCTCACGCGCGGCCCTTCGCCAATACACCAGGCGGTAGGGCTGTAGATCGAGCAGCTCCTCGACCCGCTCGGGACCGCCCGCGCCTTCCGACCAGGTCGCCGCCGCCCGCTCGATCCGCCGGCGCGCCTCAGGCACCAGCGCGCTGAGTTTCCGAAGCCGCCGGAGGGCTTCACCCGCGAGGCGGCGGCGCCGTGCCACGGCGCTCGGAGCGCGGGCACTCCGGCGCGGCATCCGCTCCAGCAGGGCGACGATGGCGGCCAGTTCCTGGGCGCCGGGGTGCGCTGGACCCAGCTCGTCATTGGCGGCGGCAAGCGCTACCGACAGGATCAAGGCATAGCTGCCGGGATCGAGCGGGAACGAGCGTTCCCAATAGCGCAGCCGGAGGCTGCCCTGCTCCAGCGCCACGGTCAGCTCGCCCCGCCGCACCACCCGCTGGAGCAGATCGCCCAACACCGGGAGCAGCACCCTGCGGTGCAACCCGCGCTCCCCAACCCGCCACTCGATATCGAACCACCGTGCATAGGGTGAAGCCGGGCCGTGCGCCAGTACGTCCTCCCAGCGCCAGTTCTCGCGGGAAGCCGCCATATGGTTCGGCACGATGTCCAGCACGAGGCCCATGCCGCGGTCATGGAGCTCGCTGACCAGCCGTTCGAGCTCGTGCTCGTCGCCCAGCCCGGGGGCCAGGACGCTGGGATCCACCACGTCGTATCCGTGCTGGCTCCCCTCCCGCGAGCGCAGCAGTGGCGACGTATGAATGTGGCTGATACCCAGGTCGGCCAGGTACGGCACGAGCGCGCGGGCATCCTTGAGAGGAAACCCGCCGTGTAGCTGCAGCCGGTAGGTGGCCAGAATGCGGTCGGGAGGGGTCACCGATCTTCCCGGAAACCGAGCAAGACGAGCGAGTGAGCCGCCACCGGCACGGTCCCGCGGGGTGTCCGGGTCCCGTGCAGCCCGGTATTGACCAGCTCGACCCAATGGCCGCGCTGGGTGATCCGCGGGAGCGTGAACGCGCGGGAGCGGCTGCCGCCGTTGAGCAACAGGAGGATGGTATCGCCGACGAACGTCCGCCCCCGATCATCCAGCTCGTCGGTGGCCCGACCGCGCACCAGCATGCCGAGCAGGTGATGATGCGCCTGCGCCCAGTCGGCCTCCGTCATCGCGTGCCCCTCGGGGTTGAGCCAGGTCAGGTCGCGCCCGCGCCCGGCGTTCAGGTCGAGGTGGCGGAAGAAGGTCCGGCGGCGAAGCACCGGGTTGTCGGCGCGGATGCGAAGCACCCGGCGGGTGAACTCGAGCAGTTCGCGTCTGCTCTCGTCGAGGTCCCAGTCCACCCAGCTCAGCTCGTTGTCCTGGCAGTACGCGTTGTTGTTCCCCGACTGCGTACGGCCCAGCTCGTCCCCGTGGGACAGCATCGGCACGCCCTGGGAGAAGGCGAGGGTCGCGAGAACGTTGCGTTTCATCCGGTCCCGGAGCCGCACGATGTGGGGCGCGTCGCTCGGTCCCTCCGCGCCCCAGTTGCGACTGAGATTGTGGTCGTGACCGTCTCGATTGTTCTCGTTGTTCGCCTCGTTGTGCTTGCGCTCGTAGCTCACCAGATCCTGCAGCGTGAAGCCGTCGTGGCAGGTCACGAAGTTGATGCTGGTGTGCGGCGGGCGCTGGCTGCGCTGGAACAGGTCACTGCTGCCGGCCAGCCGAGACGCGAGCTCGGGCACCCGGCCCGGGTCGCCGCGCCAGAACCCGCGCACCGTGTCGCGATACTTGTCGTTCCATTCCGACCATCCGATGGGAAACCGTCCGACCTGATAGCCGTCCGGTCCCAGGTCCCACGGCTCGGCGATGAGCTTGACGTTCGACAACACCGGATCCTGGCGAACGACGTCGAAGAACTTCCCGAACGGGTTGAAGGTCTCGGGATCGCGGGCCAGCACCGGTGCGAGATCGAAGCGGAAGCCGTCGACGTGCATGTCACTCACCCAGTACCGCAGGCTGTCCATGACCAGCTGCATCGTGCGCGAGTGCCGCAGGTCGAGAGCGTTGCCGCAGCCGGTGGGATCGGCGTAAAACCGGGGATTGGACGGATCGAGGCGGTAGTAGGCCAGGTTGTCGATGCCGCGGAACGACAAGGTCGGGCCCAGGTGGTTGCCTTCCGCGGTGTGGTTGTAGACCACATCGAGGATCACCTCGATACCTGCCCGATGCAGCCGCTTTACCATCGACTTGAACTCGGACACCTGCTGCCCCAGCCCGCCGGTGGCGTATCGGACGTCCGGCGCGAAGAACCCGATCGTATTGTATCCCCAGTAGTTCTCGAGCCCGTATTCGCGCAGATGACGCTCAGTGAAGAAATGATGCACCGGCAGCAGCTCCACCGCGGTGATGCCGAGTGAGTGGAGATGATCGATGATGGGGTCGGTGGCGAGGCCGAGATAGGTGCCTCGCAGGGACTGGGGCACGTCGGGGTGGCGCATCGTCATGCCCCGGACGTGACACTCGTAGATGACCGTGCGGTTCCAGGGCGTCCGTGGCGGGCGGTCGTCCCCCCAAGAGAAGGCCGATTCGACGACCGCACACTTCGGCATCGAGCCGGCGCTGTTTCGGGCATCGGGGGCGAGATCCTGATCGGCATGTCCGATGACGTAGCCCTGCAGCGCGTCGGTCCAGCGGATCGTGCCGGTGATCGCCCGCGCATAGGGGTCGAGCAGCAGCTTGGCGGGATTGAACCGGTGGCCCCGCTCGGGCTCGTAGGGGCCGTGCACCCGATACCCGTAGAGCTGGCCGGGCCGAACGTCGGGGAGGTAGGCGTGCCAGATCTGGTCGGTGCGTTCGCGCAGAGAGATTCGCTCCCGCTCCGCTGCGTCGTCCGGCCGGTCGAACAGGCACAGCTCGACGCCGGTGGCATGCTCGGAGAAGATCGCGAAATTGGTGCCCTCTCCATCCCAGTGCGCGCCGAGCACCGCGCTGGCGCCAGGCCAGACCCGGGTCACGAGCGGGCTCGACAAGTCGTCATGCATCAAGGTAGGAGCGGCCGGGATCGGGCGGAACGGTCCAGGTCACACCCGGTGGATGGTCTGGGCGGGCGAAGGGCGGGTCGCCGGATTAGAATTCGCTGCACGTCTTCCTCCCCGGAGCACTGATGCTGCAGCAGCGAGAGCGAGGCGACGAAACGTCTCGCGCCACCATGTCCCCGGACGTCCTGGGCGAGCGCCTGCTCAAGGCCCGCACCATCATCATCAGCGGTGAGATCACCCAGCGGCTGGCGGCGAGCGTGATGGGCCAGCTGCTGGCGATGGCGGCCGACTCGAGCGACGATATCACGATCTACGTCAACTCCCAGGGCGGCCACGTCGAAGCGGGCGACACGATCCACGACGTGATCCGGTTCATCAAGCCACGAGTCCGCATGGTCGGCACCGGCTGGGTGGCCAGCGCGGGCGCCCTGATCTACGTCGCGGCACCCCGCGAGCAGCGTTTCTGCCTTCCCAACACCCGTTTTCTGCTGCACCAGCCGGCCGGCGGGGCGGGGGGCACCGCGAGCGACATCGAGATCGAGGCCAAGGAGATCCTCCGCATGCGCGACCGGCTCAACCGGATCTTTGCCCGGGAGACCGGGCAGCCGCTGGAGCGCATCGAGGAGGACACCCACCGCAACTTCTGGCTGGATGCCACGGCGGCGGTGCGCTACGGCCTGGTGGGCCGGATCGTGGAGCGGGTGACGGAGCTCGAAAACGGCGCCGGACCGGCCTGAGTCCGGGCGCGCCAATCAGTCGCGGCGCGGTGCGAGCCAGAACACGATCCAGAGCATGGCGCTCGAGATGAGGACGTGCGGCAGATTGAGGAGCACGTCGTCGAGCCACGGTTTCTCGTTGAACAATCCGTAGGTCAGAAAGAAGATCGCGTCGAGCGCGTAGTAGAAGCCGAACGCGGTGAGAAAGAGGAGCGACAGCTTCCGTGACGTCGCGCCCGCAATCAGGGCCGCGAGGGCGGTTACGCCGTGCGTGATGTCATCGAGGAGGCTGAGCCGGAACAGGCCCCATTGGACCCGCTCCCCGCCCTCCACCGTGTAGAAGCCGGGGACGTAGCCGCTCGCGACCACGAACGCGAACAACACCGCAAACGCCAGCGTCAGCCGTCGGACCATCGGGACCTCCCGGTATGGGACGGCGGCCGGCTCACGGACGGGCACCATGCGACGACTCGGCACGCTCCGACGGCTCGGCCGCGGCGTGAAACTGCTGGGCAAGCTGTTGTTGGTGGTGCTGGCAGTGACCGCCAGTCTGGCGGCATGGGGAATGTACCGCACCCCGCTCGAACGGCCCGCCGGACCGCCGGTGGTCAACGACGTCACGGGACTCAACGCCACCGCGGTGGCGCGGGTGCTTACCCCTACCACGACCGCGGAGATCGTCGCGGCGGTGCGTGACCACCCCGGCCCGATCAGTGTCGGCGGGGGAAGGTACAGCATGGGTGGTCAAACCGCGACCGACGGGGCGCTTCAGCTCGATCTCCGCCGCTTCAACCGCATCCTGGCCTTCTCGGCCACCGACAAGACGATCACGGTG
>DATAFP010000175.1:0-14470 GCA_036257415.1 Gemmatimonadales bacterium
GCCGCCGCCCGGCCGACATCCGCCGGATGGACACATTGTAAATGCTCGATCCGGTGTGGCAGAGCTGTCCGCGGCAGGGTCTCGAGCAGGTCGAGCGCCCGGCGCACCGCGGCGTCGCCGATGGCGTGCACCACCGATGCGATCCCCGCGTTTGCCGCCAGGGCGGTCGCGTCCCGCGCCTGCTCGAAGGTCGAGATCGGTAATCCGCGGTCGTCCGATCCCTCGTAGTGGTCGAGCATCCATGCCGTCTGGGTTCCGAGGCTCCCGTCAAGGAACAGCTTCACCCCACCGGTCGTGAGCCAGGCCGAGCCCTCGCCGCTCTTCGCGCCATCCCGGATCAGCCGTGGCAACGAGGCGACGGGCGGATGAAACAGCACCCGCAGTCGCAACAAGCCTTCGGCGTCAAGCGCTCGGAACGCGCTCAAGACTTCCTCCGATTCCACGTTGTGAATGCCGGTGAGTCCAAGGCGGTGGGCTTCGGCCTGCCCGTCGAGCAGGGCCGACCGCAGCAGCTCCGGCGGCGGGACCGGAAGCGCCGCAAGAGCGAGCTCGACGGCCCGTTCCTGCAGCAACCCAGTCGGCTCCCCCGCTGCATCGCGGACGATCCGGCCGCCGAAGGGATCGGGTGTGCTGCGGTCGATGCCCGCCGCCGCGAGCGCTGCGCTATTGAGCCAAGCGGCGTGCAGGTCGAGCGAGTCCAGAAACACGGGGCCCGATTGCACCGCGTCCAGGGCCTCTCGGTCCGGCGGCGGGTGCCAGCCGTTGCCATCCCACCCCTGGCCAAGGATCCAGCCGTCCACTGGACGCGCCCTCGCCACCCTTCGCACCGCTTCGGCCCGGTCCCGAGCGCCGGCCAACTGTACCCGCCGTCGGTTGAGTGCCCAGCTGGCGAAGTGGGTGTGCCCGTCCACCAGTCCGGGGGTGATCCACGCGTCGGGCAGCTCGAACATCGGCGTGGGAACCGGGACTCGCGGGGCTACGTCGGCGGCCATGCCGACGGCCATCACCCGCCCTTGCTGCCACCAGACGGCGTCGGCGGGCTGCTGCGTCGGGTCGAGAGTGAGGACGCGGCGGGCGCGGATGAAGCCTGCGCGGAGGCTCGAATGCATAGCAATCCACATGTGGAAAAGCCCGGGAAGTGAATATCCCCGGGCAGGACGGCAAGTAGCTCAGTTCAGCCGACCACTCTAACGCATCGCTTGAAGCCGACAGCGGAATTTGTTGTTTTTGGGCCACTTACGATCAGTCACCTCAAACAGCACATTGGCAATCCGACAGTGTCGCTACGGTCGATTTATTTATGCATACGAGCGACTTCCCAACATTATCGACATGGCCTCCGTCAGAGTCTGGTCACACCCGCGTCACGGCCGCCTTCAGCGCTTTCGCGCGCGCTCGACCTCCCGCTGGAGCCGAGCGTATGCCTTGTCATCCGTAGCGTTAAACCGGAGGTCTCGAAAGGCAACTCGCCCGTCCGGCCCGATGACATAGATCGTGCGGCGGTTCCGATTGTCCTGATCCTTGCTGCCATACTTGGACGCAACGTCCTGCGCTTCATCGCTCAAGAGCCGGAAGGGAAGCCCGAGCTTCGCGGCGAATCGCCGGTGCGTCTCGACCGGATCGGTGCTGATGCCGACGACCGTCGTGCTGTCGCCGAAGAGCGTGGCAAACTCGTCGCGGAAGCGGCTGAGCTGGATGCTGTCGCTGCGGGTGAAGTCGCGGGGATAAAACGCCAGCACGACGATCCTGCCGCGATCCTGCCCCAGTGAATAGAGTTGCTCGCCGACCGTATCGCGGGAGGCCCAAGGCAATGCGAAGTCGGGCGCTTCCTCGCCCGGGTCCGGCCCGGAGATCGCGAACGCAGTGGGAGTATATCCGGCCTGCGCAGCGAGCGACGCGGGAAGCGAGAGAGCAACGGCCAATGTGGCCATGAATGTAAAGACGCGCACCGTGCGAAATCCCCTCTCAGATCAGCGGGAGACCGGCTCTCCCGCGGCATATCGATTGGCCACGTACTCCTCGAGAATGGCGAGAAATTCCGCCACGATGGTATCGCCTCTGAGGGTGGAGTGGAGCCTGCCGTCGACGTACACCGGGGCGACCGGTTCCTCGAACGTGCCAGGGAGCGAGATGCCCAGGTGGGCGTGCTTGGACTCGCCAGGCCCGTTCACGACACAGCCCATCACCGCCACGCGCAGCTCTTCGACCCCGGGCCGCTCAGCCCGCCACACGGTCATCTTCTCGGCCAGGTAGGTCTGGATGTCGAGCGCCATCTGCTGGAAGAACGTGCTCGTTGTGCGGCCGCAGCCGGGGCAGCTGGTCACCTGGGGGCTGAAGCTCCGGAGGCCGAGCGACTGGAGCATCTGCTGCGCCACCTGCACCTCGAGTGTCCGGTCTCCGTTCGGCTCCGGGGTCAGCGAAACGCGGACGGTGTCGCCGATACCCTCGTGCAGCAGCACGCCCATCCCCGCAGTGCTGGCAACGATGCCCTTCATACCCATGCCGGCTTCGGTGAGACCCAGGTGCAACGGGAAGTCACACCGCGCGGCGAGCATCCGATACACGTCCACCAGATCCTGCACCCCCGACACCTTGGCACTGATCACGATGCGGTCGTGGGGCTGCCCGCATTGCTCCGCGAACGCAGCCGACCGGAGCGCGCTCTCGACCATCGCGTCCAGAGTGACGTCGCGCGCATCCGCCGGATCCGCGAGACGCGCGTTGGCGTCCATGAGCTCGGTGAGGAGCGCCTGATCGAGCGATCCCCAGTTGACACCGATCCGCACCGGCTTGGCGTGCCGGACGGCCACCTCGATGATGGCGCGGAAGTTTTCGTCGTGCCGCTTCGCACCGACGTTGCCGGGATTGATCCGGTATTTCGCCAGCGCCCGCGCACACTCGGCATGGCGGGTCAGCAGCAAGTGCCCGTTGTAGTGAAAATCTCCCACGATCGGCACATGGATGCCGATGCGATCAAGCCCCTCCACGATCGCCGGCACGGCAAGGGCGGCCTCGTCGTTGTTCACCGTTACCCGCACCAGCTCGCTCCCGGCCCTCGCGAGGGCCGCAACCTGGCGAACGGTCGCAGCAACGTCGGCGGTGTCGGTATTGGTCATAGACTGCACCACGACCGGATGGCAGGAGCCAACCGGCACGGTGCCGATGAGGCAGGTGGGAGTCGCGCGGCGCTGTGGCGTGGGCATGCGAAAGAAAGTTACACCAGCGGGGTTACCAAGGGTCAGACGCGGGAGAACTCTGCCCGGGTGATCGCGTCGAGGTCGGCCGCGCTCAGGGTGAGATCCGCCGCCCGAGCGCTGTCCTCGACGTGCTCGACCTTGCGAGCGCTCGGAATCGCGATCACGGTGCGGCCTTGCGCCAGTACCCATGCGATCACGACCTGATGCGCGCTCACGCCGAGATCTCGCGCCAGCCTGGCGAGCACCGGGTGGTTCGGAAGTTTGAGGTTGAGGCGGCCACCCCCGGTGGGGCTGTAGGCGAGGAAGCCGATGCGCCGCCGCCCACAATAGTCCACCACACCGTCAGTGATCGCATCGCGGAAGAACGGATTGAGCCGGTTCTGGACCGTCGCGATCGTGACCTGCTGTTCCGCGGCCTTGATCTGGGGGGCCGATACGTTCGAGAGTCCCACCCACCGGATCTTGCCCTCACGGGCAAGATCGGCGAGCGCGCCGACGCTCTCCTCGAACGGGACTGCCGGATCGGGAGCGTGGAGCTGGTAGAGGTCGATCCGGTCGACGCCGAGCGCCCGGAGAGACTGCTCGCAGGCACGGCGGAGATGGGCGGGCCGCCCATTTCGTTCCCACCGTCCGTGCGGGCGGCTGAGCCCGCCCTTGGTGGCCACGAAGACGGTCTCGCGGCGGCCGCGCCACGATGCGAGCGCCGCCGCGATAAGACGTTCGTTGTGACCGAGCTCCGCGTCGTCCAGGCAGTAGACGTCGGCGGTATCAATGAGGGTCATTCCGGCGTCGAGCGCGGCGAGAATGACCCGAATACCTTGTGCCTCGGGAGGGCGGCCTTCGATGGAGAGGTGCATGCCGCCGTACCCAACCGCCGAGACGGCCGGTGCGGCGGGCCCTAACGGTCTGCTAAGCAAGCCCGAGCTGCCGGGTCAGCCGGACCCACTCCTCGAGTGTCACCACGCCGTTGTCTTTCAGCGGGCTCAGCACTGCCAGAATCTCCGCCCGGCTGCCGTCGATCCGCCGGTCGCGCAGCTCGCTGATCATTCGGCTGAACCGGTGCTCGTATTCGTCCCCGTCCAGCTCCCCGCTTTTCCGGCTGGCGCTCAGCCGCGTAAGCTCCTCGGCAACCCGCGCCGGGCTCACCGGCTTGAGCGTTCCTCCCTGCTGATCGGACGACATTCGCGACTCCCTCGTTGGCGTTCGGGCGGCTGGCCGCCTCCCGAGCGGAAGATAGGCGGGGAGGGCGATCCTGCAACCAGCGCGGCCGGGGGATCATGACAGGCGCCGGATGAGCCACAGTAGGAGGCTCAAAGCCGCGGATACGACCAGCATGGACACGATCGGGACGTACACCCGGACCCCATCCCGCTCGATGCGGATGTCGCCTGGGAGCCGGCCGAACCAGCCCAGCCCGCCGGACCAGAGCAGGATCCCCAGGAGGAGAAGCCCGAGTCCAATTCCGCCGAGTACGAGGCCCAACCCGCGTTCATCCATCGGCCGCCCCGTCGTGCCGCTCAATAGATCCGGTTCTGCACCACCCTGCCGTCGCTGACCACCACCAGAGGCTCGAAGAGTACCACGAAATCGTCGAGCGGGTTGCGATCAAACACCAGCAGGTCGGCTTCCTTCCCGACGGCGAGCGTTCCGGTACGGTCGTCCACGCCGAGGACCCGAGCGCCGGTTTGCGTCCCCGCCACGATCGCTTCCATCGGGGTCATACCGCACTCACGCATGATCTCCATGTCGTGCTGGACCCGGATCGCGGCGGTCTCGTCCCCGCTGTACGTCCCGTCGGTGGCGGCGGCGATGGCAATCCCCAACGCGTGGGCCTTCCGCACCATGGCGCGAATGGCGGACTGCATGTGCCGGGTGCGGATACTGAGGGCGATATCGTTGTCGCTCAGACCACGCGGATCGCCGAGCGGGCTCATGACCGCCAGCGTGGGGACCAGGAACGTTCCGCGCTCCTTCATCAGGCGCAACGTCTCGTCGGTGATATAGGTGCCGTGCTCGATGCTGCGGACGCCGGCCCTGACGGCATCGTGCGCACCCTTGGCGTCGTGGGCGTGGGCGGCGACGAACTTGCCGCGCTTCGTCGCCTCGCCGACCGCCGCCCCGATCTCGTCGTAGTTGAGCTCCTGGCGCCGCGGATCGGTGCCGGCCAGGGCGGCGCGTTCACTGGCCCCGACCTTGACGACGTCGGCCCCGCGGTCGAGCACCGCGCGCACCACCTCGGCGACATTGGCCGCGCCGTGGAGCTCGTGTCGGTAGTAGCGACCGAACTGGGGAAACGACACGATGAACGCGGTCCCGAGTTTGGGTCGCACGTGGCCAGCCGAAACCAGCATCTCCGGTCCCGACACCACCCCCGCCCGCACCAGGTCGCGCACGCCCACACCCTGGAAGTACTGGTCACCCAGGATCCGTGCCGTGGTCACGCCGGACTTGAGCGCGAGCTCGGCGGCTTCCGGCGTGATGAAATGCGCGTGGGCATCGATCAGGCCGGGCAGCACCCACCGTCCGCCCAGGTCGATGACGCTGCCCCCTGCTCCGCCCTTCCCTTTCGAGATGTCCGCGATCTTGCCGCCTCGCACGACGATCGTCATGCCGGGCACCGGTGCTGCACCGGTACCGTCGATGACCGTCCCATTCACCAGCGTAAGGTCCTGCGAGCGTGCGGCGGACGGCCCAGCCAGCGCCAGAGCGGCTGCGAGCGCGATCCGGGCCCTCATCGGGTGCCCACCGGTGCTGGCTTCAGCGGCCCCATGATGGCGACCCGCACCGCGCCGGGAAGCAGCACGATCTCCCCGTCGTCTGGAATCGCCACCAGCAGATCGCGGCCAGTATTCGTGAGCGCGGGATAATAAGCCGCGCCGACCTCCGCCATCAGCGGGATCAACAGTGGCTCCGGCAGGGGAAACCCGTTCACCAGGATGCTCCTGAGGTGAAATCGAACCACGCCACGGCGGGCGCGTTCCAGCACGACATCCGCGGTGACCACAGAGGCAGGATCGAGAAACGCCAGCGCCGATCCGAGCGCAGCTTTCACCGGTATCGGCAGCTCGTCGACCCGCCCGCCGATCTCCACCGCGGAGCTGTCCACCGTGACGTCGAGCGCCAGATCCGCGGGGACAGGGCGAATACCAAGTCGCGCGACGAGATAGGACGCGAAGTCGGCGCCCTCGACCACCGACTCCCGCTTGGCGCGATCAACGAAGACGGAATCCACCAACGCCGCGGCGCGATACGCGCCGGCATCCGAAAGCCGAGCTGCCGGAGCCTGCGCCGTGGCAACCGTTGCAAGCAGCCCCGCGGCCAGGCAGACGACGCAGCAGCGGGTCCGCAGCGACATCGAGGGCTCGAAGAGTGGGGGAGCCCGCAGTGTAGGGGAACGCCGCCGGCGAGTCCAGTCAGACACCGAAGTCGAGCGCCCGCGCCAACGCGTCCACCAATGCGGGGCTGCCGAAGATCGTATCCACCTTGCCCGACATGCTCGACGGCCGGGCGATCTGACGGCCACCGGCTTCCTCGATCAGCACCTGTGTCGCGCGAATGTCCCACGGGCTGAGACCCGGCTCGACGACAACGTCGATCGCGCCGCTCACCGCCTGCACGTGGGCCCAGCAGTCGGTGTAGCCGCGCACCCGCGGGTACGCGCGGTGCAGCCGATGGTACATCTCGTCGCATCCCGCTTCTTGAAACTGGGCCAGGTCGGGCGCCGAGATGATGGCATCCTCGAGCCGTGCCGCACGCGAGGCACGCGCGGGGCGTCCGTCCACGAACGCGCCGACGCCCAGGGCGGCACTCACCGTCTCGCCGCTCGCGGGCAGGTGGATCGTGCCAACGAGCGCGCGGCCGGTGGCGACCTCCTCCAGCGCTACAATCGTTCCGAAGGTCGGCAGGCCGCGGGTGTACGCCCGCGTGCCGTCGATGGGGTCAATGATCCACCGCTCGGTCGATCCGGCCGCGTCGAGCCCTTCTTCTTCCCCCAGAATCGCCAGCGCGCCGAACTCAGCCGAAGCCCGCAGCGTCTCGCGTACGATCCGCTCGGCGTCGCGGTCCGCCGCCGTGACCGGCGATCCATCGGCCTTGGTCTCCGCCGTGAGCGAGGGAGACCGGAAGGACGCAAGTATCCGCGCGCGCGGTGCGATTGCAGCGGTAACCGCCAGGTCGAGCGCCCGGGCAAGACGATCACGGTTCATCGAAGCTAGACCTCGATCATCCCCTCGGACACCTCGATGGCGCCACCGCCGAGCCGGACTGCCGTCACCGAGCCGCCGGCCACGTCTGCCTCGAGGTAGAGGAGGCTGGGCCGGCCCATCTCGAATCCCTGCTCGACCGTCCAGCGGAGTGTCCCCGCGCCCAGTGCCTGCCGGCGCGCGAGATACCCGGCCAGGGCCACGGCGGCGCTGCCGGTGGCCGGATCCTCCACGATACCGAACTCGGGGGCGAACATCCTCGCGCGGACCGCGGATCCAGGCAGCTCCGGGTCGCGGCAGAACAGGTATACGTCCGGCGCCCAGTACTCCCGCAGCGTACGGCGCCACCGATCGTCGACCATGGCTGCCCGGGCCAGCGCCGTCCGATCCCGCACTGGAACCATCAGGTAGGGCAAGCCGCACGAATGCGCCTCGGGCCGGTCCGCGGCATCGTCCAGGATCGCCTCCGACGGCAGCGACAACAGGCTCGCCAGGTCAGCGGCCGGCGGCGGTGGCGGCCCCATCTCCGGCAGCTTTGCCGTGGTCAACTGCGCAAAGGTCGGGCGGCCGCTCTCGAGGCGCACCGCGACCGGCACCAGCCCGACCGCCTCCTCGAGCACGATCGCGGCTTGTCCATTAGCCGGCCGTACCTGGCCGAGCCGAGCGAGCAGTATCGCGGTTCCGAGCGTAGGATGACCGGCGAACGGCAGCTCCCGCGCCGGCGTGAAGATCCGGACCCGGTGGGTGGCGGCCGGGTCCGTCGCCGGCAGGACGAACACCGTTTCGGACAGGTTGAACTCGCGGGCGACCGCCTGCATCCGATCGCCGGGCAATCCATCAGCGCCAAGCACGACCGCGAGTGGGTTGCCGCCGAAGCGGCGGTCGGTGAACACGTCGAGGGTGTGGAATCGAAGCCGCGTCATTGAGCCCGTGAGCCTCTGGGCTCGCGAATACGGAGCGAGAAGGCGGCGTCGGACGCGTAGCGCTCGGCGCGGTCATTCACCCGGAATCGACGCCGCGCTTCCTCCACCGAACCGTTGGCATCGATCAACCCGAGCTCGATCGCCACTTCGTCCGCATAGCCCGGAAGCAGGGTGCGCCACCCCGCCGGGATCCGGCCGGGCGCGATGGCATTCACGTGCGCCACAATATTCGAGGTGCAGCTGTTGGTGATCGTATTGTAGAACTCGGGGCGCTCGGCCAGCTCGTTCGCGCGGCGGACCATCGCCACGAAAAGCTCCCGTGCCTTCTCCGGTGTGGCACGCACCGGATATACGTAGACATCATTCCGGTCCTTGAGAACGCGGCGAAGCAGCAGGTCCCGCTCGTCGGCGACGACGTACATCAGCTCGTAGCGCCGGAACAGCCCAGCGATCACGCTATAGATCTCGTGGGATTCCCGCCGTGCTTCGACTGAGATGCCGACGAACTGCGAGTCGTTGAACCCGAAGCTCACAAAGCTGTGCGCGGGCGCGCGCCAGCGGGTCGAAAACGGAACCAGCACGAACCAGACCGATTCGAGCCGGTTCAGATCGTAGCTGCGCTCCTCGTACGCAGGCTTGACCGTTCCGTCGGTCAAGTAGCGAAAGTTGCGTACGCCCACGATGCGCGCCCGCGACTCGTCGAACGTCGCGCGAGGCAGCAGTGCATGATCCGGACTCCAGGAGCGCTCGTTCGTCGGGCGGCGAGAGGCGAGCCACATGACCACGCCCGCGGCGGCAACAGCCGCGGCGATCAGAAACCAGCGGAGCTTCCTCATCCTCATACCCGGGCCGCCCGCACCGACAGCGACCAGGTCAGCCGGCGCGGCTGGGCGGGATCGCCCCAGGTGCGGCGCAGCTCGTCTCGGAGCCGCACCGTCGGGTCGTCCCGGTGCGCGGCCCGGTATGCACCCACCGCCGACCAGGTCCCCACGTATCCCACAACGGCATCCAGCGGCCACTCCGCCGTCATCGCGAAGGCCGGCACGGCGCGTTCGGCGAAGGGAAAGGGAATCGTGCGGTAGCCGGAGTCCACCAGGCTCCGTCCTGCCGGCCAGTATGCCCGGACCCGCACAGCGAACTCGGCGAGTGCCCGGCCCGGGGCCCCGTCGAGTTTCGGGTCGGCGTAGGTCCACACCGCGAGCAGTCCCCCAGGGCGCATCACCCGGCGAACCTCCTGGTAGAACGCGTTGAGGTCGAACCAGTGCAGCGCCTGAGCGACAGCGATCAGGTTTGCTCGGCCGCTGCGGATGCCGCTCCGCTCGGCGGGCGCCGCCCAGACATGCACCCGGGGGATTCGCTCGCCGGCCGCGAGCTGGGCGTGGCTCGCATCGGTGGCCACGACCAGAGCAAACCGTTCGGCGAGGGCACGACTGGCCTGGCCGCTTCCCGCACCGCAGTCCCAGGCGAGGTCATGCGCGGGCGCTTCGGCGGCGAGCCAGTCGAACAGGCGGGTCGGGTACGTCGGCCGGTATGCGGCATACGCCCCGGCTACGCTCGAAAAGTGGACAATGGGCCCGTGATGAGACATCGCGCTCACATGGTCAGCCGGCCTTTACCGCCGGTACGCCCAGTAGAATGCTGCTGTCGTCCCCCAACAACCCGCCACAGAGTCGTGCTCGCGCACCCACGAATATGTGCCGGGCCGAAGACTCGACCAGCCTGGGCACCGGGTCGATATTCCACATCGTGCGAGCGCCAACCGAGCGCAGGACCGATGACGTCGGCAAATGTGACCCGAATCCCGGGAGAAGATCATGGCCTCATCGACCCAACCGACCGTCCACCCCGCCGCCGGAGCTGCCCGCACCCGCGGCATCCCCGCTGTCGGGTATGCTGCCCATACTCCCACCCCCCCGCTGGTCCCGTTTTCCTTCGAACGCCGGCAGCTACTGGACACCGATGTCCATCTCGAAGTGCTGTACTGCGGCGTCTGCCATTCGGACCTGCACACGGTTAGAAGCGAGTGGGGCGGCACGACCTACCCCGTGGTGCCGGGACATGAGATCGTCGGTCGCCGTTGGCAGTCAGGCGACCCGATTCACGCCGGGCGACCTCGCCGCCGTAGAATGCATGGTGGATTCGTGCCGAACGTGCTCCAACTGCGCGGCTGGCGAAGAGCAGTATTGCGACAACGATATCGTGTTCACTTACAACAGCGAGGACACGTACCTCGGGGGTGTGACGTACGGCGGCTACTCGAATCGGATCGTGGTGGATGAACGCTTCGTGCTTCATCTTCCCGAAACGCTCGATCCCGCGGCCGCATCCCCGCTGCTTTGCGCGGGGATCACCACCTACTCGCCCCTCCGCCACTGGGAGGGCAGCGCGGGAAGAAGGTCGGCGTCGTGGGGCTTGGGGGACTCGGGCACATGGGAGTCAAGTTCGCCCATGCATTCGGCGCCGAGGTCGTACTGTTCACGACTTCAGCAGGCAAGGGCGAGGATGCCAGGCGGTTCGGCGCCGACTCGGTGGTGATCTCCAAGAATGCCGGCGAGATGAAGCGGCATGCCACCGGCTTCGGCTTCATCCTCGATGCCGTAGCCGTGCCGCACGATCTGAATCCCTATTTGAACCTGCTCCGGCGAGACGGCACGCTTTGCCTCGTCGGTATACCGGACAAGCCGCATCCATCGCCCAGCGTGGGTCGGCTGATCGCCAAGCGGCGCAGCGTCGCGGGCTCGCTGATCGGCGGAATCCGGGAGACCCAGGAGATGCTGGACTTCTGCGGGACCCACGGGATCGTCTCCGACATCGAGCTCATCCCGATGCACGCCATCAACGACGCCTACGAGCGAATGCTTCGGAGCGACGTGAGATATCGTTTCGTGCTGGACCTCGCGACGATCGACGTCGCTACCGGCGAGCGCGCCACGTGACCCTTCCGGCATCTGCGCAAGCCGGCGCTCGGGGCAACGTGCCGCCCGGGTATCGGCTTCCCGCCACCACCCACGTGGGAGCCGTACGGCTGCAAGTGGCCGACCTCGACCGGTCGCTGCCGTACTACGAACGCGTGATCGGGCTGCGGCTCCTCGATCGCGCGGGCAATGTCGCGTTGCTGGGAGCGAACGCGGGGCCGCCGCTGGTGGAACTGCATGGGCGGCACGGCGTCGCTCCGGTTCCGCGCCGGGGCCGCCTGGGCTTGTATCACTACGCCATCCTGCTGCCCGACCGGTCGGCGCTAGGTCGATTCGTGCGGCATCTGGGTGAGCACGCCGTCCGCGCCGGCATGTCGGATCACCTGGTGAGCGAGGCGATCTATCTGAACGATCCCGATGGGCTCGGGATCGAGGTGTACGCGGACCGGCCGCGCGCCAGCTGGCGGTACGACGGCCAGCAACTGGTGATGGAGACCCGGCCGCTCGACGTGGACAGCCTGCTGCGAGAGTCGGGGCCGGAACGGTGGAATGGCGCGCCACCGGGCACCGTGATCGGCCACGTCCACCTCTTCGTCGGAGACCTCGACCGCGCCGAGGCGTTCTACCATGGCGGCCTCGGGCTCGACAAGACCGTCTGGAGCTATCCCGGCGCTCTGTTCATGTCGGCCGGCGGCTATCACCACCACGTCGCGACCAACACCTGGGCGGCTGGTGCGCTGCCCGCTGGTGCGTCCGACGCCCGACTGCTGGAATGGGAGCTTATCGTTCCCGCGGCCACGGATGCCCAGGCTGCGCTCGCGAGTGCCGCCGCGGCTGGTGCGCCGGTGGAGCAGTCAGCGGATGGCGGAATAGCACGCGATCCGTGGGGAACAGCGGTGCGGGTACGCGCAGCGCGTGAAGATCGGGACGTCAACAAAAGGAACGTGGAGAAGCACCGGAAGGCCGATGAGGGGTCGTGAGCGGCGAACGGGTGATCGTCCCTGAAACCAGTGACGACCGTCGGCGTAGGTCTCGATAGAACCCGCCCACTCCTCACAGTCACAACTCAGCCGGTTTCCGGAGGACTCCATGCCACGCGCATCGAACCCATCCATCCTCGGCCTCGCTACGATCGCCATCGTGTCGCTCGCCACTGCCTGCGATGCCGGGAAATCCGGCACCGAGACCGCGAGCGCCGCGCCTGCCGGTGCCTCCGGCGCCCGGCAAGCCGCGGTACCAATCACGAGCGTGTCGGACGAAGCCCGAAAACTGTATCTCGAAGGCCGAGCGCTGTCGGAGCAGCTTCGCGCGCACGACGGCCGCCAGCTTTACCAGCAGGCAGCCGCAAAGGACTCCTCGTTCGCCCTCGCGCACTATCAGCTTGCCATCAACGCCGCGACCGCAAAGGACTTCTTCGAGCACCTGAAGCAGGCCGTCGCCTTGGCCGGCAACGTTTCTGAGGGCGAGCGACTGATGATCCTTGCGCTGGACGCCGGCGGCAACGCACGGCCTGCCCAGGCGCTCGAGTATCAGGAAGAGCTGGTGGCGAAGTATCCCGGCGACGAACGGGCCCACTTTGCGCTGGGCGGCGCGCACTTCGGACGGCAGGAGTACGACAAGGCGATCGCCGAGTACCGCAAGGCCACGGAGATCAACCCCGAGTTTTCCCCCGCCTACAATCTCCTCGGGTACGCGTATCGGGCCATCGAGCGGTTCGGTGACGCCGAGAACGCGTTCAAGAAATACATCGAGCTCATTCCGGGCGATCCCAACCCGTATGACTCGTACGCCGAACTGCTGATGAAGACGGGCCGCTTCGATGAATCGGTGGCGCAGTACCGAAAGGCGCTCGGCGTGGATGCCCACTTCACCCCGTCGAAGGTCGGAATCGCCACCAATCGCATGCTTCAGGGAAAGCACCCGGAAGCCGCCGCCTTGATGGACACGCTGTATGGTGCCGCCCGGGACGATGGCGATCGCCGCACGGCGCTATTCACCAAGGGCATCATCCTGGTCGATGCCGGCCGGACCGATGCCGCCGTGAGGGAGCTCGACCAACTCGCCGACTTCGATGCGGACCGCGGTGACTCGGCCAACATGAGCGGCGATGCCCAGCTCGTCGGCGACATCCTGCTCAACGCCGGCCGACCCGACGACGCTGCAAAGCGGTACACCCGCGCGTTGCGGTTGGTCGAACAATCCGGATTGTCGCAGGACGTGAAGCAGGATGCCCGCCTGGTCGACCACTACAATCGCGCCCGAGTGGCTCTCGCGAAGGGCGATCTCGCCACCGCGAAAACCGAAGCGCAGAGCTACACCGAAGGCGCGTCCAGCCGGCAGAACATCTTCCGACTCCGGCAGGCGCACGGCCTCAGCGGCACGATCGCGCTCAAGGAGAAGCAGTTCGATACCGCGCTGACCCACTTCGGCGAGGCCAACCAGCAGGATCCCCAGGTGCTGTACTGGACCGCACTGGCGTGGCAAGGCAAGGGCGACACCGCCAGGGCGAAGGAATTTGCCGCCCGCGCGGCAAATGCGAACATACTGCCCCTCGCGACCTACGCCTTCGTACGGGAGAAAGCAAAGAAAATCGGGTAGCGAAAAGCCATCGGGGTGCCGGCCGAAGCCGAGCACCCCGATGGTGTGCCACGTGTGCGGTTCGCTTCGCTATCTACGGAAGACCACGATCAACCGCACTCGCTGAAGCCGCACACGTGACACTTCATGCACCCCTCAGCAAACTCGAGCTGTGACCCGCAGTCAGGGCACGCACCCGAGAGTGTTTCCTGCATGCCGCCGAGCGCCATCTGCTCGCCACCACGAGTGACGGCCTGTACTGTCACCGGCGCGTCGGCCGAGGCCGGTGTCACTCCCGGCAACAACTCCTGCTGCACACCCTCCTTGTCCTGCATCCAGCGCTCGATCGCGATGCCGACGGCGTCCGGCACCGACAGCACCTTGTGGGGCCCGAGCCCCATGACCCGGTCGGAGCTGATGCCGCGCAGCTGGCGCCAGATCTCCCGCATGGGAATCCCCGACCGGAGCGCCAGGCTGATGAGCCGGCCGAGCGCCTCGACGTCGGCCATGAGCGCACCCCCCGCCTTTCCGAGGCTCATGAAGACCTCGAAGGGCTGGCCGCGGTCGTCCTCGGTCACGGTGACATACAGGGTGCCCAGCGGGGTCTCCAGCCGCCGCGTGGTACCCCTGAGCAGCTCGGGCCTCGACCGCTTCTG
>DATAFP010000257.1:0-17396 GCA_036257415.1 Gemmatimonadales bacterium
CGGCTGTTTCCGAACAAGGACGTCCAGTGAACGGACTGCTCCGCACGACCGTCGTTGCGATCCTGGCGGCGGGCTGCAACAAGGCCGAGTCAACCGACAAGGGCAAACAGCCCGGGACGGGCGGGGGCGCTCCCCCGCCGATGCCGGTCGAGGTGGCCATCGCCGCGACCGACACCGTCGTGGACGCCATCAACGCGTCGGGGCAGATCGAGGCAATCCAGTCCATCGAGCTCCGGCCCGAGGTCGAGGGCCGACTGACCGCCATCCTGGTGCGGGAAGGCGCGGTGGTGGCGCGGGGCACGCCGCTGTTCAAGGTCGACGACGCCGAGCTCCGCGCCGAGGTGGCGAGAGCGGAGGCGGACCGCGACCTGGCAAGGCAGGCCCTCGGCCGCACCCGCGAGCTCCTCACCCAGCGCGCGTCCTCACAGTCCGACCTGGAGCGCGCGGAGGCGACCGCCCGGAGCACGGAAGCACAGCGGCAGCTTCTCTCGGTCCGCCTGGAGCGGACCACCGTCCGGGCGCCGTTCGGCGGCGTCGTGGGTCGGCGGACCGTAAGCCTGGGCGACTACGTCACGACCGACAGCCGGCTGGTTTCATTGCAGACCGTGGATCCACAGCGAGCCTCGTTCCAAGTCCCCGAGCGCTACGCGGAAGATCTGGGGCTCAGGCAGCGTGTTGTATTCCGCGTGGCGGCCCTGCCCGGTCGCGAATTCACCGGCATCGTCGACTTCGTCGACCCGGTGGTCCAACTCCCGGGCCGCACCATCACCGTCAAGGCGCAGGTCCCCAATCCCAAGCGCGAGCTTCACGCCGGCATGTTCATAGAGGCCCGGCTCGCAACGGCAGTCCGCCCGTCAGCGGTCGTGATTCCCGAAGATGCAGTGCTGCCGCTTCAGGGTGAGACCTTCGTATGGGTAGCGAAGGAGGGTAAGGCCACCCGGCGGCGAATCGAGCTCGGCGTTCGAAGCCCGGGCTTCGTCGAGGCGCGGTCGGGCGTGGAAGGTGGCGAACAAGTAGTGGTGGGCGGGCAGGAGCGCCTGTCCGAAGGTGCGCCGGTGGCCCCGAAGGTGGTGGAACGCCGGCCGCCCTCCGCCGGCGAGCCCTCCTCGGCGGAAAGACAGCCGGCATCACGCTGAGATCGCCCGCGTACATTTTCCGGATCGCCTTTGATTCGGCCTGGCAACCACGCGCCCGACTTTACCCTCGCCTCCGACGAGGGGCAGACCGTGCGACTCGCTGCGCTCAAGGGTCGTCCCGTCGTGCTCTACTTTTACCCGAAAGACGATACACCCGGTTGTACCAAGGAGGCGTGCAGCTTTCGGGATGCCTGGGCGGACGTACAGGACGGCGGGGCGGCTGTGTTCGGCGTGTCTCCGGACAGCGTCACCTCTCACCAACGCTTCCGGGCCAAGTATCGGCTGCCCTTCCCGCTCCTCTCAGACCCGGATCATGCAGTGGCGGCGAGCTATGGTGCCTGGGGTGAGAAGTCCATGTATGGCAAGAAGTACGAAGGCATTCTGCGTACTACCTTCCTGATCGATGGAACCGGGACGGTGCGCCGGGTTTTTGAAAAGGTGAAGCCCGAAGGTCATGCCGAGGAAGTCCTCGCGGCGATTCGGGAACTCCGCTAAGCTTCGCACGACGGGTGCCGACGTTTCGGGCCCCGCCTGAACCGTTCACCCTGTCGGATCAGCGTCCACAATGACCGTATCGCCCCGCGCCGAAACCACCCCCGCTCCGCGGCCCACCACCCACCCGACGCGGTCGTTCGCGACCTGGCTTTGGGAATGGACCAAGTCCATTCTGGTCGCCCTGGTCGTATGGTTCCTGCTCCGCACCTTCCTCGTCGAGGCCTTCCGCATCCCGTCGGGGAGCATGGAGAACACGCTCCTGATCGGGGATTTTCTGTTCGTCAACAAGGCACTCTACGGCGCGGAGGTGCCACTCGTGGGGGCCCGGCTTCCGGCGGTGCGAGAGCCGCACCGGAACGACATCCTGGTCTTCGACTCGGTCGAGGAGCCCGGTCTCAAGGTGGTGAAGCGCCTGATCGGATTGCCGGGCGACACACTCGCCATGGAGGATGGGTTGCTGTATCGGAACGGGGTGCGGGTGGATGAGCCCTATGCCCTCCATACGGACCACGGGCGCTCCGAAGACGCGATGCAGCGGCTGAAGATGCGCGAGTGGCAGCTGCCCCATCTCGTGGGACGGGACCCGGCCACCTACAAGCCCGACCTGCAGGAATGGGGGCCGATCGTGGTACCCGCCGATTCGTTTTTCATGATGGGTGACAATCGGGACAGCAGCTACGACGGCCGCTATTGGGGCTTTCTGCCGCGAAGCAACGTGCGAGGCCGACCGCTGCTGGTCTATTACAGCTACGACGCGAACAGTTGGCGCTCGCTTCCCTTCCTGACGGCAGTCCGGTGGAGCCGCCTTTTCTCCACGCCGGAGTGACGCCGCCGAGCCGATGACCTTCTTCGGGTTTCGTGAGTGAGCGGCGACGTCCTTCTCCTGCTCTCGGAGCCCGAAGCAGCCCGCCTCCTCGCCGACATGCTGTCGCGAGGCCGGCGGGTCATCGTCTCCGATTCCGACGCCGCGCTGGACGGGCCGTTCTCCCTCGGCGTGGTCGACGGTCCGGCGCTGCACCGGTCATGGCGGCGAATCGCCGAGCGGAAACGGGCCGATTCCCCCGCCTTCCTGCCGTTCCTCTTGGTGACCACGCCACAGGACGTCCCGCTGTTCGCCCGGTTCCTCTGGACTGCCGTGGACGAGCTGATCAAGACACCGGTGCAGACGCCCGAGCTACTCGCTCGGGTGGATGTACTGCTCCGGGCCCGCGACGCCAGCCTCAGAGCACTCGACCCCGCGCTCGCGCGGTTCCGACGCTATTTCGAGAACGATCTGGTGGGGCGATGGATCGCCGCGCCGGACGGTCGTGCGCTGGTGGCCAACGCGCGATGCGCCGCGATGCTCGGCCTGGATTCGGCGGAAGAAGTCCGCCACCGGGCCTGGAGTGACTTCGTGCCGGATCCCGAGGCGCGCCGAGTGCTTCTGGCCCAGCTTGCCGCCGCCGCCCCCTTCGAGCGGATGCCGATCGAGCTCCAGCGGCAGGACGGCACCCGTTTCGCCGCGCTGCTGAGCGCTACGCCGTACCTGGCCGGCGGCGATGTCGAGATGCACGGAGTGGTGGCCGAGGCAGGGGCTCCTGCCGCGCTCACCCCGCGCGAACAGCTCGGGGAGCGCCTCGAATCCGTCAAGCGGCTGACCGGCGGCATCGCGCACAACTTCAACAACGCGCTCAGCACCGTGCTGGGTTACTCGGATCTGCTGCTCAACGATCTGGCGCTCGACGACCCGCGGCGGGCCGACGTCGAGGAGATCCGCCACGCCGCGCTCCAATCGGCCGAGCTGACGAAGCAACTGCTCGCCTTCAGCCGGCAACAGTTGCTGCGCCCGACCCAGCTGCAGCTGCCCGAGATCGCCCTGGGCATGGAACGCACGATGCGGGCGATGCTGCGAGACGATCTCACGCTCACCCTGGCGTTGTCCCGCGACGCCGCGCCGGTGAGCGCCGACCGCGCTCAGCTGGAACGAGTGCTGCTCAACCTCGTGCTCAACGCCCGCGACGCTACGGCCGGGATGCCCGATGGCGAGGTGACAATCGAAACCCGCGCCGAGTTACTCAGCCAGCCCGACCGGAGCCGGCACGGGGTCGAAGTCCCCCCAGGCGACTATGCAGTGCTCGTGGTGCGCGACAACGGCAGGGGCATGAGCGCGGAGGTACGGGCCCGTGCGTTCGAACCGTTCTTCACGACCAAGCGGTCCGGTGAGGCGCTTGGCCTCGGCCTCTCCACCGCGTACGGGATCGTCAAGCAGAGTAACGGATTCATCTGGATCGACAGCGAGCCGGGCGCGGGCGCGGTGGTCAGCGTATACCTGCCGATCGCCCCGGCGACCGCTACTTCGCAGGCGAGACGTGCGAGTCGTCGCAACGAGCCCGAGTCGGCCGCCCAGACCGTCCTTCTGGTGGAGGATGAAGACTCGGTCCGGACCATGGCTGCCAGAATCCTGCGTCAGAAGGGCTTCACCGTGGTCGAAGCTAGCGACGGTGGCGCGGCACTCGAGGCCATTCAAGAGGGCGGCCGGCTCGATCTCATCCTCACCGACGTGGTGATGCCGGAGATGAGCGGGGTAGAGCTGGCGGACCGGGCGGAGCAGCTTCGGCCGGGTATGCCGGTCCTGTTCATGTCGGGATATTCCGAACGGGAGGTGGCGGACCGCGGCGGCGGCCGAGCCGGGGCCATGCTGCTCAACAAGCCGTTCCGCGCCGGCGAACTCGTGGCCGCCGTGCGAAAGGTGCTCGAAGGGCGAGGCGACGACTCCTAGCCGCGCGGAGTCAGCGGGACGGGCGCGGCGCGGCGGACGCTTCGGCGGTCTGACCGCGATCGATGTACACGGCGCTCCGCCCGCATGACGAGCAATGCAGCGTCACGCGACCACTCGGGTGCTCGTCTTCTGAACGGGGAGGATTGCGCTCGACAGCGGACGACCCGCAAGAGGGGCACACCAGAGGTTTGTGGTCCCGATCTGCCGAGATCAAGATCAGTGCTTCTGGTGCCCGATACTCTTTGATGCCCCGACGACCCACAGTCGGCCCTTCCGGTGGGAAAAACGGGAACATGCTGCCAAAGTCCCACCCAATGGCAATCTATGATCGTCTCAGGGGCTATGCAAAGTCTCGCACCGCTTTCTTCCTGTGCGTTGCGGCACCCTCGCTGGCTGTTGAATCAATCAGGACAGCAGCAGCGCAAACCACTCACGTGATTCGGCTGGAAGTCGATACCGAACGAGACGTTCACCGCTTCCTGCCGGCACGCATCACCGCTCGCGCGGGGGACGTGCTGGTGTTTCGCGTGACGAGCGGCGCACCGCATGCGATCGCGTTCGAAACCGCCGGATTGTCGCCGACGGCGCGCGGCCTGCTCCAAGCGGCACTGCCCGACGCCAGCTCCGAGCTCCAAGGACCCGTGCTGGCGCGGAATGGGATGGAGTACCGTGTCACGGTACCCCCGCTTCCGGCGGGCTCCTACCGATTCTACAGCAGCCCTCATCGGGCCTACGAGATGCGAGGTGAGTTGACGGTTAAGAAGTAGTAGTGTAGGCTACTTCGCCAATGTGGAAGCTTTTGCCGCTATTGCTTGACGCCAACCACCCCCCGTGATACGTTGCCGCCGCAAGCCAGCCGGCGGAAACGGCCCCGGACGGCAGTCGCCCTCACGGAGGAGAACTCGTGGTGTCGGAGCTCGGCGGCTCACAGATCTCGACCCTTCTCGAGACGCTTCCCGGCATCGCGAACGTGCTGCGGAGCCCGGTGGCCGACGCCCTGGTCAACACGATTCGGGCAGCGGCGCGGATCGGCGAGTTCGCGGTGGCCGACGCTGACGAGCTGGTCAAGTACGCCACCCGCCGAGGCTTGATGGCCCAGGACGAGGGCGACCGCCTGCTGGCCGACGTGCACGACGCGGAGCGGAAGCGAGCGGATCGCGCCGCCGATCGCGCCAAGGCTCAGAAGGCCCGCGCCAAGGCGAAACCGGTCAAGTCCGTGAAGTCGGTCAAGAAGGCGGCAAAGACGGGCCGACGCCGCTAAGGCCGGTCAGGTCCGGAACTCGGCCATCAGGGCCGAGAGCCGGTTGGCGCGCTGCAGTAGGTCGGCGGCAGCGGATGCCATCTCCTCGGTGGACGCAGTTTGTTCCTCAGCAGCCGCCGATACCTCCTCACTCATCGAAGCGTGCTCTGTCGCGGTGCTGCTGGTCGCCGAGGTCTTGCGGCCCAGCTCGTCGACGATCCGACGATTCGCTGCCGCCTCGGCGGCGACTAGCGCCGCTGCGGCGCTGACCTCCTCGATGGCCGCAGCGATCTCCTCCAGTCCCCGGGCGGCCGCGGCTGCCACCCCTTCCACCCCGCTCACCCGAGCGGACCCGTGTTCCATGGTCGCGGAGACGTCGCGGACCTGGGTCCGGATGAACTCGACAGTCTTGGTCACATCCTCGGCCGCCGCGGCACTGGAGTCGGCCAGGCGCCGGACTTCCTCGGCCACCACCGCGAACCCGCGCCCGTGCTCGGCGGCCCGGGCCGCCTCGATCGCTGCATTGAGCGCCAGGAGGTTGGTCTGCGAGGAGATCTGCTTGATCAAGTCGATGAAGTCGGTGATCGGCTCGGAGAGTCGGGCCAGCTGCTGCACCTGCTCGGCGGAGGTTCGCACGACCTCACGCACGCTCAGCAGGGTGTCGCCAGCGGCACCAACGTCGGCCTGATGATGCCCGGCCAGGTCGCGGATCTTGTCGCCCAGCGCGACGACCCGGCCGGCGGCGTCGGCATTGCTTTCGGCGGTTCGCCTGAGCGTGAGCAAGAGGTCATCGGCCTCACGCATGCCACCCACCTGTTGCTCGACGCTCGACGCCATGCGCACCATCGCGGTCGAGATCTCGCCGCTCGAGGCGGCCAACTCCTCGCTCATGGCGGAGAAGTCACTCGCGCTGGTGCTGATCTGGCCGGCTTCCTGCACCACCGACCCCACGATGCCACGGAGCCGAGCGCCCATGTCGTCCATGGCGGTGGCCAGCCGGTCGAGCTCGTCCGGCATGGCACCGAGCTTCACTGGACGGAGATCGCCGCCGCCGAACCGATCGGCCGCCCCGACCAGCCGGAGCAGGGGGATCTTGATCGCTCGCTGGGTGGTGACGGCGACCACGACCGCGATGAAGACCGCGAGGACGAAGCCGAGCCACATCAGATTCCGGCGCTCGGCGGCGGCTTCGCGGAGCTCGTCCGCCCGGGTAGTCGAACGGTTGGTTTGCGCCAGAGTGAGCGCCTGCACGTCCGCGACCAGAGTGTCGGCTGCGGGCGAGGTGCGGGCCGCGAGCGCGCGGGCCTCATCCCGCCGCCCAAGGTCGGTCAGCGCGTGGGCCTGGGCGTACGCCACTTCCAGCCGGGCCTGCGTTTCGCCTATGCGATTGACGATGTAGCGGTCGGATGTGGTGAGCGACGTCAGATCGCGATAGCGGCGCTGGATCGCATAGGCCGAATCCCCCGCGCGGAGAAACTCGCTGCGGGCGGCGGCCGAAGGTTGCCCGAGATACTGCTCGGCCGCGCGGATCTCAGCCGCGACCGAGGCGACCAGCCCATTGCTCAGGGAGGCTGTGCCAAGCAGCAGGCCCAGCTCCTGGTTGATGGAGCGGTCCAGGTCGCGGATGGTCGACAGCGCGAGCAGGGCCAGCAGGGAGACCACGATGCCAAGCGCCCCCATGCCGATCCAGAGGCGGCGCTCGATGCTGCCCAGGACCTTCATCGTCCGTCAGCCTGCACGACCGTGCCACCCCGCACCACCGCCACGTGCACGGCGGCGGCGGGAACGTCACCCAGCGAGTCGAAGGCGATTGCCCCGGTGACACCCCTGAAGGGCGCGGTTGCGAGGCCCACTCTCGCCAGCTCGTCGCGCACCGCCTGCCGCTCGGCTCCTGCGCGGGCGATGACATCGCGGAGCAGGTAGACCGCGTCGTAAGTGGCCGCCGCGGGCTGCGTCGGGAGCCCGCCGTTGGGATACTTCCGGGTCCAGGCTTGTACAAATCGGCGATTGGACGGGTTGTCGAGCGTGGGCAAGTATGCCTGCGAGATGTAGACTCCTTCAGCGACCGGGCCGGCGGCTTCGATGCCCTCGAGCCCGTCCGCGCCCAGCACCGGCACCGTGAGACTGCGCCGGCGGGCCTCACGCAGAATAAGCTCGCCTTCGTCCCGGTTGCCGGCGAGCACGATGAACTGGATGCCGCCGGTCTTCGCGAGACGGTCGAGATACATACCGACATCCGGCGTGGAGCCGAGATAGGGATCGATAGCTACCAGCTCGCCGCCGAGGCGGGTGTATTCGGCCACGAACGTTTGACGCACGCCGCGGCCGTACTCGTCGTTGAGGTAGAGGACCGCCCCGCGATCGTAGGCGAGCTTGTTCCTGATCCAGCGCGCCAGCGCGGCACCATGCTCCCGATCGCTGGGACAGAGCCGGAAGGTCCACGGCCCCGCCGCACTCACTGCGGGCGCCGAGGACGATGGTGAGATTGCGGCGACGGCGTCGGCACCGGTGTTGTAGACCGGCGCAGCGGCGAGGGTGGTCCCGGACCAGAGGTGGCCGATCACCGCCGCGACGCCCGCGCCCTTGAGGTCGGTGGCGACGTAGACGGCGGAATCGGGGTTGGCGAAGTCGTCTCGCACGATCAATTCGATCGCACGACCGCCGACGCCACCTCGACTGTTGATCTCGTCCACCGCCAGCTCGGCGGCGAGCTTCATCGGTTCCCCGACGGGATCGGTGAACGGCCCCGCGAGCCCGATGCGGATAGCGCCGCTATCGGAGCGGCTACAAGCGGCGGCGGACGCCAGCGCGGCGCCGAACGCGAACACGCGGAGCGCTCGGCGCAGGGCCCGAAAGGATCGGTGCGTCACTGCGGGAGGTATAGGCGCAAAAGGTGTCCAAGGTTAGGCGCACGCCGAAGCGAAGGCAATGGCCGCGATGCTCGACTCGACCGATCGATCGCCCGATGCCACGTTCGATCTGCACGGGCTCTCCGCGCTCGAAGCGGCAACGCGGGCGGAACAGTTTTTACGAGTGCAGGCGAAGGTGCGTCCTGGTGGGGTCGTGCGCCTGATCACCGGTCGTGGCCGGGGAGGCGGCGGGGCACCGATCCGCACTCGGGTTCGCACGCTGCTCAAGACACTGGGTGCGAGCGGAGCCGTCGTCGCGGAATTCGCGCTGGAGGAATCCGAAGGAAGCTTCCTGGTGCGGCTACGTTGACCGGACGGCGGCGCGGCGAGCTCGCTCCTTGCCCCACGCGTCGAGCACCCACCCGTCGATGATTGAGACCGAGGCGACCTTGTTGGAGGAATCCACCCGCCAGGTGAGGCGAATCATCCGATTCTGACGAACCCATTGCATCATCCACTGCGGCCCTTGCACCTTCGCGCCCACGCGGCCGTAGCTCTTCTCCAAGTCCCGACGCCAGCCGTCGAGCTGATCGCCCGCTACCTCGCCCGATAGCGTCAACACGCTGGAAACGCTATCCACGGCTGAGACCCAGAGCTCGACCGGTCCACCGAGCTCGGCGGCTGTCAGAACGCTGCGACACTCGGTGATGCGTCGGTCGGCCTTGGCCCGTTCGCAGCGGAGCCGCCCACCGTCCAGCTTGGTCACATGCTGCGCGATCTCATCGAGCGGAGCCCCCGCGCGGAAGCCGTGGAATGCCAAGGCGGTCGTATCAAGCGCAGCCATTTGCGCGGACATGGTCCCCGGGATCGACAGCAAGGCGGCGGCGATGGTCGGGGCGAAGCGAACCCGGTTCGGCATAGCGCGGACCTGTGCTCGGTGGCCGTGGAACAGGAGACATCGGGTCGCCAAAAAGTGGGGCAAGAAGCAAGCCTGGGGGAGCGGGAAGGGGGCGGAATAAGGGACGGGCCGGCGGAAGGGGTTCCAGTCCGCCGGCCCGTCCGCGCGCCCCTGTTCGCTAAACCTTGCGGACGTTGGCTGCCTGGAGGCCCTTCGGTCCCTCGACGATCTCGAACTCGACGTGGTCGCCCTCAGCCAGCGAACGGAAGCCCTCCGCCATGATGGCCGTGTGGTGCACGAACACGTCCTTGCCCCCATCTTGCGCGATGAAACCGAACCCCTTGGCGTCGTTGAACCACTTCACCGTGCCCTTCGCCATTGCACCAACCTCGTGAGAACAGGGGGGCGGGTGCCCCGGAAGACGGCCCGGCCCTTGTGGCCAAGCCGTAAAAAAAGCCGCCCGGAGCACAGCTCCGAACGGCTCACTCGGTCTTCAGGTGAAGATGGAACGGCAGGACATATCGGATAAGGTTCCGCCCGGGTTGGGGTTTGTCAAGTAAAGGAAGGGCCACGGACGGGGCGGGGACGCCGCACCGTTACCGCAACACCACACCTGCTTTGCGGGATTCGTGCGCCAGGAGCCATCGCTTGGCCTCCAGACCGCCGCTGTATCCCACGAGTGCACCGTCCTTACCCACCACCCGGTGGCACGGAATCAAGATCGCGAGATGGTTGGCAGCGGTGAGCCATCCGATCTGGCGCGGATGCAGCGATGTGCTCCGGGCTATGTCGTCGTAGGAGCGAGTCTCGCCAAACCGGATCTTTCGGAGCGCCCGGTAAACCGCGAGCTGGGCGGGGGAGAGATCGAACCAGTCGCGAAGATGGCGCGGAAAGGCAAAGCGAAGCGGCTGCCCGCCAAAGTAGGCGTCGAGCCAGCCGGTGGTTATCGGACAGGGCCCTTGGGTGATATGCAGCTCGGGCAGCGCGGACCGGAAGCGCACGGCCCAGCGGATTCGGCCGGCGCGATGGGGGAACTCCACCGCCAGCGGGCCGGCGTCGCATTCGACGACCACCAGCTCGCCAATTGGCGACGCATAGGAGGTCCATTGCACCCGCACCGGCGCTCCCGGCTGGGATCGGCAGAAACGTAGTCTCCGATTCGCGCCCCGGCGAGCGCACACTTAGCTTTGAGCCATGTCGACGCCGCAGACGCTGGTCGTTCGCACCTTCACCGACAGGGCAGAAGGCCTCTCGCACTTCATTCTGAGAGCAGGAGAGGCCCCCCGCCTCGTGGCTTTCGATGACGCACTGGGCTGCCCAGTGGAGAGTGCGCTGGCGGCCCTCGAGTGGACCGGCGCGGTAGGGATCCTGACGGACGACGATCTCTTGCACGCAGCCCGGCTCACCAGCGACACCGCCGCTGCGGTGATCGAGCGGAAGGCGCCGGGCGGTCGTCGATTCGTCTATCTGGGACCCCGGCTGGATGCGCCCCCGATGGACGTGTTCGAGGGGGCGGTGCTGTTCGACGAGCCCGGCGTGAAGGCGATCGAGTTCAGTCAGCGGGCCCATAGCCTTGCGCACTTTCTCCGGGCCACGTCCGGCGCCGGCGCGCTCCTCGCTCTCCTGGGCCGGCGCGCACCCGAAGTCCGACACCTCCGGCGCTGGCTAGGACCCATGATCAGCGAACTGGATGTGCCGCGGCCCTTGGTTGCGGGGTGGTTTGCGGCATCCGCAGCAGGGGCGCTGTTCGGCCCAGCCGCTGCGGAGCAGAACTACCGCTCCATCGAGGTGGGCCTCGAGCCTTGATTCACGGCGATGTCGATAACCACGATTCACATGTCCACATGGTGTTGACGGCAGTGTCTAGGTGGTGGCCCCACCGTCATTTATTTATCCACAACAGCAGCCCATCGAAGTAACGTAACCCGAATAAAATCAGGCACTTGCACCGCGCCTCCCGCCCGGTATCTTCCTTGTGCTCGTCGGCTGACGGCGTGGCGCGAGCTATGTCGTCGACAGGCAGGCAAGCCTTAGCGGGCTGTCAGGGGAGGGCGCCGGCGCGCAAGCGCAGGTGTCCGTGGATCCGGATAGCGACGCGAGGTTGGTGAAGCCAGTCGCGTGCTTCACCCTCTCCGATCTGGCGCCTCGGGGAGCAGTGCGAAGGGTCGGTCCGCGACCCGATCCGACTCGCAGCGCCCACACAGACGAACCGGGTGGGATGGCCATCCCTCCTGGGAATCGATGTCGAGGCTCTACCGAGCCCTCCCGCGTCGGTCCACGAACCGAGCGGCGGCAGGTGGAAGAAGAACGGCGGCCTTCGGGTTCCGTCCTTGGCATGTCGGTGTGTGGAACGGCCGCTCAGCCACGACTGGGCGGCCGTTTCGCTTTCTCCCAACGCGGTAACTTCTAATCATGCCTTCGATGCACTTGCTGGTGGTAGCGGCCGACCCTGAGCGGCGGCGCGCACTGGCCGAACCGCTTCGCGCGACCGGCGCATCGGTGATCGAGACCGCGGACCCAATGCTGGCTGCGCGGTCGTTGGAGGTGCCCGGTTTCGACGCGGTGACCGTTGACCTCCGCATGCCGCTGGTCGACGCGGCCGCACTCCGAGCGGCCATCGCGCCGGCCGAACCCGGACCGCCCGATTCGCTGGATGCCGCCGAGCGGCGGCACATCGCCCAGACGCTGCGACACACCGAGGGGAATCGAAGGCAGGCGGCGCTTATTCTGGGCATCTCTCGCTCCACACTACTGCACAAGATCCGGAAGTACGGCCTCGAGTAATCCGGACGAGCCGCTACCGACGCTCGATGCGGGTTCGACCAAGCCGTGACACAATCACGCGGCGTACGGTGGCCCCCCGCTGGAGCTCGAACGTGGCGTTCGCTGCACCGATCGGGAGCCCGTTGGGAGCAAATCCGAAAGCACGAGAGGGGGCCGAGAGCGTGATTCCGCTTGCGAGTGGCCCCTCGCGGAACCAGAGGTTGAGGGTATCGCCGCCGTTGAGCGCGCGCACCGCGATCGAGTCAGGCCTGACGGTGAGCAGGGTCCGGCAATTTCTCATGATGGCGGAGAACCGCGCGACACGATGGGCCGCGACGACGGTTTGCGCGGCTCGCTCGACGACGACGGCATCGTAAAACCGGCGCGCCGCGGGCAGAGCAAAGCCAGCGAGAACTCCGGCCACGGCCAGCACCACGACCAGCTCGAGCAAGCTGATGCCACGTCGCATGCGACAGCCTAGTCAGCGTGCGTGGCGTGGCCGGCATCGGGCGAGTGCACGCCGGTGCATTTTTCCCCCGGTCGATCCTTCCGGACTTGCTCAGCGTCGTTCGTCCGGCGATACTAGCCAGACGTCCCGATCCCCCTCGGGCGCGCACCTGGGAGTACACGCTGAGCCACTTCGAGCCGCAGCGTCTTTTCTCGTCACCGTCGAGTACCGTCTCCGGCTGGTACGACCAGTTCCTGGAACGGGCGAGGGAAGACCGGGCGCGTCGCGACGACGCATCGGCCAGATGCGCGCTCGCGGGCTATCTGGTGCTGCGGCTTGCGGAGCAGCGGTTCGCGATGGACGGCAGCGCGGACGATCAGCAGGCCTACCTGTGGCAGCTCGAGAGCACTCGCCGCTACGTCCACGAGCTCGACGACTCCCGGGCCGAGTCACGCCATCTGATGGGACTGATGGACGCCTTGCGCCTTGACCATCGTCCACCCGGGGTCGCTTCGATTCGCACCGGCCTCACCGCGTTCGCGTACTTCCTGGAACACGAGGGCCGTCTGGCGGAAGCGCTCGAAGTGCTGGCGCTCGCGGCGCGGACGCACGGACCCGACATGGGAGCGAGCGACTTCACCGCGGTCGCGCTGTTCGCCGGTCGGCTCAATCGGCTGCAGGCGAAGTGGGACGCCGCCAATCAGGCGTATCAGGCCGCGGAGGACGCGGCCAACTCCACCGGAGACGCCAACGCGGCACTCCGGTCACGGCTCGGCCGGGCGAGCGTGCTGCGCGCGCAGGGCAACCTCCCGGCCGCGCGTGACGCGGTCGAGCAGGTGATCGCCGACGCGGCCGCGCCGGAACTCGCCGAGGTTCGGGGAGGGGCGTTCGCCGATCTCGCGTCGGTCCTGGGTCTCCAGGGCTACCGGGTGGAGGCGCTCATGGCCAACTATCAGGCATTCCGGCTCACCACTGATCCGCTTTCGCGCACCCGGATCCTGGGCGACCTGGGGATCCAGCTGGCCGAGCTCGGCCACTATGCCGAGGCGCGGTTGGCGTTCGATCTGGTGGTGGATTCGCAGACCAGCTTCATCGTGCGGGCCAACGCGCTGCTCGAGCTGCTCGAGCTGGAATCGGCGGTGGGCGACCGGCTCGCGTTCGAGCGCCACCGTACCGCGGCGCGGGACCTGGTCGACCGGATGCCGCCCAGCATGAGCGTAGACTTCCGCTACAAGGTGGGGCTCGGTCTCGCCCGGTTCGGCCAGAAGGCGCGCGCCCGAGCGGCCTGGCAGCAGGGGCTGGAGCTCGCCGAGCGACACAAGCTGAACGAGTGGTACTTCCGCTTGGAGCGACTGGTGTCGCATGTGGACGAGTGCGGGACGAACGGCCTGTCGGTCGATGCGGCAACGGCGACGGCCCCCGCCGAAGTTGCCGAGCTAGCGGCCGGGCTCAGGGCATACGCCGAGAGCGGCGTTTAAGCCCCAAGTCCCTGCCAGCCGGGCCTTGCTCAGTTGTTGGAGCCTTGGGTCTCCGAGGTGGTGTGGATGCGGCCGACCTTATTGTTGGACCCCTGGGTTTCGGACAGTTGCGGGCCCAGATCCGGGTTCGGCGCGGTCGCGTCCGAGCACGCGGCCATCGTAAGGCTGCCGACCGTAAGCGCAACAAGCAAAGCAAAGCGGTGACCGAGCATGGAAATGCCCTCCCGGGAAGGGTTTCTAAGGGACCCGTCACGCTAGGGGTTTCCAACCACTCGCGTTAGGGCGATTTTGCGACATCGAGGGGCGCAAATGCGACAGGTGCCGATCCTGGCCGCGGTGACTGAGGCGAGACTATTCCGCCTGTGCGCCGTGGATCCGGAGCGGTATGAGTGGCTCCCGGCCAGGACCTGGCCCGACGCGGTCGCGGTGATCCGAACTCACGCCGTCGACCTTGCCGTCGTGGATCCGCTCCTCTGCCAGGCGCCCCGGTCGGTGGAGATCGCCCGGCTGCATCAACACTTCCCGTCGCTCCCGCTGGTCATCTATACCGCGCTGACGCCCGACACCGCGGGTGTGCTGCTGGAGCTCGGGCGAGCGGGAATTCGGCGGGTCCTGTTCGAGCGGTTCGACGACGCGCCCGCGGCCATTCGGCGGATGCTCCGCGCCGAACTCGACCTCAGCACGTCGCAACTGCTCATTCAGCAGCTCAGCCAGGCGCTGCCAGGCCTGCCGGAGCCGGTTCTGCCCGCGCTCGAAGCCGCCTTGCGGTCACCGGCTGATTGCCTCACGGTGTCGGCGCTGGCGCGCCGAGCCCAGATTACCAGGCGGACCTGCGAGCGGAGCTTCGCGCGCGCCGGGCTGCCGTCGCCCAAGATCGTGATGCTGCTGGCGCGGGTGCTCTACGCTCACCGGCTGCTGCTCGACCCAGGCTACACCATCGAGGATGTTGCACTGAAGCTCGGCTACGCTACTCCCAGAACGCTGCAAGCCCATTTCCGCGAAGTGTTCGGACTCACCGCGGGAGACCTGCGCATGTCGGTGTCACCGGAGGAGGCGCTCGAGCTCGTCGTGCGACGCTACGTCGCCCGGGAGCGTGCGGCGGCATCATGAGCCCCCGCGTACTGGTTCTCGAAGACGAGCCCGCGCTGCGCCGCGCGCTCGAGCGAGCCCTGATCTCGTTCGGGTACGAGGTGGCCACCTCCGGCGATCCCAGCTCCGCTTATGTCATGCTGGCCGAGAGTCGGTTCGACGCCGTGGTGCTGGATCTCCGCCTCCCGCAAACGCTGGGCGACGCTTTCTACTTCGCGGTCGTCCGGCAGTGGCCGTACCTCCGCGGACGGGTCATTCTGATGTCGGGCGATCCGTGGACCGGCACGGAAGACTGGCCCCAGGAGCTGCACGACTGCCCGATGCTGGCAAAACCGTTCACCCTCGATGTCCTTGCTCGCACGCTCGGGTCGGTGATCGGCCCGGGCGAAAGACGCCAGACCAACGGCCTATGACCGCGGCGCTCACCGCGCCGGCGGCCGATCCGCTGGCCACCCTGCGTGAGTACCGGAGCCTGGCTCCATGGGGTCTCCGCGACCTTACCGCGCTGGCCGCCGGCATCCTCGACGCGTCGGGTGTCGTGCCGGTGAGCGCGGTAGCGCGGTCGCGACCTACCGAGCGGACCATCCGCTTCTACGTCGCGCGCCATCTGGTCAACGCACCCGACGGTCGCGGAACGGCGGCCACGTACGGCTACCGGCACCTGTTGCAGGTGCTCGCGGTCAAGCTGCGCCAGATGGAGGGCGCCACGCTCCAAGTCATCGAGCGTGATCTGGCCGGGCTGAGCGGCGATGCGGTGGAGCGTCGGGTAGCCGCGGCGCTGGGAGTCAGGCTTCCCCGCCCGGGCGACCTCCAGTTGCTCCGAGCTCCGGGCACGGCCCGCGGGCGCGTGGCGCGCGCGCTCGATGCGTGGCTGGCGCCGCCGCCCGACGATGCCCCGCGGTCCTCGCTGTGCCGCCGGATCGCCGTCGCGCCCGGGATCGAGCTGCTGGTGGAAGAAGCCCACCCCGCGCTGCAGCTCGGCGGCGAGGCGGGGCTGGCCGCCCGGGTTCGGGCCGCGCTCGACGAGGCGGTACGCACCGCCCTTCGCTGAACCGCTTCTCACCGTTCCGCACCAGCAACGGAGGTCCGCCCCATGGGCACGATCATCCTGCTCGCCGTTCTCGTCCTCGTCGTCCTCTGGTTGGTCGGCGCGTACAACATGCTCATCGGGCTCAAGAATCAGGTCGCGAACGCCTGGAAGCAGATCGACGTGCAGCTGAAGCGGCGGCACGACCTGATTCCCAACCTGGTCGGCACGGTGAAGGGCGCCATGGAGTTCGAACGGTCCACCCTGGAGGCGGTCATCTCCGCGCGGAACAAGGCGGTGAGCGCCACCGGGGTCCGCGCCACCGCGCAGGCGGAAGGTGAGCTGACCCAGGCCCTCGGGCGGTTCTTCGCGGTGGCCGAGGCCTATCCCGAGCTCAAGTCGAACCAGAACGTGCTGCAGTTGCAGGAAGAGCTGACCAGCACGGAGAACAAGATCGGCTTTGCCCGGCAGCTGTACAACGACGTCGCCACCCAGTACAACACGAAGCAAGCTCAGATCCCGACCAACTTCGTGGCAGGGCTGGCCGGGGCGACGCCAGCCGAGCTCTGGGCGATCGAGGACGCGGCCGAGCGCGCGGTACCCAAGGTCGACCTGTCGCTCGGCAAGCCGCCGGCGGCGTGAGCGACGACCGCGTCCCCAATCTGTTCGAGCAGCAGGAGGCTAACCGCCACCGCTCCAAGTGGCTGGTGGCCGGGTTCATCATGTTCTTCACCTGGGTGGGCTTCGGGGGCGACCTCGCCTTCGGTCTGCTCACCGCCGACGCCGGGCCCAACGGCTATCGGCACACCATCCCGTTCATCGGCATTTTCGCGTCCCTCGTCGCCGCCGGCATCTGCTGGTACTCGTGGCGACGCGGGCCCGAGCGCGTGTTGTGGGCCACCGGGGCGTGGGAGGTGATCGAACCGGCCACCCCCGAGCAGCGGCAGTATGTGAATGTAGTTGAAGAGATGGCCATCGCCTCCGGCCTGCCGCGCCCCCGCATCTGGATCGTCCCGGACCAGGATCCCAACGCCTTCGCCACCGGGCGCGGGCCGGAGGACGCGAGCGTCGCGGTCACGGAGGGCCTGCTGCGTGCCCTCGACCGCGACGAGCTGCAGGGAGTATTAGCCCACGAGATGGCACACATCCGCAATCTGGATACCCGTCTCATGACGCTCCTGGCTGCCATGGTCGGGGCCATCGCGCTGATGTCGG
>DATAFP010000261.1:0-30014 GCA_036257415.1 Gemmatimonadales bacterium
CGGATGGACGAGGTGCTTACCGGCCTCGTGCTGCTCCTCGTCACGCGAATCCTCGCAGCCGTGCGCATGAAACTGCTGACCGACAAGCAGGGACTCTCGTTTTCACCGGCCGAGCTGTTCGAGATTGGCACCACGGCCACGTTCTATGGCTTGATCCTGCCCGGCACGATCTCGGGCGGACTGATCCGCTGGTACAAGCTGGCAAAGCAAGGCGAACCCGTGCGTGCGTTGGCGGCACTGACGTGGGACCGGCTGGCCGATGCGGCGGCGGTCGCCGGGATCGGTGTCGCAGGCTGGCTTCTCAGCCGACCGGGCGGAGCTCACACGGCGGTCGGCCTCGCACTCCTCGCGGTGTTCGCCGGGTTGGCCTTACTGTATCTCGTCGGTTTTTCCCACCGGACCGGCGAGTTCCTCCTGCTTCCAATCGAGACGGTCGTCCGGAGGCTGCGGGGCCGCTGGGGGCACACCAAGCTGCAAGAGGCGATCGCCGCGGCGCGGCAGTACCACAAGGCGGAACCCGGGTTTCCGTACGCAGTGGCGGTGCTGTCGATCGCCGCGCAGGTCGCCGGGGCCGGGGCGTTTCTGCTTTGGGCCCGCTCGATCGGCACCTCGGTCGGGTTCGCCGAGCTCACCTGGGCGCGGTCGTGTTACATGCTGATGATGCTGCTTCCGATCACGTTCGCCGGCCTCGGCACTCGAGAAGGCATTCTGATTCTCCTGCTCCGCCCGTACGGGGTGTCCGGCGCGGAGGCCGTCGCCTTGGCGTTCCTTCAGCTCGGCGCAACCCTGGTGATGGCGGGGTTGGGCGGACTCTTCGAGCTCAGGACGTTCTGGCGGGCCGAGCGCTCCATCGGGAAGGCCTAGACCGGGGAATCGTTCTCGTGCCGCTTACGAACTTGCGAGGTTGCGCCTGGCTGACGCTGGCGGAGCAACGCGATGCCCGCCATTCGGCGGGCCGCCTCGCGTCGCTCGGCGGAGCTGAATCGTCCCAGCAACCGCCAGAGCCAGGCGAAGGGTACGTCCGCCCGGTTGAGGCGCTGAGCCTCGTCCCAGGTGGAGCGGAACTCCTCCTCGGTCCAGCCGTGATCCTCGAAGAACCGGGTGCCTTCGGCCGGGGCGAACCGGAAGGGCGCGTTCCCGGCCGCCGCCGCCCGTCCCCAGGTTTTTTCCATCATCTTGAGCAAGCGCTGCGTCGCGATGTCGATGAGCCACCGGTCGAACGGCGGATTCGCGGCCAGGTCTCGCGCCAGGCCCCCCACCTGCTCCCGGGTGAGGTAGATCAGGAGACCTTCGCTCACGACCAGCAGTTTGCGCGACATCGCGGCGAGCTCGGCAAACAGCAGTTGCCGGCCTGCGAGGTTCATCAGATCCAACCCCACATGCTCGAGCGCGCAAACCGGCTGCGCGTCCGTCAGCTGATCCCGCTTCCAGCCGATGAAGTCGGGAAAGTCCACTTCCACCCAGCGGAGGGTGGGTGGAAGCCGCATGCAGTACGGGCGGGTATCGAGCCCAGCGGCGAGATTGAGCACCGTGTCCGTCCCGTCGCGGTCCACCGCGCGGAGGATCAGCTCGTCCATCACCGCGGTGCGCACGATCATGGGCCAGGCCCACGCCTTTCCCTTGGGCATCGACTCCACGATCTGCGCGCCCCGCTCGCCGGCGAGTCGCCGCGCGTAGGGATCGCGAAACAGCGCATCGGGACGCTCCGACTCCATCGCGCGGTAGATTGCGACCCAACGGGCGGTGTCGGACACATGCTGGATGGATCCGGATGCGCCTACTCGTTCACCGGCCTGGCCCATGACACTCACTCCTGATACCGACTTCGGTATCGTCGCTGTGGCACCCTTCGCGTGGTTCGTGCAGCGGTTCGACGAGCTGATCGGCTCGTCTCGCCGGATGGCGGTGTTCTTCATTCATTCGCGCCGCTGGCGCGAGAACCACGACGCGGCCATCAGGGCGTTTCTCGCCCGTGACGCGACGTCGCTCGAGGTGTTCCTTCCCGACCTCGAGAACCACGAGCTGATGTACTCGCTCTCCAAACATTTCGACGACGGCCCCCAGATTCCAAGCCTGGTTACCGACGCCTATCGTTATTTCGGCCGGCTGGCCCGGGAGTATGGCAAGCCCGCGGAGGTCTGGTTGTTCGGCCGCTATCCCACCTATTCGTTCTATCAGTTCGACACCCGCGCGGTGATCGCGCTGTACTCCAACGCCTCCTCCAAGAAGAACCTTCCTGCGCTCGAGATCACCACCGGGAGCATGCTGGGAAACTTCCTGGCCACCGACATCGACGACCTCAAGCGCGAATGCCGCCGGCGCGCGCCCGCGGAGCTGGAAGAGGTGATCGCGAACGCCGGGGATCTGCACCCCTGAGTCGGAGCCAAGCTGGGAGCCCCCGGTCGGGCTGTCAACGCCGGCGGCGGAGCGGGCCCTTGTCAGGAGCCCGATCGCGCCGCTCCATTCACCTGTGCCCGCGCAACCCGGCATAGCCGACCTCTCCGCCAGCGAGCTCCGCCGCCTCGTCGGCCGGCGCGAGCTCTCACCCGTCGAGGTCGTCGAGGCCTGCCTCGCCCGGGTCGAGCAGTACAACGGTGTGCTCAACGCCGTCGTGACCCTCAACGAAAACGCCGTCGACGATGCTCGCGCGCTCGAGCGCGAGGCCGCTCGCGGCAACATGGGACCGCTGTGCGGCCTGCCGGTAGGGATCAAGGACGTGACCTGGGTCGCGAAGGTGCGAACCACGTACGGCTCCCCGGTCTACGCCGATCACGTGCCCGAGGTGGACGCACTCGTCGTCCGCCGGTTGCGCGAGGCCGGCGCCGTCATTCTTGGCAAGACCAACTGCCCCGAGTTCGCGGCGGGCGGCAACACGTTCAACGACGTCTTCGGCCGAACCCGGAATCCGTGGAACCCCGAGCGCAGCGCGGGTGGGTCCACCGGCGGCGGGGCAGTGGCGCTCGCTGCGGGCATGGTGGCACTGGCGGAAGGTACCGACCTCGGCGGATCGCTCCGGATCCCCGCATCGTTCTGCGGCCTCGTCGGCCTGCGACCTTCGCCGGGGCTCGTACCCACCTGGCCATCGGATTGGCTGTGGGACACGCTGCAGGTCACCGGCCCCATCGCTCGCACCGCCGAGGACGTGGGGCTCATGCTCGACGCCGTGGCGGGGCCGAGCCCGCTGGTGCCCTTCTCGCAGCCGGTCGCTGGACGCACCTTCGCCGCCGCGGCGGCCGCCGGCATTCGCCGCGGACTTCGGCTGGCGTACTCGCCCGACCTGATCGGTATCGGCGTGGACCCCGACGTCGAGCGGGCTTGCCGGGCCGCGGCGTTCGAGCTGCGCCAGCTCGGCGCGGTGGTCGAAGAGGTCGATATCAACCTCAGCGAAGGCCGCGACGCCTTCCTCACCCTGCGCGGTCTCTGGTTCGTGAATCAGATGCACATCCGCGCCGAGCATCTGGAGCAGTTCGGCCCCAACGTCGCGAGCAACATCCGCTCCGGGCTCAGCGTGACCATGGCCGATCTCGCCGCCGCCGAGTATACCCGCGGCCGAATTCGTGAGATGGTGCTCGACCTGCTCGCCCGGTACGATCACCTCGTGACGCCCGCGATGGCGATCCCGCCGTTCCCCGTGGAGCAGAACTACCCCGAGACCGTGGCCGGAAAGCCGATGAAGACCTACGTGGACTGGATCGCGCCTACCTTCGTGCTGAGCCTCACGGGATTGCCGGTGGGAGTCGCGCCGTGCGGACTCGACTCGGAGGGGCTGCCCGTCGGTCTTCAGATCGTCGGCCGACCATTCGGAGAGGAGACGGTCCTCGCCCTGGCCGGTGCGGTGCAGCGGGTGAACCCGATCGGACCTCCACCGCTCGACCGCCTGGCCGCCGGCAAGGCGGCGCTCTGAGCGACGCCGCCACGGCGCGCGGCCGGGTTCGCGAGGGCGAGCTCACCCGCGTCGTGCTCGCGTTCACCGCGTTCTTTCTGCTGCTCTCCAGCTACTACATGCTGCGGCCGGTGCGGGATGAGATGGGCGTCCAGACGGGGGTGGAGCGTCTGCAGTGGCTGTTCAGCGGAACCTTGGTGTTTACGCTGCTGACCGTGCCGGCCTTTGGTTGGGTGGTGAAGCGGGTGCCCCGGGCCCGACTCCTGCCCGTGGTGTATGGCTTCGTGGTGATCAATCTGCTGGGGTTTTATGCGGCGTTCGCGGCCGGCGTTACCGCAGTCACCGCTGCGGCCTTCTTCATCTGGCTCAGCGCATTCAACCTGATCATCGTTTCGCTCTTCTGGAGCAACGTGAGCGATGCGTTTACGACCGAGCAGTCGCATCGGCTCTACGGCTACATCGCGGCCGGCGGCACTGCCGGGGCACTGGCCGGGCCGGCGCTCACCGCATTCCTCGCCCGCTACGTGAGCAGTGCGTCCCTACTGGCACTGTCGGCGGCGCTGCTCGCGGCCGCGGCGGGCTGCATGGTGCTCCTGCGCCGGACTCACGCGGATGCCACGTCCAGGGCCGGCCGTCCGATCGGAGGATCGGTGCTCGCCGGCGTGTCGCTCACCCTCAAGCTGGCAAGCCTGCGGGGCGTGGCGCTACTGGTGATCTGTTACACCGCGGTGCACACGGCCCTGTACGTCGAAATCGTCGATCTGGCCCGCCGTACCTATCCCGACTCCGGCACGCGGACGGCATTCTTCGCTTCGCTGGATCTCGCGGTCAACACCCTGGCACTCGGCATCCAGCTGCTCTTGACCCGGCCGATCGTGCAACGTTTCGGGCTGGCGGTCGGGCTGGCGCTGGCCCCGCTCGTGGTGCTGGCCGGACTCGCGGCCAGCACGTTGCTGCGGACGTCAACGCTCCTCGTGGGGACCCAGATCGTCAATCGGGCCGGCGAGTTCGCGCTGGTGCGGCCGGGCCGCGAGATGATCTACACCACGGTGGATCCGGAAAGCCGCTACAAGGCCAAGAACTTCATCGACACCGTGGTGTATCGCGGGAACGATGCCGTGATGGCCTGGCTGGTCGCGACGATTCGAGGGGCCGGCCTCGATGCCGTCGCCCTCGCCGCCATTCCCGTGGCGCTGGCCTGGGTGGCGACCGCGTTCAACGTGGGGCGCCACCAGGACCGGAAGGAACCCTGATATGCCATCGCCCGGCCCCAGCCGTCGCGACGCGCTACGGTTGATCGGCGCCGGCTTGGCGGCCTTGGGCGGCACGCCCTTGGCCGGCACGCTGGCAGAGCTGACCGCGTTTTCGCCATCCATTCTGACCCGGAATATCCCTTCGTCGGGTGAGGCGTTGCCGGTGGTCGGCGTCGGCACCTGGCAGACCTTCGACGTGGGCCCAGGTGCCTCCGAGCGCGGGCCGTTGGAAGCGGTGCTTGGCACGTTCGTGGCCCTCGGCGGCAAGGTGGTGGACTCCTCGCCCATGTATGGCAATTCCGAGCAGGTCGTGGGCGACATCGCGGCCAAGCTGGGGCTTCGCCCCAAGCTGTTCATCGCCACCAAGGTGTGGACGTCGGGCCGGCGCAACGGAATCGAGCAGATGAACGACTCGATGCGGAAGCTCCGCGCCGACCCGATCGATCTGATGCAGGTACACAATCTGATGGACGCGGCCACTCACCTGGACACGCTCCGCGGCTGGAAGCGCCAAGGGCGGGTGCGCTATGTGGGCGTGACTCACTACACGGCGGCCAGGCACGACGCGGTGGCGGAGATCATGGCGAGGGAGCCGCTGGACTTCATTCAGATCAACTACTCCATCGGCGAGCGCGAAGCAGAGCGGCGCCTGCTACCGCTGGCACGCGACCGGGACGTTGCCGTCATCGCCAACCGGCCATTCGCCGGGGGAGATCTGTTCCGCCGGCTCCGGGCGCGGCCGCTGCCGGACTACGCGCGGGAGCTCGATTGTACCAGCTGGGCGCAGCTGATGCTCAAGTTTATCATCGCGCACCCCGCTATCACCTGCGCAATCCCGGGCACCTCGAAGGTCGAGCACCTGCGAGACAACATGGCGGCCGGAACAGGCCGGCTTCCGGACGAGGGGCTGCGGGCGAGGATCGCCGCGGAGGTGGTGTAGCGAAACGCTGGTCGAATGTTTCTCGCAAGTAAGATGGCGCACAGCACGCCGGTTGCGCCGAGCCCATTGTGGGAATGTGCGCCCACGAGTCCGGGTCATGACAGCGGTGAAGATTCGCCCCGAGCTGAGCTACGCGTGGTACGGCCCTTCGGTCCTCATTACGAATACCCGGGGGGAATGTGGCTGCGACGAATCGCTCAGCGGCTATTTCTTTCGAGAAACCCGGTTCTTGCGGGATCTCCGCCTCGAGATCAACGCTCAGCGGCCCTGGCTCTGCGCCGCCGGGGCGGGTGATCAGCGAACGCTTGCGTTCAACTTTAGCTACCCCGAGCAGCTCCACTACAGCGGCGGCGGCAGCGGCACCGGCGGAGACGACATACCGCGTGATGATGCCGGCATTCCTCACCGCGCGCTTGATCTCCTCTCGCAATACCAACTCACCTTCCATGGGTTCGCGATCGTCCTTCGGGTGACCAATCGGACCAGTGAGGACATTGTCGTCGACCTCACCTGGCATCTGGGAACCGATTACGCCGACCTCATGGAGGCGTTGGAGGGCGCCCCTCGGGAGAAGAGGGTCGTCACCGCAGTGGCGGCCGACGGCGCACTTCGGTTCTGCCACGAGCATCCCGAGCTCGGATTCGAAACCCAGGTAGTAGCTGGTGGCGCAGGCGAATGGGTGGCTCGCCTCGGAACTTTGGCTTCGGCGCTCCTACTCCCGCCCCAACAACCGCAGGTGATTCGACTGTTGGTAACCGCCCGAGACGTCGAGCCCGTTCCGGATTCCGGGGGTGAGACGGAACGCCAGCGCATGGTGAGGCGATGGCGAGAGGAGATTGCGAGGCTCCGCACGGCCGGCGACCGGAATCTTGAGCGTATGGTGATGCAGGCGGTCGACGATCTCGGGTCGTTCGCCCTGCTCGAAGGCGAACCCGACGAGTGGCTGGCGCCCGCCGCGGGCGTTCCGCTTTACCCGGCGCTCTTCGGCCGTGACTCTCTCACCACCTCCTGGCAGGCCGCCCTCTTCGATCGCGGCCGGCTGCTCGACGCGTCCATGACCCGGCTCACGCGGCTTCAAGGAATCCGCGACGACCCGAATCACGATGAGATGCCCGGCAGGATCGTTCACTCGGTCCGGCGGGGACCGCTGGCCCGACTCGGCCTCAACCCGTACAACCGCTACTACGGCGACTTCGCCAGCCCGCTGATGTTCGTGATCGCCCTGGCGCACCTGTATGCCTGGAGCGGCGACCAGGACCGGCTGAAGCGCCATTGGGATGCCGCTCGACGCGCCCTGGACTGGGCGAAAGAGCGGGGCGACCGCGACGGCGATGGCTACCTCGAGTATATCACGCTTGCCGAGCAGGGTCCCAAGAACCAGGGCTGGAAGGACAGCGGCGAAGGAATTCTCTACCAGGATGGCCGTCCGGTGCCCGCACCGATCGCCGCGTGCGAGCTTCAGGGCTACTGGTTCGCCGCGCAGCAGCTGGCCGCCGTGCTCTCCGCCGCTCAGGGACGGCTCGCCGATGCCAAGGCGTACTGGCACTCGGCGATGGAGCTGAAGGCCCGGTTCAACCGGGATTGGTGGATGCCGGAAGAGGGTTTTGTGGCGCTCGCACTGGATCCCGAGAAGCAAGTGGTGCGCAGCATCGCCTCGAATGCGGGTCACTGCCTGACTGCCGGGATCATCGACAATGCCCACATTCCCGCGATCGTCGGACGGTTGTTTGCTCCGGACATGTTCAGCGGCTGGGGCATCCGTACGCTCGCCAACACCCACCCCGCTTACAACCCGATCGGCTATCACCTCGGCAGCATCTGGAGCGTGGAGAACGCCACCATCGGCTTCGGGTTGCGCCGGTATGGATTCGACGTCCGCTTCGTCGACTTGATGGAAGCGATGTTCGACCTCGCACGGCTTTACGACGGCTTCCGCATACCCGAATGCGTCGGCGGATACGCGCGGGCGGAGTTCCCCCATCCCGGGGCCTACCCGCAAGCCAACACGCCGCAGGCCTGGAACCAAAGCGCCGTGCCGCTGTTGATGCACACGTTGCTGGGACTACAACCGGTCGCCCCGCTGGACCTTCTGGTGGTCGATCCCATTCTTCCGGCGTGGCTTCCGGAGGTGACGCTGGAACGGCTGCAGGTCGGCGGCGCGACCGCAACGCTCCGCTTCTATCGCGAGCGCGATGGCAACTGCCACGTCGCGGTCACTCGGAAACGAGGCACGCTTCACGTGGTCAGACAACCGCCGCCGGAGTCGCTGACGGCGGATATACGTGACCGGGCCACCGCATTGGTGGATCGGCTATTTCATCATTAGAGAGCGCACCAAGGAGCGATATCATGCGCGTCTGGCTCAAGCGACTCGCAGATCAGGTCATCGTGATCACCGGAGCGTCCAGCGGCATCGGTCTGGTGACGGCCAAGATGGCCGCGGAGCGGGGTGCCCGCGTGCTTCTGGTCGCTCGCAACGCTTCCGACCTCACCCGCGCAGTCGAGGAGATTCGCCGCCAGGGTGGCCGCGCCGTGCACACGGTGGCTGATGTGGCGAATCCCGACCAAGTGGAAGGGATCGCGGAAACCGCCGTCCGGGAATTCGGCCGCATCGACACCTGGGTGAACAACGCGGCAGTCGCGGTCTATGGCCGGTTGATGGATCTCACGCTGCCGGATATGCGACGGCAGTTCGACGTCAACTACTGGGGCCAAGTCAACGGTTCACGGGTGGCCGTTCCGTACCTGAAGCGCCAAGGAGGGGCCCTCATCAATGTTGCGAGCGCCTTGGCCGACCGCGCCATTCCCCTGCAGGGGAACTACTGCGCGGCGAAGCATGCCCTCAAAGCATTCACCGATGCACTCCGAATGGAGCTGGAGGAGGAGGCCGCGCCGATCTCGGTGACCCTGATCAAGCCCGGCAGCATCGACACACCGCTCTTCGAGAAAGCCAAGACGCTCCTGGGCGTCGAGCCTCAGCCAGTCCCTCCGGTCTACGCGCCGGAGCTGGTCGCGAGGGCGATTCTCGAATCCGCGGAGCGTCCGATCCGAGACGTCATCGTCAGCGGCATGGGAAAGGTGCTGAGCGTGGCCGGTACGATGGCCCCGCGAACTACCGACCGATACATGGAACGGACCACGTTCAACGCCCAGAAGAGCGACCAGCCACTCGTTCCCGGCCGACGGGACAACCTCTATGAGCCGGTGACCCACGATGGCGGTGAGCGGGGCCGAACCTGGACCGGTCGGGTGCATGGGCGAAGCCTCTACACTGCTGCCGCCCTTCACCGCAAAGCAGCGGCCGGAGTGGCCGTGACGCTCCTCGCGGCGACGGTGGCTGCCGCCGCCATACGGAATCGGAGGACATAGAAACTATCGGCGGTCGACGCGTTCACTCAGCTCAAAGCAGCAGCGGAGCCGCTCTTCGCGATCGCAGCAGGCGGTGACCGCAGCGCCGGTGAACTCCGAGAGCAGGCTCTCGACCGCGTTGCAGGCTTCCGGGTGCCGTTGCGTGGCGGCGGAGAGCGGGCAGCCGTCACTCCGGATCAGCAGAACTCCATCCTCTTTCTCCAGGCGCGCGAGTCCGCCCAGCTCGTTCAGCAAGGCGATGGCACCCTCCGCGCGGCGGCGGATGTCGCCGGTGGGCCGCGGGCGCTCGGCCATGATGCTCCGCCCGACCTCGCGCATGATATGGTCGAATTGCTTTGCGCTCAGCCGCGCCGAGAGCACGTGAAGCAGCTGCGTCAGCACCGGCACGTACATCCGGGAAAACAGGAGTTCCGCCTCCGGACTCAGGGAATAGATCCGGGCTGGCTTGCTCGCCCCGCGGCGCAGTCCGCTCTGGCGAACGAATCCGTCGCGCTCGAGCGCGGTTAAGTGGGAACGTATGGCGTTGCCGGTGAGACCAAGCGCGGCAGCGACCTCGTCGACCGTTCTGCTCCCACGCCGAAGCAGTGCCATGATCCGGCCGGCAGTGCTCTCAGGAATCCCTGGTTTGGAGTCTGCCACCCCACCTCGCGCAGGTATCGGTTTTCGGCCGAGCGCTCTGTGCTCCCGATCACAGATAGTCAAGATTACGCAGGACAATCTTGCCTAATGGAGAGGTAGCCCCGGTGCGGTGCGCAGCCTATCAGATGCGTGGACCTCAAGCAAGGCGGGCACCGACGGCCATAAGGAGCGTGCCTGATGCTGAGACCCCACCTGATAGGTCTGATAGCCGTTACCGCGCTGATCGCGCTGACCGCCTGCGACGGTGACAGCCTGACCGACCAATCGCCTGACGATCTTGCCCAAGGGCGGGACATTTTCCGCTTCGATACCTTCGGCGACGAAACCTTCTGGACCGATACGCTCCGGATCCACGAAGTGATCCCGGCGCTAGTCAGTCCTCAAGCTGCGCTCGGCGTGGGGCTCAAGGTGGACGCCGATGTGCTCCCGTCGGGTCTGCTCGAGACCGCGGACCTGCACGATCCAGCCACCACAGTGGCGCTGCTCAAGCTCAACGCGGTCGTGGGGCTCAAGGGCACGGTCGAAAACGTGGGCGGAACCGATGTCCTCACCCGGGTCGGCATCACCTGTGCGCTCTGCCACTCGACGGTCGACAATGGCACTGCGCCCGGCATCGGCTCTCGGCTCGACGGATGGCCCAACCTCGACCTGAATCCCGGAGCGATCATCGCCCTCTCGCCGGCGCTCACTTCGGAGCAGAAGGCAGTCTACAACTCATGGGGACCGGGCAAATACGACGCCCGATTCAACTTCGACGGACAGAATGATCCGGCGGTGATTCCTCCCGCGTACGGCCTGGCCGGCGTCAACAGCGTCACCTTCACCGGCGACGGCGACCGGCCGGCCTACTGGAACCGCTACGTGGCAGTGACGCAGATGCACGGTCATGGGTCGTTCGCCGAGCCGCGCCTCGGCATCAGCGTGAACAACCCACCGGATCAAGTCGAGGCGAAGCTGGCTGCGCTTGAGGCGTACCAGTTGAGCCTCAATGCACCGGCTCCACCGACCGGCAGCTTCGACGCGGGCGCGGCGAGCCGCGGCAGGGCGGTGTTTGAAGGCCAGGGCCTGTGCTCGAGCTGCCACGCCGGTTCGACGTTCACCGACGCGAACACCCGACTCCACGCCCCGGCCGAGGTACCCACCGACCCCCTACACGCCCAGCGCAGCGCGACGAAGATGTACCGGACCACTCCGCTTCGCGGATTGTGGCAACACCCGCCCTACTTCCATGACGGCAGTGCAGCGACGCTGGCCGACGTGGTGGAGCGTTACGACGCTGCGAAGGGGCTCGGCCTGACCGCGCAACAGAAGGCCGATCTGGTGGAGTATCTGAAGTCGATCTAGCCTTCGCGAAACAGCGCCGCCACGTCCGGCTTGGTGACCTTCCCCATGGCATTGCGGGGGAGCGACGGCACCACGCGGAGCGCGCGGGGGATCTTGTACGGCGCCAACCGCTTTTTGGCCCAGAGCTTCAGGCTGTCGAGCTCGAGCGACCCGCCCGGCCTGAGCTCCACCGCCGCCGCCACCCGCTCGCCCCACTCTGGATCCCCCAGTCCCACGACCGCGCATTCGAGAATCGCCGGATGCTCGCGTAGGATCTCTTCGATCTCCAGCGCCGACACCTTGTACCCGCCGGTCTTGATAATGTCGACGCTGGTCCGCCCCAGAATGCGGTACGCGCCCCGTTCCAGGGTGGCGACGTCGCCGGTGCGGAACCAGCCGTCGCGGAACGCATCACGGGTCGCGTCGGCCCGGCCCCAGTACTCCAGAAACACGTTGTCACCCCGCACCTCGATCTCCCCCGGTGTGTCCGGAGGCACCTCGCGCCCGGCGTCGTCCACCAGCCGGACCTCAACGCCCGGCAGCGGAGTTCCGACCGAGCCCGGGCGCCGCTCGCCGATGAGCGGATTGGAGAGGGCCATGCCGATCTCGGTCATGCCATAGCGCTCGAGCAGCGTGTGCCCGGTCAGCTCCCGCCAGCGCTCCAGCGTGGGCACCGGAAGCGCCGCGGACCCCGAGACCATAAGCCGGAGCCGTGCAGCGCCGTCGCTCCAACGCCGCTGCCGGCCCGGCGTTGCCGCCTCCCACGCCTGAATCAGCTTCCGGTAGATCGTCGGAACCGCCATGAACAGCGTCGGTTCTCCCGACGCCAGCCGATCCCACACCGTGGGCGCGTCGAAGGCGGGAAGCATCTCGCACACCGCGCCGGCCCAAAGCGCGCAGGTGAGCACGTTGACGATCCCGTGCACGTGATGCATCGGCAGGACGAGCACGATCCGGTCGTCGGGCACCCAGCCCCAGGCCTGAATGAGACAGCGTACCTGGGAGGCCAGGTTGGCGTGCGTGGTCACGACGCCTTTCGGCCGGCCGGTGGTGCCGCTGGTATACACCATCATGGCCCGCCGCTGCTCCGACACCGCCGGTAGCGCTCGCGGGACACCCCCACCGAGTGCCTGGGCGGTGGTGAGCACGCGCACCCCGACCGCGCCCGCCGTTCGGCCGAAGGTTTCGACGAACCCCGAGCCCGCGATCGCGGTCGACGCCCCGGAGTCGCGCAGCGCATACTCCCACTCCCCTGCCGGGTGGCTGGTCGCGATGGGCACCGCGATTCCACCCGCGCGCCAGATTCCCCACTGGGTGGCGACGTAGGAGAAGTCCGGTGGGGTCACGAAGGCGACCCGCGCTTCATCCAGATCGGGTCGGATTCCGAGCAGCACGCCGGCCACCCGCGCGGAAGCTGCCAGCAGCTCAGCGTAGGTATGGTCGCCCGCCGGGTCCACGATGGCGAGCCGCTCGCCCTGCGCGAGAGCGCGGGCGACGAGTGGCAAGGCGGAAACGGCGGGAGCGTGTGCCATGGGGTGACGCAGGTACGGCCGGCCGCAAAGCTACGTCCGGGCTGATGAGATCGCCACCGGCGCGCCCGCGGCGAATCTCTTATTACGTTGCAGCAGTCCAGTCCACACTGCATTCGTTGGCCGTGTATCCGAGGTTCGCGACATCGCCCTCCTGAACCCCCGCTCGCTGTTGCAGCGGCTCGAACGTCCCGGCGACGGGCGCGAGGTGCTGCTTACCGGGCCGATCCGCGGCGAGCTGCTTGGCGCCGAGCATCTTGCGGAGCGCGCACGCGCGGTCGCGTCCAGCCAGCGGGTGGTCCCGCGCGGGGCGAGGCAGCGCCGCCCCCGCCTCCTCAAGCGACTGGAGCAGACTCGCGGGATCCTGGACGAGGCTCACGCCCGGCTCGCGGCCGCGGCCGAGCGCGAGATGGACGTTGGGCCGGCAGGCGACTGGCTGCTGGACAACTACCATGTGGTCCAGGAGCACATCCGCGAGGTCCGCGAAAGCCTTCCGCGCGGGTACTATCGCGAGCTGCCCGAGCTCACCGCCGGCGCGCTGGCTGGCTATCCCCGGATCTACGAGCTGGCGATCACGCTGATCTCGCACAGCGAAGGGCGGGTGGAGGCGGGCAATCTCGAGTTGTTCGTCGCCGCGTTCCAGACCGTGTCTCCCCTCCTCATCGGCGAGCTTTGGGCCATTCCCGCCATGCTCCGCTTGGGCCTCATCGAGAGCGTCCGGCGGATGACGCTCCGGACGGTGCAGCACCTTCACGAGCAGGAGGAGGCCGACCGCTGGGCCGACCGCCTGGTAACCGCCGCCGAGGCCGGATCCGCTGCGCTCCATGAGGTGTTCAACCGGTTCGTCGGCGGGCATCCGCCGCTCACGCCTACATTCGTGTCCCGTCTCCTGCGCCAGCTGCGAATCGGGCATGCCAGCTCGGCGACGCTCGCACGGGTAGCCGAGTGGATCACCGACGAGGCGTTGAGCGCCGAGGACGCGGCCGCTCGCTCGACCCAGCGCGTGGCGCTCACCCAGATCATGATGGCGAACAGCATCACCAGCCTCCGCGCCATCGGCCGGCTGGACTGGCGGGTGTTCGTCGAGCGCCAGAGCGCGATGGAGGCGGTGTTGCGGGAGGACCCGTCCGGCGACTATGCCGCGATGACGTTCGCCACCCGCGATGCATACCGCCACGTCGTGGAGCGCATCGCAAAGCGGACTAATGGAGACGAGCCCGGCGTCGCGCGGCTGGCGGTGGACTTCGCCCGGGCCGCCGCCGCGGCGAACGAAGAGCCCCGGCGGAGTCACGTCGGGTTCTATCTGGTTGACGAGGGCCGCCCCCTGTTGGAGCGGAAGACCGCCTACCGCTCACCGCCGGCCGAGGCGTTGCACCGGTGGGTGCTGCACCATCCCAACGTGGTGTTCGTTGGCGGCATCCTGCTGGGGACCGTGGTGGCGGTGGCCGCAGCACTCTGGCTCGCGGGACCGGAGGCCCGCGCAGCCGGGCTGGTGGCGGTCCTGTTCGTCCTGCTTCCGGCGAACGACATCGCCGTCAATGTGATGAATCAGCTGGTGACGGCGTTTCTGCCGCCTCGGCCGGTTCCGAAGCTGGACCTCGCGAAGGCCGGCGGCGTTCCGCGTGAGTTCCGCACGGCGGTGGTTATCCCCACGCTGTTCGGCAGCGTCGCGGCGGTGGACGAGGCCATGGAAAACCTCGAGGTGCAGTACCTCGCCAACCGTGAAGCCCATCTGCACTTTGCCGTGCTCAGCGACTTCACCGACGCGCCGCGGGAAACCATGGAGGGAGACGCGGCGATCTTGGAGCGGGCCGTTGCCGGTGTCAACGCCCTGAACGCGCGGTACGGCGGTGGAACCGAGGATGCGTTCTACCTCTTCCACCGTCCGCGGCGCTGGAACCCGCGCCAGGGCGTCTGGATGGGATGGGAGCGCAAGCGGGGCAAGCTGGCGGAGTTCAACCGTTTCGTGCGGGGCGGCGCGGCGGACGCGTTTTCGATCGTCATCGGCGACGTCGCGGCGATCCGCGGCATCCGCTACGTCATCACGCTGGATGCCGACACGGTGCTCCCACCCGACGTGGCGCCGCTCCTCGTCGGCGCGCTCGCGCATCCGCTCAACCGGGCGAGCTACGATCCGGACCGGGGCCGGGTGGTGAACGGCTACGCCATCCTGCAGCCCCGGGTAGGCGTGTCGCTGCCGAGCGCGCATCGCTCGCGGTTCGCCGCGATCCACTCGGGGCACCCCGGCGTGGATCCCTACACCACCGCCGTGTCCGACGTGTATCAGGATCTGTACGGGGAGGGCAGCTTCACCGGCAAGGGGATCTACGACGTCGACGCGTTCGAGCAGGCGACCCACGGCCGGTTTCCCGAGAATACCCTCCTCTCGCACGACCTCATCGAGGGCAGCTATGCCCGCGCCGCCCTCGCGAGTGACATCATCGTCTACGACGACTACCCCACGCGGTACCTCACGTACACTCGGCGCAAGCATCGCTGGATCCGCGGCGACTGGCAGCTGCTCGACTGGCTCACGCCGACGGTGCCGGGCCCCGATGGGCCCGAGCCGAATCGTCTCTCGGTACTCTCCCGTTGGAAGATTCTGGACAATCTCCGACGAAGCGTCGTCGAGATCGCCCAGCTCGCCCTCCTGGTGGCCGGCTGGACCGTGCTCGCGGGATCGGTGCTCCGCTGGACCGCACTCGGCCTTGCGGCGATCGCCGCGCCGTGGATCCTGGCGTTGCTGCTTGCCGTGCTCCGTCCGCCGATCGACAAGTCTTTGCGGTCGTACTACGCCACAGTGGCGCAGGACGCCGTCACCAGCGTGCAACAGGTGGCGCTGGCGATCACCTTCCTGCCCCACCAGGCCTGGGTGGCAGCCGACGCGATCGGCCGCACGCTCTGGCGCCTGTTCGTGAGCCGGCGATACCTGCTCGAGTGGCAGACGGCCTCGCAGACCGAGCGCGTGCTGGCGGGCGGTGGCCCGACCGCGCTGCGCACCATGTGGCCGGCGGTCGCGATCGCGATCCTGGTGTTGTTCGGCGTCGCCGCGTTCGCGGTGCTGCGCCCGGGCCCTGATGGCCGGCTGTGGCAGCTCGGGCTCGCCGTCGTGCCCCTCGCCGCCCTCTGGATCGCTTCACCCGCCATCGCCCACGCGCTCAGCGCGCCCGCGGTGCCCAGCGAACGCCGGTTGCCCGAGCACAGCCGGGCCGCGGCGGTTCGCTACGCACTGCTGCACTGGCGCTTCTTCGATCGGTTCGTCACCCGAGAGACCCAGTGGCTCGCCCCGGACAACTTTCAGGAAGATCCGCTGCCCACCGTGGCCATGCGGACCTCGCCCACGAATGTCGGGCTTCAGCTGCTCTCCACCGTAAGCGCGTACGATCTCGGGTTCATTACCGCGGAGGATCTGGCCGGCCGGCTCGAGCGCGCAATGCAGTCGCTCGAGCGCATGCAGCGGTTCCGGGGACACTTCTACAACTGGTACGACCTGAACGATCTCCGGATTCTGGAACCGGCCTACATCTCCACCGTGGACAGCGGCAACCTCGCGGGGCACCTGATCGCGATCCGGCATGCCTGTCTCGCGATCGCCGATGAACCCGCGTTCGACGCCCGGGTGTGGCGCGCGCTCGCCGCCGGACTCAGTCTGGCCGATGAACGGCTCGCCGCGCTGGCCGGGGATGCCGATGACGCCGCGGGTAGTCGCGCGGCCGTGGCCACCGCACAGAGCCAGCTTCGGCGTGCCGCGGCCTCCGTTACGGCGGCCGCCGATGCGGGACCGCCGACCACGCTGTCGAGTCAGACCGCCCCAGCGCTCGCGCGCGCCCTCGAGGCGGTCGAATCGGTTCCCGCCGCCGGCGCCGCACGGAGCCGGGCCACCGAGTGGATTGTGTGGGCGACGGAGTTGATCAGGAGTCTGGCCCCCCACCTCGACAAGATCGACATCCGGATGGTGGCGGGCCGGAGTGCCCGCCCCACCACGAGCTCGGAGACGCTCCGCGAGCTGGCGCAGCGATCGCCGGCGGCGGCTGAGCTGATCGCCCGACTCGAGGCGATCGCGGAGCGGGCGTACGCCTACGTGCGGGAGATGGACTTTCGTTTTCTGTACGACGAGTCGCGCGGCCTGTTTGCCATCGGCTATCAGTCCGGCGCGCACACCCTCGATGGCTCGTATTACGACCTGCTGGCATCCGAGGCTCGCCTGGCGAGCTTCGTCGCGGTCGCGAAGAACGAGGTGCCGGTGGAGCACTGGTTCCGACTCGGCCGCACCCTGACCCACGTCGCGGGCGAGAACGTGCTCGTGTCCTGGAGCGGCAGCATGTTCGAGTACCTGATGCCCGGGCTCGTGATGCGCTCGTTCCCCTTCACGGTGCTCGACGGCACGTACAAGAGCGCCATCCGTACCCACATCGCCTACGGGGCGGAGCGGGACGTCCCCTGGGGGGTGAGCGAGAGTGCTTACAACCTCCGCGACCGGCACCAGACCTATCAGTACCGCGCGTTCGGCGTGCCCAGCCTCGGCCTCAAGCGCGGGCTGGGCCGTGATCTGGTGGTGGCGCCCTACGCGTCAGCGCTCGCCGCTCTGGTCGATCCCCAGCGCGCCATCGGCAACCTCGGCGTACTCGAAAACAAGGGCGCGCTCGGCCCCTTTGGCTTCCGCGATGCAATCGACTATACCCGGCCGGCACCAGGCATGCGGTTCGCCGTGGTGCAGTGCTACATGGCCCATCATGTGGGCATGAGCCTGGTCGCGTTGAGCAATGCGCTTACCGCGCAGCTGTGGCAGCGACGTTTTCATGCCGATCCGATGGTCCGTTCCATGGAGCTGCTGCTCCACGAGCGGGTGCCCCGCCGTCTGGTGCTCCAGGAGCCGCAGGTTGCCCGCGCCGACGAAGCATTGCCCGACCCTGATCTCGAGCGCCCGGTGGTCCGCGAGATCGGGACGCCGGACACCCGGCAGCCCCACGTCGCGCTCCTTGGCCAGTTGCCCTACACGATCATGGTGAGCCACTGCGGAGGTGGGTATAGCCGGTTCGAGGAGCTTGCCGTCACCCGCTGGCGGGCTGACGGGACGCGCGACAACACCGGACAGTTCTGCTACGTCCAGGATCTGACTGGGGAGCGGGCATGGTCCGCGGGCTATCAGCCCACCTGCGCGAGGCCCGACGACTACGACGCCTTTCTCGCGACCGACCGCGTCACCATTCAACGGCAGGACGGCGACATCGAGACCCGCACCGAGATCGCGGTCGTGCCCGCCGACGCCGCCGAGGTCCGGCGGATTACGCTCACCAACAACGGCTCGACCACGCGCGACCTCCAGCTGACCAGCTACGGTGAGATCGTGCTCGCGCCACCCGATGCCGACCGCGCCCACCCCGCGTTCGCCAACCTGTTCGTGCAGACCGAGTATCACGCCTGGTGCACCGCCATCACCGCCACCCGCCGCCCCCGGTCGGCCGGCGAGCGTCCGGTGTGGTGCGTCCACGTCGTGGATACCGGCAGGGAACGGGTGGGACCGGTGTCGTGCGAGACCGACCGGGCGCGCTTCCTCGGCCGAGGCCGAACCACGCGCGACCCCGCGGCGCTCGACTCGCCCGATCCGCTCGCGGGAACCACCGGCGCGGTGCTGGACCCGATCTTCGCGCTTCGGACTCTGGTCCGGCTCGAGGCCGGCCAGTCCGCATCGGTGGCGTTTACCACGCTGGTTGCGACCACGCCCGAGCGGGCTTTCGAGCTCGCCGATCGTTATCACGACTCCTACGGTGCTCGCCGCGCGCTCGACCTTGCCTGGACCTCGACCCAGGTGGAGCTCCGTGAGCTCGGCGTCACGCCCACCGAGGCAGCCGTGTTCCAGGAGCTCGCCGGCCACCTCTTCTATTCCAATCCGGCGGTCCGTGCGCCTACCGCCGAGCTCGCGGCGAACCGAGGGTCACAGCCGCTTCTCTGGACTCTGGGAGTGTCGGGCGACTGGCCGATCGTATATGCCACGATCGATGGCGCCGACGGCCTCCCCACGCTTCGGCAGCTGTTCGCGGCCCATCATTACTGGCGCCGGCGCGGAATGATGGTGGATCTCGTCGTGGTGAACACCCACCCGTCGGGCTACTTCCAGGAGCTACAGGAGCGGATCAACGCCGCCATGCTTGCATCCCGCGACGCCGAGGTGGTTGATCGACCCGGTGGGGTGTTCCTCCGCCAGCGAGACCGGATCGGCCCCGAGGTTTTGACGATGCTTCGCGCTACGGCGCGGGTGCACGTCCACTGCGACGGGCGGTCCCTCGGTCGAATTCTGGAGGCGGCCACCGGGGCCGTCGCACCGGAGGTCGAGCCCGTCGCACTGCCGCTGGCACCGCCGCGTCCCTCGGGCCGCACGCCCACACTGGTGCGCGCGTTGCAACGAGTACGCGCTCGGGTGGAAGCTCTGGCGTCTGAGCCCACGCCGGTTCCGCTGACCCTTCCGGGCCGTGAGGGCAAGAGAGCGGCGACCTCCCACGATCTGCCCGCCGCTGAGACTTATCCCAACGGTTTCGGCGGGTTGACGGCCGATGGCGACTACGAGATTCACCTGACCCACCACAGGGGTCCGCCGGCACCCTGGGCCAACGTCATTGCGAACCCCGTAGGCGGCTTCGTGGTCACCGAGCGCGGGGGCGGGTTTGCCTGGGCCAGCAGCAGCTACTTCTTCCGGCTCACCCCCTGGCACAACGACCCGGTGAGCGATCCCACGAGCGACGTGATTTATATCAAGGACCTCGAGACCAGAGAGACCTGGAGCGCGACGCCGGCCCCGCTCGCATCCGACGGATCCTGGACCGTCCGGCACGGCGCCGGGACATCCTCATTCGAGCATCACGGAGCCGGCATCGCGACTCACCTCGTCCTTGGTCTCGCCGAGGACGCGGCGGTGAAGCTGTCGCTGCTCCGGATCACCAACCTGGGCACCGCGACCCGCAAGCTCGCGGTCACCAGCTTCGTCGAGTGGACGCTGGGCGCGCTCCGCGAGCACACTCAGCACCAGGTGCAGACCGCGTTCGACCCGGACCTCGGCGCCCTGTTGGCCTGGAACCGGTTCGATCCGCACTTTGCCAATCACATCGCGTTCTCGGCGATGAGCGAGCCGCTCACCGGCTACACCGCCGACCGGCGCGAGTTTCTCGGCCGGAACGGCACGGCGGCAGCGCCTCGAGGGCTCGAGGCCCCACTCGGCGGCGGCACCGGGGCGGGGATCGATCCTTGCGCGGCGCTCCAAGCGGTGCTGGAGCTCGCGCCAGGCGAAGCCCGGGAAATAGTGGTCGTGCTCGGCGCCGCAGCCGATGGCACCCAGGCTCGGGCCGCGATCGCGCGCTACCGCGACGTCGAGCGCGCCAAGCACGCGGTCGCAGCCACGGTCGCCGGGTGGGACCGCCGCCTCTCTACCATCTCGGTCCGCACCCCCGAGCCCACGTTCGACGCAATGCTCAACCGCTGGACGCTCTATCAGGTCCTGGCCTGCCGCATGTGGGCTCGATCGGCGGTCTATCAGAGCAGCGGCGCCTACGGCTTCCGCGACCAGCTTCAGGATGTGATGGCCCTCGTCTACGCGGAGCCGTCCCTGGCGCGGGAGCACCTCCTCCGGGCCGCCGGCCGTCAGTTCGTCGAGGGCGACGTGCAGCACTGGTGGCATCCCCAGACTGGCCGTGGAGTGCGGACCCGGTTCTCCGACGACCTCGTATGGCTGCCGTTTGTAGTCGATCACTACCTTCGCGTCAGCGGTGACCTGTCGCTGCTGGATGCCGACGCGCCGTACCTCGCCATGCGGTCGCTCGAGCCGAACGAGCACGAGGTGTACGATCTGCCGTCGACGTCGGGCGAGTCCGGGAGCATCTACGAGCATTGCCTGCGCGCGTTGCAGCGGGCCTGCACCGCCGGGTCGCACGGGTTGCCGCTGATCGGATCCGGCGATTGGAACGACGGCATGAACCGGGTCGGCATCGAGGGACGCGGAGAGAGCGTTTGGCTTGCCTGGTTCCTCGTGGCGACCCTTCGGAGCTTCGCCGCGCGGGCAGCGGCACGCGGCGACCACAAGGTCGCAGACCAGCTTCGTGGCCGGGCGGACGGGTACGCTGCCGCGGTGGAAGCCCATGGCTGGGACGGCGAGTGGTACCGGCGTGCCTATTTCGACGACGGTACCCCGCTCGGCTCGGCCACCAATGACGAATGCCGCATCGACTCGATCGCCCAGACCTGGAGCGTCATTTCGGCCGCGGGCGACACCGAACGTCAGGGTCGCGCGATGCACTCGTTGGAACAATGGCTGGTGCGCGACGACCCGGGGCTCATCCTGCTGCTCACTCCGCCGTTCGACCACGGCGCCAACGACCCCGGATACATCAAGGGGTACTTACCCGGGGTCCGGGAAAACGGGGCCCAGTACACTCACGCCGCGCTTTGGGCCGTGCTGGCCACGGCGCTCCGCGGCAACGGCGCCCGCGCGTTCGAGCTGTTCCAGATGCTCAACCCGCTCAGCCACACCGCCACCCCCGAAGCCGTCGCCGCCTACAAGGTGGAGCCCTATGTGGTCGCCGCCGACGTCTACACCGCGGAGGGGCAGTTGGGCCGCGGAGGGTGGACCTGGTATACCGGTTCGGCCAGCTGGATGTATCGTGTGGGGATCGAGACGATCCTGGGCTTTACCCGGCAGGGAGATCGGCTCGAGTTACGCCCCTGCGTCCCGCCGGATTGGCCCCGGTTCTCGATCGATTACCGCCACGGGCAGACACCATATGAGATCCTGGTCGAGAGTCCGGCGAAGCTGGCGTCGGCCGGCGCCAAAATCGTGCTGGATGGACGGGTGCTGGACGGCCCGACCATTCCGCTGATTGACGATGGCGCCCGTCATGTGGTAGTAGTGAGACCGCGGCGGGCCGAGTAGGATGGAGCTCATCCCGTCGTGGCTCCTGAGCTGGTTCTGGCTGTTTGGTGCGGCCGTCATGGTGGTCAACGCCGGGATCGTCTACCTCCGCGCCGCGCCGCTGGAGCGCTCAGGCCGGGTGACCAGGGGCGATCGCCGCCGGTTCGCACTCGGCCTGGCCGGGTGGACCGCGGGGTTCTGCCTTCTGATTCAGGTCGTGGTCTGGGTCGGGGGCGAGACCCGGCCCGAGTGTCTGGCGGCCTTCCCGCCCGAGACGCCGGTGAGTGTCGCGACCACGGCGCTCACGCTGTTGGGCTGGCTCGTGCTGCTGATATGGGTCTGGCGAGGGCGGGGTGCGAACACGTTAGGGCGGTTCGCGCCGGCGTTCGCGCCGGGCGGCGCATGGGCCATGGCCCCCGAGCCCGCGAAGGTTCGGCGGGTGGTGACGGGCCTGATCGCGATCGCCCTGGTCGGCAGCATCGTGGCAAGCCGGATCGCGCCCGCGCCGCCGGACTGCGTGGGCCGGTCCGCGGTGTCCAGTCTCTGGTAGGCGGACCTGATTCGATCGGAGGACCCGTGCTCGGCGGCAAGTCCTGGAACGAGTGGATCGCGCTCTATTCCCGCAGCCATCAGCATCCGTTCAACCGTCTCTGCCACACGTTCGGCATTCCGCTGATCGTGCTTTCGCTCCCCCTTTTCCTGGTGGCGCTGGTGGTCCCCGGCTTCTGGCCGCTGCCGGCCGCGATGTTCCTAGGCGGCTGGGCGCTTCAGTTCATCGGCCACGCAATCGAGGGCAAGCCGCCCGAATTCCTGCGCGACTGGCGCTTCCTGTTCGTGGGCCTTCGCTGGTGGGTCGCCAAGATGCGCGGCCGGGCGTAGCGACCATGCCCGCTCGAATCGCCCAGGCTCTCCTTGATGCCGCGATGCTGGAGCATCAGACGAAGAGCTACGCGGCGCTCGCGCGCGCCATCGGCCAGGTGGATGTGCGCTCGGCCCGCGGGTCCGATGGCCGGGTCTATCAGATCGAGATCGAAGGCGAGTGGGACGACCAGCCGGGCGGTGCGGTGCGGGTTGTCGGCTGCATTGACGACGGCTCGTTCCGGGACTTTCTGCCCATCTCCGCGGAGTTCATCGTCGCGCCGGACGGGAGCCTGTTCCGGCCCGCGCGCTGACGCTCAGACCCACCTGTCAACGGGTGACTTCGGTCACCGATTCCCCTTGCACCCCGGCCTATCTCAGGGGCTTTCCGTCGTGGCCGGACCCGCAAGGAGGATTCATGGAAGCATCAATACAAGAAGCACCACAAGAAGCACCAAAACAATACGAAAGACGATACACGGAGGGCGCGCAGCCCCGCCGCTGGGATGACGATCGCCTGGCGCGGGGATTGGGTTGGTTCAGCCTCGGCCTTGGCCTCACTCAGCTCGCCGCGCCCCGGGGCGTGGCCCGCTTGATCGGCCTGCAGGGCGACGATGAAGACCGGAAGGCAATGATCGCCATCGGGATGCGGGAGCTCGCCAGCGGGATCGGCATCCTCGCGCAGCGTCGGCCGGGGCCGGGTGTTTGGGCCCGGGTGAGTGGCGACGTCATGGATCTGGCGTTGCTTGGGCGTGCCATCAATTCCAACCGAGCCGACCGGAACCGGGTCGCCATGGCTACCGCGGCTGTCGCCGGTGTCACCCTGATCGACCTGCTTGCGGGACAGCGGCTTCGCCACCGGCCGAACGGAGGCGGGCGTCTTGCAGAGGCCGAGCGCGCTCACGAGCGGGGAGTGGTGCTCGTTCGGCGGGCGATTACGGTCAATCGTACTTCGCAGGAAGTGTACGAGTTCTGGCGCAATTTCGAGAATCTGCCGCAGTTCATGGCCCATCTCGAGGCGGTCCGGATCCTCGACGATCGCCGCTCCCACTGGATCGCGACGGGACCGGCCGGGTCCCGGGCGGAATGGGACGCCGAGATCGTTGAGGACCGACCCAATGAGCGGATCGTGTGGCGTGCCGTCCCCGACTCCGAGGTGCCGAACGAAGGATCCGTCCGATTCGTCCCCGCCCCGGGGGGGCGCGGCACCGAGATCCACGTCGAGCTCCGCTACAGCCCGCCCGGCGGCCGATTCGCAGCCAAGATCGCCAAGCTCTTCGGCGAAGAGCCGGGTCAGCAGGTCGCGGGCGATCTGCGCCGATTCAAGCAAGTGATGGAGCTGGGCGAGGTGGTGCACTCCGATGCGAGCATCCATCGCGGCATGCACCCGGCCCGCCCGTCGAACGAATTGCCCCGTATTGCGCCAAGCATGGAAGGAGCCGTGCGATGAGAGCAATCTGCTGGGAGGGCAAGAAGACCGTGCGGGTCGAGCAGGTGCCCGATCCCAAGATCCTCAACTCCCGCGACGCGATCGTCCGGGTCACCTCCGCGGCCATCTGCGGCTCCGACTTGCATCTCTACAACGGCTATATCCCTACGATGGAGCGGGGTGACATCCTGGGGCACGAGTTCATGGGTGAGGTCGTCGAGGTGGGCCGCTCGGTGGGGAACCTGGCGGTCGGTGATCGAGTGGTGGTTCCGTTTGCGATCGCGTGCGGCCAGTGCGGGGCCTGCCAGCGTGACCTCTTCTCTTGCTGCGAGAACTCGAACCCGAACGCCTGGATGGCCGAGAAGCTGTTCGGGCACTCACCTGCCGGCGCCTTCGGGTACTCCCACCTGACCGGCGGGTTCGCCGGCGGGCAGGCGGAATACGTCCGGGTGCCGTTCGCGGATGTAGGGCCCCTCAAGGTTCCAGAGGAGCTGACCGACGAGCAGGTGCTGTTCCTCGGCGACATTCTCCCGACCGGGTATATGGGCGCAGACCTCTGCAACATCCAGAAGGGTGATGTGATCGCGGTCTGGGGCGCGGGGCCGGTCGGTCAGTTCGCCGTTGCGAGCGCGCGGCTGCTGGGCGCGGAGCGGGTCATCGCCATCGACCGGTTCGCCTATCGCCTGCAGATGGCGGTCGACAAAGCCGGGGCTTCGGATGTGATCAATTACGAGGAGGAAAGCGTCCTGGAGGCGCTGCAGGAGCTCACCGCCGGCCGGGGGCCGGACGCCTGCATCGACGCCGTAGGCATGGAAGCCCACGGTCACGGCCCGGTATACGCATACGATCGAACCAAACAGGCTCTAAGGCTCGAGACCGACCGCCCGATCGCGCTCCGGGAAGCCATCATGGCATGCAAGAACGGAGGCACCGTCTCCGTCATGGGGGTCTATGGCGGATTCGTCGACAAGTTTCCGATGGGCGCGGTGATGAATCGCTCGCTCACGATTCGCAGCGGGCAATGTCACGTGCAACGCTACATGCGGCCGTTGCTGGAGCGAGTCCGCAAGGGCGAGATCGATCCGAGCTTCGTCATCACCCACCGGATGCGCCTGGACGACGCCCCGCGTGGATACGAGATGTTCCTGAACAAGGAGGACAACTGCGAGAAAGTGGTGCTGACGATGTGATCGTCGCACCACGATCCCGGGTGAGCCGCGATGGTCAGCCGACGTGCAGCACGAACACGAACTGGCCCAGCACCGATCGGTCGGCCCCCTCGCTGGTCCGGATGAGCAGGCTCGGGTCGAAGATGCCGTCGCTCGCGTTCCGCGCTTCGCCCGGGAAGTAGAGCTGAGTCGTGAGAATCGGCTGGTTGGGCGCCTGCACCTTCACGTGGATGTGCCGGGTGCGCCCCGGGTACAGGCCCGGCACGATCGTCTCGAGCTGGAAGGCGCCTGTTGCGTCGGTAAACTGGTGGCCGCGTAAGGTGTAGCCGGCGTTGTCGTAGTTGCCGTCGTCGTTCGCCTGCCAGAAGTCGAGCAGCGCCCCGTTCACCGGCTGGCAGGTCGTCGACAGCACCAGACCGCTAAGGGTCAGCAACGTGCCGCTCACGCCGTCCCGAATCGAGGTGCGCTCGGGCGAGTTCGGCGTGAAGTACGGGCCCTCGGTCTGTGAGACCGTCGGATCGTCATCGTCGTCCACGCACGCCAGTGTCGGCTGGAGCGACGGATCGGTGCCGTCGGCGACCGACGTGCCGGTGGCATCGGCCCCGGAGCACGCCAGCGCTCCGAGCAGCGACGGGGCGGCGAGCACCACCGGACTCAGCGCGATGGCGCGGAGCAGGTGGCGGCGAGTCTGATCGGGCGGAACTGCATCCAGCATCGGATTCTCCGAGTCAATGGTTCAACGCGGTGGCGGCGGCGGATGCCCCCGCCGAGGGCCGGGCAGGCCGGGCGGCGGACCGGGCATGCGGCGACGCAGCGCCGCGGCTTTCTTGCGCTGCTCGGGCGTCAGCACCGAGTCGATCGCGCGCCGTGCCTGGGCGAACGACGAATCCATTCGGGGCTGGACCTCGTCGCGGATGGAGTCCATCCTGAGCATCTGTCGGCTCATGATCGAATCGACCTTGGCCTGTTGTTCCTCTGAGAGGCCGAGCTCGCGGGAGAAGCGGTCGCGCATCCTGTCCATATGGTGTGGCGGCCCGGTTCTGGGGTCGTGGCCGAACCCCGGGCCGCGGAACATCCGGGGCAGCAGGAGCAGTCGGTCGAACGCCACGCCCGCGATCCCGCCGAACAGAGCGACCAGGAGCAGCACGAGGGCGGCCCGCATCCGGCCGTTGCTTGCCGCGCGCGGGGTCGGGTCGGTCATTGCTGCATCACCTGCGTCAGCAGCCAGTCAACGTCTGCCGGCGCGATGATTCCCGCGGCGAGCGCACCCCGTTCGGCGGGATCCGAGAACAGCGCCGCCATCACGGTCGTGTCGGCGTCCGCCGCGACAGCCGCTGTGTCGCCCGGTTGCACGCTCGGGATGAGCAACGCCGCTCCGAGTGCCAGAGTAGCCGCCGCGGGCACGGCCACCTTCGTCCACGCCGAGAGCCACTCCCACCATTCGGTTCTACTGTCGGGACGCCGGAGCGCGCTGAGCCCCGCCGCGGCCGCCGCCGTGATCCGCTGGTGGAGTGCCTCGGCATCGTCCGACGGAACGGCTTCGGCAGAGCGAAGCGCCGCACCCAGCTCGGCATCCCGCGATGGTTCCGAGAACAGGTGTCTCATGGCTGCCACGCTTTGAGCGCCTCTCGCAAGGTTCGACGGGCCTGATGCAGATGCCATCGAACCGTCACCTGACTCACGTTGAGCATCGTTGCCACCTCCCCGGTTGATAGTCCGTCCAATTCGAAGAGCGTCACGATCGCGCGCTGCCGCGCCGGCAACCGGTTGAGGGCGTTGCGCAACGAGCGCCCCAGCTCGGCCCGCTCGACATCCTGGTCCGGGCGCTCCCTTCCGGGCTCGGCGTCTACGTCGCGTAGCTGGGGCCGACGCACGGCCTGCTTTCGCTTGAGATCGAGACCGAGATTCAGCAGAACCCGCGTGAACCAGGGCTCGAACGGCCGGCTCGGGTCGAAGCTGCCGATGCGGTCCAGCACCCGGAGAAACGCCTCCTGGACCAGATCGTCGGCGTCGTCCGGATCGCCCATCAGCCGCATGGCCACCACGCGCGCCCGGGGCAGGTGACGACGCACCAGCAGGTTGAACGCATCGGCGTCGCCTCGCTGCACCCGCCCCAGGAGTTCCTGCTCGGCCGGAGTCGCGCCGCCGGACCGAGCCTCCACCGGCACCGCCCCGATTGCCGTCATGCCGCTCTGTTGGTCATCTGCTCCGTCGGGGCGCGTTCGATCCATATACGTGTGAGGCGGTCATGTGTTGGGGCGGTCAAGCCTGGGTCGTCGAGCCTCGCCGTTACGTAAGATGAATCACAGGCAGACTCAGAGCAGCCCTGCGACATTTTGCCCATGATTGGTGCGTTGACGCTCCTGGTTCTGCTGGTCCTCGGCTACGACCTTACGGGCAAGCCCTCTTGGCAGGCCACCCTTCCCGACGAGTTGGCGGAAATTTCCGGCCAGGCATTCACGTCCGACGGACGTCTCTTCGCCCATGGCGACGAGCAGGCCGCGATCTTTCGGATCGACCCCCGGACCGGACGCGTGGTGGAGGGGTTTACGGTCGCTCCGACCGGACACGACCCCGATCTCGTCGGGAACGAGAAGCGGAAGGGAGGAAGAAAGAGCCTCCGTGCGGTGGCAGGGGACTTCGAGGATCTCGCGATCGCCGGCAACCGCTTCTTTCTCGCGTCGAGCAATGGTTTCCTGCTCGAGTTCAGCGAAGGGCGGAACGGCAGCCAGGTAGCCTACCGAGCGCACGACACCGGGCTCAACGGAAAGTGCGAGGTCGAAGGGATGACACACGATGCCGTGACCCGGTCGCTGCTTCTCTTGTGCAAGAATCGACGGGGCAAGGGCAAGGACGCCCACGTCGCGGTTTACGCCTGGTCGCTCAAGAGCGGCCGGACCGCAGCGGAACCGCGACTCGAGATCTCATCCGCCGCCCTGGCGCGGGTGACCGACGCCCCCGAGTTCAGCGGCTCGGCCATCGCGGTGAGCCCAGGCGGGGATTCGTTTCTCCTGGTGGCGGGGCCTCAGCAGACCTTCGCCGAGGTCGGTCGGGACGGACGGGTGCTTCGGGGAGGGGCGTTTCCGCGGGGGGTGTACCGGCAGCCCGAGGCCGCGGCGTTCGCGCCCGACGGGAGCCTCCTTATCTCGAGCGAGGCCGCAGGCAAGCACGCCACAATCGCGGGATACCTGCCGGTCAAGGGCTGACCTCAAATTCCTGAATCGTGAGCGCCGGGGTCGCCGTAGTGCAATCTCCCCCTTGGATCGACAGGCCATCGAGTGGGCTTCGGCGCCCGGTGCGGCGCGGTATCAGCTGGGAGACTATCGCGATTACGAACCGGCGCTCAGCATCGGGTTTCGCTGCCGGCGGGAACCGAACGGCCGGCCCTTGGATCCGCAGCTCCTGATCATCGGGCCGAAGACACGGCCCTACATCTTTCACTTCGCGGCTGGCTGGGAAACGGCCGCGGTGCGGGTCAAGCTCGAATGGTCGAACCCCTGTTCGGGCTGAGACCCATCGAGCACCACGATGCCGAACACGATCTCCGCGAGGTCGAGCCGTCGGCAGGATGGTTGTTCGACCGATTGGTCGAAACGCGGAGCTGCGTCGAAGCGGCCGGTTCGCTGGCCCGAGCGGTGGCGAGCCTCGCCCGCGGGAGTACCGGCCACGCGTCCGTGGCAGCGGGTGCTCTGGAGCTGGTGCGCCGGACTGGGGGCGGCATGCCGGTCGACGGCATTGCCCAGGTGACTGGAACCTCGGAGCGGCATCTCCGCCGCACTGTGCGGCGCGAGGCCGGGATTTCGCTCAAGGCCTACGCCCGGATTGCCCGCCTGCTCCGGGCAATGACCGCCGCCGACCGAACACCGACGCCCCACTGGGCTCGCATCTCGGCTGACTGCGATTACTGCGACCAGTCACATCTCGTGCGCGAGTGCCGCGCGCTCGCCGGGTGCACACCCGGTGAGCTGCACCGGGAACGTCGGGCCGAGGCCGAAACATCCAATCCGGATTGAGGCGTCCGAGCTACCCTCGACAATCATGCCGCCTTTCGTACCGCTGTCACGCGGGGTGCTCGCGGCCGCCCTTCTGCTCGTTCCCGGCTCGGCTCGCGCACAGGTCCGGGATTCCACCGCTCGGCTGGAGCGGATCGGCGACGGGATATTCGCGATCATCCATGATGACGCCACCGACGCCTGGCCCCACGGCAACACCGGCGTCGTGATAGGCAGGGACGGCGGGCTGGTCGTGGATGCGACCTATCTGCCGTCACGGGCGCGGGCGGACATCGAGCTCATTGGGAAAGTCACGGACAAGCCGGTCCGCTGGCTGGTCATCACCCACTGGCATTTCACAACAACGGCGCATCCGCGTACGTGCAGGCGTTCCCCGGCATCACCGTGGTCAGCGAGCGGGAGACCCGGGGTTGGATCGCGCTGAATCAGACCTACTGGGCGAAGATGTCCACCGCGCCGGGGTCGGCACGGCGCGCGGAGCTGGCCGCGCTGGAGCGGCAGCTCGCGACCGGAACCGATAGCACCGGAGCTCCACTTTCCTCGGAGGTCAAGCGCCGGCTGCCACGCACGATCGCGCAGAGAAAGAATGAGATCGAGGAGCTTGCCTTGCTGGAGGTGGTGACGCCGAGTCTCGTGTTCGACCGCGAGCTCACCCTCGATCTGGGTGCGGGCCGGCGGGTGGTGCTGGAGGATCGCGGACGAGCCAACAGCCC
>DATAFP010000052.1:0-2006 GCA_036257415.1 Gemmatimonadales bacterium
TACACGTCGGACGAGCGGCAGATCGGGTTCTTCAACGATCTCCTCGAACGACTCGACCGACAGCCCGGCATCGTCGCGGCGGGCGCGGTCACCACCCTGCCCATGAACCCGATCGGCATCGACTACGACCTCCCGTTCTCCGCCGACGGCAGTCCGCCTCCGTCTCCTGCGGAGCGACGAGAAGTGGACTTCCGAGTGGTGGCCGGGGACTACTTCTCCACGCTCGGCGTGCCGGTCGTCGGCCGGACTTTCGACGCCACCGACCGCGAGGATGGCGCGCGGGTGGCGATGGTGAATCGGACCCTCGCGGAGCGCTATTTCCCGGGCGAGAACCCGCTCGGGCGACAAGTGTGGGTGGGTGGCGGGGTTGGACAGGCTACGGTGGTCGGTGTGGTCGGCGATGTGCGACACCGCGGGCTCGCGGCACGGCCGAAGCCGGAGCTGTACGTGCCGATGCGCCAGTACCCGCACGGGGGCATGACGGTCGTCGTGCGCGGGCTCGGCGACCCGGCCGGGCTGACTCGTGTCCTCAAGGAATCGGTCTACGGGATCGATCCGGCCCAACCCATCACCGGCCTGACCACGCTGCCGGATCTGGTCCGCGGCTCGGTCGCTCCCCAGCGCTTCAATCTCATGCTCCTCGGCGGGTTCGCCGCGCTGGCGCTGATACTCGCCGCGGTCGGCGTCTATGGCATCGTGGCCTACACCGTCTCGGGTCGCACCCGGGAGATCGGCATTCGTATGGCGCTCGGTGCCGCGGGACGAGAGGTGGGCCGCACGGTGATGGGACCGGCGCTGGGGCCCTCGGTGGCGGGCATCGCCATCGGCAGCGCCGCGGCCGTCCTGCTCGGTCGAGTTCTCGCACCGGACCTGTACGAGGTGCGCCCGCAGGATCCGCTGACCTTCGCCTTCGTCGCATTCATCCTGCTCGGCGCGGCGGTCATCGCCTGCGCCATTCCCGCCCGCCGCGCCAGCCGAATCGATCCGGTGGTCGCACTGAGGTCTGAATGATCGACACCCTCCGCCACGATCTCGCCCAGGCGGTCAGGAGCCTGCGCCGTCGTCCGACCTTCGCTACGCTCGCCGTGGCCACGCTCGCGCTCGGCATCGGCGCCACCACGGCGATCTTCAGCGTGGTGAACGGCGTGCTCCTGCGCCCGCTGCCGTACGAGCGGCCGGCGGAGGTGATGATGGTGCATACCCAGCTCGACGGCATCCCGGGGAAAGAGTTCAGCCCGCCCGAGTACTGGGACCTGCGCGAGCGCAACCGGTCGTTCAGCCGCATCGCAGCCTTCGCCAACGGCACCCTCACGCTGACCGGAAGCGGCACCCCCGAGCGGTTCAACGCTGGATACGTTTCCTCCGATGCGATTCCGCTGCTGGGTGTCGCCCCCGCCCTCGGGCGCGGCTTCGCCGCGGAAGAGGATCTGCCGGGGCGGCAGCCGGTGGTGCTGTTGAGCGACGGACTCTGGCGGCGCCGTTTCGGCGCCGATCCCCAGATCGTGGGCCGCACGCTCGTCCTGGACGATCAGCCCGCCACGGTGATCGGCGTCATGCCTCCGGGATTCCAGCTTCCGGCTCACTATGTCGGTTCCGGCATGGAGGCGTGGACGCTGCTCCAGCTCGATCCCGGCGCGGACCGCAGCGAGCGGGGCTGGCACTGGCTCACGGTCATCGGCCGGTTGCGCCCGGGCCTGGACCGCGCGAGCGCCGATCGGGAAGCCGCCCGCCTCATGTCGGCGATGGTCAAGGAGTATCCCAACGAGTACGACGACGCCTTCACCGGTTCGGTCACGCCTGCCGCGGAGCAGCTGGTCGGCGACATCCGGCCGGTGCTGCTGGTGCTCCTGGGTGCGGTCGCCCTACTCCTGCTGATCGCCGCGTCGAACGTGGCCTCGCTTTTCCTGGCTCGCGCCGAGGAGCGGCACCGGGAAATCGCGGTGCGTGCCGCGCTCGGCGCCCGCGCCGGCAGGATCGTTCGCCAGCTCCTCACCGAGAGCGCGACC
>DATAFP010000073.1:0-2158 GCA_036257415.1 Gemmatimonadales bacterium
CCTCCTCCTCGCCCTCGTGGCAGTGCCGTTGCCGGCCCAGGCCCAGCAGGATCCTCTCGCCATCGTGCGGCGGGCCGGTAACGTGGATCGGGGGCTGAGCTCGTTGCAGGCGGATTTCGTGCAGGTGATCGAAGACACCAATCTCGGCGACACGCTGTCGCGCACGGGCCGGTTGTATCAGGCGGGGCAGAACAACTTTGCGATGCGCTTCACCGATCCGCCCGACGAGGCCATCGTCATCGACGGGCGTTACTCGTGGTTCTACACGCCGAGCACCACGCCGGGCCAGGTGCTCCGCATGCCGCTGCCCAGCGGCGGCCCGGTCTATGGGTACAACCTCCTTGCCTGGCTGCTCGACCGGCCGCACGAGCGGTACCAGTCCAGCGTGGTGCGGAACGACCGGCTGGAAGGACGGGCGGTAACCGTGGTAGAGATGGTGCCCACCGTGCCGGATATGCCGTTCACCCGGGCGGTGGTCTGGCTGGACAAAAGTGACGGCCTGCCGCGGCGGATCGAGATCGAGGAGACTTCAGGACAGCACCGCACCCTCACGCTCCGCAATCTCCGCGCGAACGTTCGCACCGGCGACGACACCTTCCGGTTCGAGGTTCCGTCCGGGATCAAGGTGATCGAGCAGAGCTGAGCCCGCGTACCCTCCTAGGGAAATGGCCGGTCGATCGCGGGACTCTGCTGGGTGAAGAACCGCGGCCCAGCCTCCGTGATGTGAAGGCAATCCTCCAGCCGGATCCCGAACTCCCCATAGATCACGATGGTCGGCTCGTCGCTGAAGCACATTCCGGGTGCGAGCACCGTCTGATTCCCGCGGACGAAGTTGGGCGCCTCGTGCACGTCCAGGCCGATGCCGTGTCCGGTGCGGTGCGGTGTGCCCGGCACCTTGTAGTCGGGGCCGAACCCGGCATCGGTGATCACCTTTCGCGCGGCGGCATCCACCGACGCGCAGGTTGCGCCCACCTGTGCCGCTCGAAACGCCGCATCCTGGGCCCGTCGCTCGAGCTCCCAGATCTCGACCTGCCGGCGGGTCGGCTTGCCGAACACCGTGGTCCGGGTGACGTCCGCCTGATAGTGCTCCACCGCGCAGCCGGCATCGACGAGCACGATGTCTCCCCGGCGCAGCTGCTGCGGCCGGATGGTCCCATGGGGAAACGCGGAGTACTGGCCGAACCCGGCAAGCGCCCACGGGTCGGTGCCGCCCAGCCGCTCCAGTGCCGCGCGCATCCGGTGCTCCAGCTCGCGCTGGGTCATCCCTTCCGCCAGCGTCGTCAGGACGGCGCGGAACGCGGCGGTGGTCACGTCGTTGGCACGCTGAAGCAGGGCGAGCTCGGCGGGCGACTTGATGGCGCGACAGCCCGTGGTGACCACATCCGCCGGAACAAATTCCGTTCCGACCGTTTCGCGGCGAAGGCCGTCCGCGATGAAGAATCGCATTCGCTCCTCGATGCCCACCCTTCCGCCGGCCACGCCCCGATCCCGCAGAATGCCGGCGATGACCCGATAGGGCGATTCGTCTTCCTGCCACACCCGCACGTCATCGGTGAGGCGGATCAGTTCGCGCGCCCTGGCCTCCTCGAATCCCGGCGCGACGAACGCCAGCTCGCCCCGGACCGGCAGCACAGCGATGAACGGACGCTCGGAGAGACCCCAGTCCACGCCGGTGAAGTAGTGCATGCCCGAACCGGGCTCCACGACGACCGCCCCGATACCGTGCTCGGTCATGAGGCGCCGCGCGTGATCGATTCGCGCGCGACGCTCGGCGTCACCGATCGGGGGAACACTTCCGAGCAACGGTTTCAGCGCGAGGATGCTGGCGGGCATGCTGCATGGATCGCTCTCGGGGCCGGCGGCCGCCTGCAGCGACGGCGGGCCCAGCGCGGCCGCGCCAGCCGAGGCGGCGACCAGTCGGGTGAAGTGGCGTCGGTTCATGTTGGACCAGATAGTGCACGTCCCGGAACCGAGCGGCAAGTCGCCCGGACCACAACGACCAGCTGACCGGCGGTCGGTACATCAGCCCGGGTGATGTCGAGGGACAGGGTGGGACCGCTTGCCCCCGGGACACCTGCGAACAAGTCCAGCTCGCTGACCTGGAGCTCCACCCTCGGCCGCCGCCACCAGCCTCGCCGCCGGATCGATCGGATGGCCG
>DATAFP010000075.1:0-14054 GCA_036257415.1 Gemmatimonadales bacterium
GCGCGCACTGGCGACGACGCCTGGCAACGCCGGCTGTTCGACGATTGCAGCCGGATGATGCTGTCGCTGACCCGCCTTCCACAGCCGGTCATCGCCCGGGTGCACGCCATCGCGACCGCTGCGGGCTGTCAGCTGGTGTCGATGTGCGACCTGGCCGTTGCCGCGGAGGGCGCCACCTTCGCGCTTCCCGGCGTCAACATCGGCGTCTTCTGCTCCACGCCCGCCGTGGGCGTGGCTCGAAACGTGGGACGCAAGCGGGCGATGGAGCTCTTGCTCACTGGCCAGCCGGTAGACGCTCGCACCGCGCTTGCCTGGGGGCTGGTGAATCGCGTGGTGCCGGCGGACGGGCTCGATGCGGAGATCCGGATGCTTACCGACCTGATCGCAGCGCGGAGCCCGGCCGTGGTGGGCATCGGCAAGCGAACTTTCTACGCCCAGCTGGAGGCTTCCCTCGAAGCCGCCTATGACCGGGCGAGCGAGGCGATGACCTGCAACATGGCCTACGAAGACGCGGCCGAGGGTATCGACGCGTTTCTCGGCAAGCGACCAGCGGTCTGGCGCGGCCGCTGACCGGCCATTCCGTGGAGCTTCTCACGGCCGGCAAGCGGCGGCTCGAAGTCCGCTGGATTCCGCCCCGCCGGACCGATCTCCCTCCGTTGGTCTTCCTGCACGAAGCGCTCGGCTCGGCCGGGCTCTGGCGCGACTTTCCCGACCGGGTTGCCGAACGAACCGGCGCGGCAGCCCTGATTACTCTCGCGGCGGACACGGCCGGTCGGAGCCGATCCCCGTTGTGAACGGCGCGGCACACCTAATCGACGAAGCGACGGTCGTGCTGCCTGAGGTGCTCGCGGCCGCGGGCGTCGAGCGCCCCGTGCTCGTGGGCCACAGCGATGGTGGCACGATCGCGCTGATGTACGCGGCGGCGATGGGGGGCGCGAGCGGGCTGATCGTCGAGGCCGCTCACGTGTTCGTGGAGGACGTGACCGTCGCGGGCGTTGCCGGCGCGGAGAGCCGCGTTCGCGAACGGCGGGCTTCGCGATCGCCTAGCCCGCTGGCACGACCACGTGGATTCCATGTTCAACCGCTGGGCCGATACGTGGCTCGACCCGGGTTACCGGAGTTGGACCATCGAGCCCACGCTGAGAGCCGTTTCGTGTCCCGTGCTCGTGATCCAGGGCGAACCCGATCCCTACGGCACCCTGGCTCAGGTCGACGCGATACGCCGTGGGGTCGGCGGAGCGGTAGACACCTTGATCCTGGAGCGCGGCGGACACGCGCGGCACGCCTCCATGCCGGACGAAGTGCTCACCGCGATGGCGCGCTTCGTCGCTCGGCTGACCGACGGGGCCAGGTGAGCTCCACCGACTGGCGCGGCGAGCTCTTCGATCTGGCCGGTCAGCTTGGCCGGCGCCTCAAGTACGCAGCCGACCGGCTGGAACGCCGGCTGGATAAGGATCCGTACTGCATCGTGGGATACCGCAGCTACGGCACCGCCGACCGCGCCCTGGTGCTCGGACGGGTGCTGGAGGACGAAGGCCGCCTTCCGCCTGACCCCTCGCACTCGCCGCTCCGCAACCTGATCGACGCCATCAAGCGGATCGAAAGCGATCCGCTTCCTCTCGCTCGCGTCGAGGCTCGGCTGGCCGGAAGCGTGCACGCCATCGAGGCTGATGGCGAGGGATTCGTGCGAAGCTGGCTGCCATCGAGCGCGGCTGCCGCACCCGGGTGGATCCGGGCGGAGCTCTCACTCGCCGAAGGCGCTCCGGTTCCCGCCCGCCCCGGTGTGGCAGAGATTCTGGTGCCCCCAGCCGAGGCAGCGTTCGCCGTGGTGAGCGATCTGGACGATACCGTGCTGCAGTCGGACGTGACCCGATTGGTGCGAGCCGCCCGACTGGTGCTGCTGGAGAACGCTCGCACCCGGCTGCCCTTTCCTGGAGCTGCGGCGTTCTATCGCGCGCTCGCCGGCGGTACAGCCTCTACCCCGCTCAACCCGATCTTCTACGTCTCCAAGAGCCCGTGGAATCTGTACGAAGTGGTCTCCGAATTTCTCGCGCTTCAGCAACTCCCGGCAGGCCCCGTCCTATTGCGCGACTGGGACCTCGGCCTGCCGGCACCGGCGCGGGTCGAGCACAAGATCGCGGCGATCGGCGAGATTCTCGCAACCTATCCCAACCTGCCGTTCATCCTCATCGGCGACAGCGGCCAGAAGGATCCCGAGATCTACCGCGCGCTGCTGCAGGGCCACCCGGGGCGGATTTCGGCTATCTACATCCGCAACGTGAACCCCAACCCGGAACGCCTCGAAGCCATCCGCGAGCTGGCGGCCGAAGTCTCGGCCGCCGGCTCAGCCCTCGTGCTGGCGGACGACACGCTGGCGGCGGCTCGTCATGCTGCTGAGCATGGGTGGATCGACCCCGCCCGGCTGGATGACATCGCTGGTGACAAGCAGGCCGACGAGGGTGCGACCGCGGAGAAGGTCGCCCCGCCGGGCACGTCAGCTCCCGCAACCGGTCCCACGGTCGTGGTGGAATGACCGGCCCGCTTCCCCGATCCACCCCGTTCGACCTTGCTTTTGCCGAACTGGCGCCCGATCGCTTCCCCGCCATCCGTGACGCCCTGGATCGGGACCGCGTCGATCCGGCCGATCGCGATGCGTTTCTGCTCAACCGCGAAGTGGTGACCCTGGTGCGAGAGCTTCGGCCTGACGAGGGCGCTGGGGAGGAGATCGGGCAGTTGGCCGCACTGGTCCACCAGGTGTACTTGTTCTGGACTCACGGCCAGCGGGTCCTCCACTTCGATCCATCGGACACCGAACGGCTTCTGTCCCCGGCCGCCGCCGCGCAGGTATCTCCAACCCCAACGCCGTTTTATGGTCAGGTGGCAGAGCGGCGGGTCTGGGCGGAACCGATGCCGGGCGCACCGCACGAACCCCTCGATGGATGCTTCGTGCACGCGATACCGGGTACGCCAGCCTTCCGGGTTCTCGGGGTGTTCGGCTTGCACCGGGACCGGCCGGGGTTCACTGTGGTAGAGGCGGAAGGGCCCCCATCCGGAGCGCTGGCGCGCTCGGACGGATCCGCTCTGTACGCATCCCTCCTGACCGGTGGCGCCGCGGCAGGCCTGCATTCGCTGGCCGGCGGGGAGGAGTTGCTCGAACTGGGCTTCCGAATGAGTCAGAGAGCTGACGCGCTGACGAATAGAGAGAGCTGATGAAGACCGCAGTCGCAATGGACAAGAAGGCGGCGGCGCAGGTGCTCGACCAGATCGCTTCGTTTCTCGAGCTGCGAGGTGAGAATCCGTTCCGCATCCGCGCTTTTCGCGCGGCGTCGAGAGCGGTGGGCGGGTTGCCGGGCGACCTTCAAACGGCGTTGGAGGATGGGTCCCTCGCGGGCACCAAAGGAATCGGCCCGGCGACGCTGCAAATCGTCACCGAGCTGGCCACCACCGGTCGGGCGAGCCTGCTCGAAGAGCTGCGCGAGCAGATTCCCCCCGGCCTGGTGGAAATGCTGGCGATCTCGGGGCTCGGCATCGCCCGCATCCGCCAGATCCATGAGGTGCTGGACATCGATTCCCTGCCCGAGCTCGAGGCCGCGGCCCTCGACGGCCGGCTGGCCAAGCTGCCGCGCTTCGGACAGAAGACCTCCGAGAACATCCTCAGAGGAATCGCCTACCTGCGCCAGGCGAGCACCTTCCGGCTGTCGCACCACGCGGCCGAGGAGGCCGAGGCGCTGCGCCACGCGCTGGAGAAGTTGCCCGGCGTATCGCACGCATTCGTCGCCGGCGATGTCCGGCGGCGGTCGGAGATCGTTCGCGACCTGGTGCTGGTCCTGGTGGCGGATGTTCCGGCGGGGGAGCTCTTCGATCGTTTGAGCCGCCTTCCGGGGGTGCACGAGTTCGCCGGGCAGGACGAGCGTCGGGTCACGCTGCGCTTTGCCGGCGGCGCCAGCGCGCAGATCGTGGCGACCACGCCGGTGAACCTGGGTGCGGTGCTGGTACAGGCCACGGGCAGCGAAACCCATCTCGAGGCGCTGCAACGGCACGCGGTCAGCCGCGGATACAACCTCAGTGGTGCGGCGCTCTGGCGGGGCAGCGAGTTCGTCGCGACGCCGACGGAGGCCCACCTCTATCGCGCCCTCGGTCTGGCCGAGATTCCAGCGGAGTTACGCGAGGGCGACGGCGAGATCGCCGCCGCCGCCGCGGGGCGGCTGCCCTCCTTGGTTGAGCGGAACGATGTGCGCGGCTTTCTTCACTGCCACACCAACTATTCCGACGGTTCCAACACCGTCGCCGAGCTGGCGCAGGCCTGCCGCGATGCCGGCTATGCCTACGTGGGACTCACCGACCACAGCCAGGGAGCGGCATATGCCGGCGGGCTCCGCCCGGAGGATCTCGAACGGCAAGCGGACGAAGTGGATGCAGTCAACCAGACGCTGCAAGGCGTGCGGGTACTGAAGGGAGTCGAGGCGGACATTCTCGCCGATGGGAGCCTCGACTACGAGGACGACGTGCTCGACCGGCTCGACTTCGTGATCGCGTCGATCCACAGCCGCTTCAACCTCACCGAGCGGGAGATGACGACCCGGATGCTGGCGGCGATGGACAACCCCTACGTCACGATCATCGGACATCCCACCGGCCGCCTGCTCCTGTCGCGGGATCCGTACGGGGTGGACCTCGAGGCCGTGTTCGAGAAGGCCGCCCGGAACGGCATCGCCATGGAGATCAATGCCGATCCGCATCGGCTGGATCTGGATTGGCGGGTGTTGCGCCGGGCGCGGACCCACGGCGTTACCATCTCCATCGGCGCGGACGCGCACAGTACGGCGGGGATCGCCAACGTGGAATTCGGCGTGGGCATCGCGCGCAAGGGGTGGCTCTCAGCCGACGACGTCCTCAACGCGCGCTCGGTGGACGGCTTCCTCGACTTCGCGCGGGCGCGGCGGGCATGACGGCGCGGCCACGGCGCTCGCGCTTCCGACGGCTCCCGCCCGCTTCTGCCCGCTCCCACCCGATTCTCGAGCGCCTCAAGGCGGCATATCCCGAGGCCAGGTGCGCCCTCGAGCACGGAAGCGCCTACCAGCTCATCGTCGCCACGATCCTCTCCGCGCAGTGCACCGACGCGCGAGTGAACCTGGTCACTCCAGGCCTGTTCGCTCGCTATCCCGATGCCTTGGCGCTCGCGCAGGCGAACGCCGAGGAGCTCGAAGCGATCATCAGGTCCACCGGCTTCTTCCGCAACAAGACCCGCAACCTGATCGGCATGGCGCAGGCGCTCGCCGCGGAGCACGGCGGCGAAGTGCCCCGCACCATGGAGGAGCTTCGGGTACTGCCCGGCGTGGGAAGGAAGACGGCAAACGTCGTGCTCGGCAACGCGTTTGGGATCAACGAAGGCATCACCGTTGACACCCACGTCGCCCGCCTCAGCAGTCTGCTCGGTCTTTCAAAGCACGACGATCCGGCCAAGATCGAGCAGGATCTGATGCCGCTCTTCCCGCGGGAAGATTGGGCGCTGCTATCGCACCTGTTGATCTTCCACGGCCGCCAGGTCTGCATCGCGCGACGGCCACGGTGCGGGGCCTGTGTGCTCGCCGACCTGTGCCCGTCCGCGCGGGTTGCGTGAGCACACTCATCGAACTTCAGGAACCCGACCACGGAACGATTCGCCCCGCGATCGCCGACGCCGCGACGGTGTAGGGGCTGGCGAGATAGACCCGGCCAGGGCCCGACCGTCCTGGGAAATTGCGGTTGATCGCGCTCACGGTGACGGTCTCGCGGTGGTGGCTCACCCCCGGCCCGGCGTTGATACACGCTCCGCACCCAGGTGCCACCGCCTCCACACCCACCGCGCGGAACAGGTCGAGGTAGCCGCGTTCCGCGGCGTAGCGCTCGACGTCGCGGCTGCCAAACTGCACGTAGCAGCGCACGCCCTGGGCCACCCGGCGACCTGCCCGCGCCGCCTCGGCGAACACACTCGCGTACATGTCCATGTCGTCACGCTTGCCGGCGGTGCAGCTTCCCGCGTAGGCGATGTCGATCGGTACGTCGCCGAGGCAGCGAAGGGGCACGCCGTTCCCGGGGTCGCCGGGAAACGCTACCATCGGTTCCACGGCGACGGCATCCAGCTCCAGCGTTACCTCGTACTCCGCGTCGGGGTCGGAGGCCAGGCTTTCCACCAGCCGCTCCGATTCGGCGCGGGACAGGTCCCGCCGGGCCTCGAGGAACCGCGCGACAGCCAGGTCGGGCCGGACTATGCCGGTGAAGGCACCAAGCTCAGCCGCCATGTTGGTGAGCGTGGCGCGCTCGTCGATCGAGAGCGATTCAACGCCCGGGCCGCCATACTCGACCAGCCGCCCGACCGCCGCACCGGCGCGAATCTCCCGGTGCGCCAACAGCTGAAGCATCAGATCCTTGGCCGTGACCCCGGACCGAACTCGCCCGCTCAGGTGGATCCGGAGCGAAGCAGGGACGCGGACCCGGACGTCGCCGGTGAGCCATGCGTGACAAATGGCGGTGGTTCCGACGCCGAAGGCCAGACATCCAAGGGCGCCCGCGTGCGAGGTGTGGCTATCACTGCCGACGATCACCTGCCCAGGGAGCGCATAGCGCTCGAGGACGATGGTGTGACAGATGCCTTCGGACCCATCCCCCGCCTCGGCGTGGAGCCGGATACCCTGTGCCGCCGCGAAGGCGGCCTGCCGAGCAGCGAGCTTACCAGTGAGATCGAGGATCTCAGGCGCGTTCGGCCGCCCGCGGACAGCGTGGTGCAGAAGGATCAGGTGGTCGCGGAATAGGAGGATCGACTCGGGGTGGCGGACTCGCGCTTCGGGCCCGACCTGCTCCTCCCAGATGGCTGCAGCCATCGGTGTGACGTACTCATGGCTGAACCGAAGATCGGCGCGGACGAACCCCTCATCGCCCGGGCGGACGGCGAGCACGCCGGCAAGCCCGTCGGGTTCCACGGCCCAATGCACCGCGAGGAGTTTTTCGCCCAGTGTCATGGGCCGCGCAGCCGTGGCCGGTCGCGACACGCGAACGTGGCCCCGCCGCCGCGCCGTTCCGTAGGGCATGAGCCCGCCGTGAAGGACGATAGACCCGCCGATCGGGCCTTCGCCGTCGCAGAACCGCTCCAGCGGCACCGGGTCGCCGCGCCGCAGCGGTTCGATCAGGTCGAAATCAGTGCTGGTGAGGATCCCGAGGTGCTGGCAATTCTCCCGGTAGATCCGCTCGAAGCTCTCGGCGATGATCACCTCGATACCAGCGGCGCGCTCGGCAAACGGCGACGCCTCCCGGCTCGACCCCTTGCCCCGCCGGCGGCCGCTTACCGAGACCGCGAAGCCGCAGCGACGCACCTCGCCGACACCGACCGGCCGCTTCCCGGCACACTCGAGTCCGGTGTAGACCTGGTCGCCGAGCGTCGCATCGGAGCTATAGCACGCCGCGGCGGGAGTGATTTCATCCGTCGAGATATCGTGGCGTAGGGGGACATCGGGCGACCACGCCAGCTCCTCGCCGCGGAGCTGACGGCGGATCAGCGCGGGATCCTCCGTCAGGAACAACACCCGGCGGGACAGGCTCACAATGCGCCCTCCCGTACCTGATCGCGGCTTCGGCGTGGGGGCTTCAGCACCATTACGTGGGCCGGGTCCACCGGCTCATTCTCCGGAAGCGGGACATCACCCTTCTCCCGTGCGAGGTCGAGCACGCTCCGGAGACGCTCGAGTGTGCGGGTAGCTTCGAGCGCCGACCCTTCGCCGTAGTACTCGAACCATGGAAGGCCGCGGCGGGTGTACTCGGCCGCGGTTGGCGGGGCGGTAGGGGGCGCTTCACCGGTCACCGCGTGCCAGACCAGCGAGTTGGTCAAGTGCACGAAGCACCGGGTCGGGCTCGAAGTGTCCCACTCGGCCGTGTCGAACGGGTCGGCGAATACCTCCTGGCGCATCCGGCCACCGGCGCCGAGTCCCATGTCGAAGCTGGCCGCCAGCGTCGGCGTCGAGAACAGCACGCCGCCACGCAATGGCGCCTCCCGCACCGTGCCGGGTGGAAACCGCCGCTCGAACGCGTCGCGCTTCATCGGATAGGCCATGATCTGAAGGCCCCCGTGCACCGCCGTCCCTGTGAGTTGCTCTTCCGCGGTGTAGCCGGCACCGAGGGGCATCGCCACGAACTGACGGATGGTGCCCTTCTCCACGACGAAACCGTCGAGCCAAGGCTGCTCCGGCACCACTAGATAGTCCTGGGGCGAGCGATGGAGGCTCGGGCGCCAGGGCTCGCCGGTGGCGGCGTTGACCTTGCCCGCCGCCACCTTCACGGCGAACGGATAACCAACCCCGCGCTCAGCGTCGGTATCCGCCCTGAAGCTGATCCAAAGGGCCTCGCTCTGGTACATCGGGAGCATGACGCCACCCCGCTCGCGCCAGGTGGCGGGCAAACGGGCGGCGAAATCGTCCACGTGGCGGAGGGGAAACCGGCCCAGCCCGGGCGGGAGGGCATAGTTCCGGCCGTCATCGGGGATGCGGAGCGTGCGCTGGAACTCGACCCGAAGCCGGGCGGAGTGATGGACCTCCGGAAACAAGAACTCCAGTGCGTCGTGTCTCAGCTCGATCATGCGATCGTTCCTCTCCCATCATGGTCTACCAGTCGCCGTCTCGTACCTCACGCACGAGCCGCAACACCGCGTGGTCGGGCAGATCCTTCAAGTCGCGAATGAGCTGGGCGAATAGTGCCGGCCGGCGGCGGATGATGCGCTGGAGATCGCTCGAAATCTTTCCGCCCAGCGCCAGCAGGACGTCCGCGTCTTCACCCAGCTCGCGGGCCAGCGCGCGAATTGTCTCTTCCGATGGCGCCGGCTGGTCGCCGCGCTCGATCTTGCTGAGATACGAAGGCTCGATGCCCACCCGGCCGGCCAGCCGGCGGACGGAAAAGTCGGGGTCGGTTTCCCGCCGCTCGATCCGGCGGCGGCGGAGGTATTCTCCGAAATCCTGCATGTGTGTAGTGGATACTACACACTACACAGTGTCTCCGCAAGCCGTGGCCGCCCGCCGCGATCCTGCCCTCATGGGATTAGCATTCGCCGGTGCGTTATTCGGCGCTCCTCCTCCTCTCATTCTGTTCGGCGCCCGCCGCGGGGCAGGGACCCTGGGCGTTCCGCCCAGCCGACGAGGCCCGTCAAACCGGGCGATTCGAGGATCCTCGCCTAGACGAGAGCTCCGGGGTTGCGGCGAGCCGCCGGTACCCCGGCCTGCTCTGGACCCATAACGACGGCTCCAAGCCCTTCGTCTATGCCACCGATACCCTGGGGGCGGATCTGGGAACCGTGGCTGTCGCCGTCGAGGTCGAAGACTGGGAGGACATTGCACTGGGACCTTGCGGTCCTGCCACCTGCCTGTATCTCGCCGATACGGGGGACAACCGCGAACATCGGCGCTCGGTCCGCGTGCATCGGTTGCGTGAGCCCACTCCGCGGCAGGCGGGAGCGGGCAGGACCCTCCGCGCCGAGACGCTGCAGGTTCGATACCCCGACGGCGCCCACGATGTGGAGGCCATGTGGGTGGATCCGACCGGCGACGTCCAGTTGGTTACTAAAGGGCGCGGGAGCGCGATCCGGCAGTTCCGCGTCCCCGCTGCCGCATGGAGCCGGGGACGGGCAGTCGCGGAACCATTGACCCGGATTCCGATCGAGGCTAGGCGCAGGTTCGATCGCTTCGTGACCGGCGCCGCGATCTCGTCCGACGGCCGGCTCGTGGCTCTAAGGACGTACGGCGAGATCTACTTCTTCGAACGGGGGCCGAACGGCGCCCTCCAGCTCCCAGCCAGGCCGGTGGCTTGCGACATCAGTGGCCTCGACGTGCAGGGCGAAGGCGTGTCCTGGTTGGACGGTGCGAGGATGGTGCTCACCAGCGAGCGCGCCATCCGTCCCAGCGGCACCGTGTCGGTAGTGCGCTGCCCGCTTCCGTCGGCCGCGGCGCCCACGCCCGCGGCGTCCGCGCGAAACCGGTGAGCATCGCCAGCGCCCTCCGCCGACTTCCCCTCGGCGCCTCGCTTGTCGTGTGCGCCGGATTGAACGCCCAGCGCCCGGCGCGGCCCGCGCCACAGATCAACAACCGCGCGCTCCTGGCCCATCTCGGTTTCCTGGCCGATGATGCGCTCGAGGGCCGCAATACCGGCTCTCGCGGCGCGGCGGTCGCCGCCCACTACATCGCGGCGCAATTTCGCCGCATGGGTCTCGAGCCAGCGGGGGACAGCGGGAGCTACTTCCAGGCCCTGCCACTGATGTCGCGCCGCGCGGAGCCTCGGCTGCAGGCGTCCGGAGAGGGGGCGGGCGCGGAGCTTCGATGGCTGGAGGATTACGTGCTGGTGCCGCGGCTCGCCGACTCGTTGAGCACCGTGGCAGGCGACGTTGTGTTCGTCGGGCACGGGATCGTCGCGCCGTCGCATGGCTGGGACGACTACAAGGATGCCGACGTACACGGGAAGGTCGTTCTGGTGCTGCCGGGCGATCCGGATTCCACCGTGTTCGATCGCCGCATGGGACGGCCCTGGACGTCAGTGCGGGAGAAGGTGGAGGTCGCGGTGCGCTACGGCGCCGCCGGGCTCCTGGTCCTCCAGCGGCCCGACTCGCCCGGCTGGGATGTGCTCCGCACGCTGGGCGACGAGCGGTTGAGCCTGGTGTACCAGGATGGGCTGGCGTATTGGGGCTGGGTCCGCGACAGCGCGGCCACGCGGCTGGTGGCCTCCAGCGGCCGAAGTCTGTCCGACCTCGCCGCCGAGGCGACCCGGCGCGAGTTCAAGCCGGTTCCCCTTCCGCTCCGGCTGGATGCCACGCTCGGAGTCACATCGCGCCCGGTGCCGGCGGTCAACGTACTGGCCAAGCTGGCGGGACGCGGCCCGCGCGCCAACGAGTCGATCGTGTTCGGCGCACACTACGACCACGAGGGCATCGGCCGCCCGGAGAATGGCGACTCGATCTACAACGGCGCCGAAGACAACGCCTCCGGCATCGCGGCGATGTTGGGGGTGGCCGAAGCGCTCGCACGAGGGTCGGTGCGGCCGGGACGCGCGCTCGTCTTCGCCGCCTTCGTGGGGGAGGAGAAGGGGCTGCTCGGCTCGGAGGCGCTTGTCCTCGCACCGCCTTCATCGGTGGGGAAGATGGTCGGGATGATCAACGCCGACTACTTGAATCTGTACGGCGCCACCCGCGACATCGGTACGCTCGGCAACGAGCTTTCGACCGTCGGAGACGCGCTGGCCGCGGCGGCGCGGGCGGAGAACCTCTCGGTGCGGGTCGATCCCGACGACGTGGCGCGGTCCCGGTTCTTTCGCTCCGACAACTACCCCTTCGCCCGGGCCGCCATTCCTTCGATCCGTATCGTCAATGGCGTGGACTACGTCGGGCGCCCTGCCGAGTGGGGCCGCGAGCAGCGCGAGCGATACTGGACCGAGCGGTATCACCAGCCTGACGATCAGATCGCCGACTGGATGTCGGTCGACGGTCTGGCGCAGCAAGCGCGGGTGGTGGAGCGAATGCTGCTCCTCCTGGCCGATGCACCTCGTGCACCGGCGTGGTCGGCCAAGTCAGACTTCCGCCCGGGGAGCGCCCGGTGAGAAACGGCGCAGTGCGGCGAGCCGTTCTGACCGCGTTGTCGTTGCTCGTCGCTGAGCGGTCCCAGGCCCAGCAATCGGCCGCCGCCAGCCGGGTAGCGCGGGCCGTCGAGGCCCACGTGCTCGCCGCCCACCTCGCGTTGCTCGCGGATGACGTGCTCGAGGGTCGGGGCACCGGGCAGCGAGGCGGGGAGATCGCTGCCAAGTATCTGGCGTCGCAGTTCGCCCGGCTCGGACTCGAGCCCGCCGGCGACGACAGCACCTACTACCAGCGCATCCCGCTGATCGGCCGCACCGCGATCCCCTCGCTCGCGGTTGCCGGAGATTCGCTCGAGCCCGAATCCGACTTCGTGGCCTACGGGGTCGGGCGCGATTCGGCCGCGGCGCAGAGCGAGCCGGTGTTCGTCGGCTATGGCATCGTCGCGCCCGAACACGAGTGGGACGACTACGCCGGCGCCGATGTGAAAGGCAAGATCGTGCTCGCGCTCGCCGGAATCCCGGCTGACCAGGATTCCAGCTTGTTCAAGGGTGCGCGCCCTGACTACGGCTTCCGCCAGTACAAGGTGGATGAAGCCATGCGCCACGGCGCCGCGGCGGCGTTCGTGGTCTATCGCGCGGAAGCGGTGCCGGTGCCTTGGGCGCAGCTGGCCCGTTCCTGGGTGGGCGAGCAGGTGCAGCTCGATCGCACCTTGAAGAGCGGCGCGCTCGCGATCGGCGGCTGGATCAACGACTCCACCGCGCGCCGGCTGGTCGAGCGGGGCAAGCGCGATTGGAAGGCGCTGACATCGGCCGCTGCCCGTCCGGGCTTTCGAGCGACCACGTTGCCGGTCGCGCTCCAGGCCGCGGTCGTCACCCGCACGCGGGTCATCCCGGCAGTCAACGTGGTGGGGCGGCTTCCCGGCAGTGGACGGCTAGCGCAGGAGGCCGTGGTGTTCGGCGCGCACTACGATCATCTCGGGATCGGGCCCGCCGTCGCCGGAGACTCCATCTACAACGGCGCGTTCGATAACGCCAGCGGCACCGCAGGGATGCTGACAGTCGCGGAGGCCTTCGTCCGCGCCGGCGCCCGCCCCGCGCGGTCGGTGATCTTCGTTGGGTTCGGAGCGGAGGAGCAGGGCCTGTTCGGCTCGGAGGCGTTCGTGGCAGGTCCGCCTCTGCCGCTGGCGCGGATCGCCGCGATGGTCAACATCGACGGTCTCGCGCTCATCGGCGAGTCCCGGGACCTCGCCGCGCTGGGCGCGGACCAGTCGTCCCTGGGCGAGCTGTTTCGGGCGGCGGCCGCCGCGGAGGGCTACCGTCCGACGCCCGACACGGCCCCGGTGATGCTGGAGGCCGAGCAGCAGGACTTCTTCAACCGATCCGACCAGGCCCCCTTCGCCCGCGCCGGCGTGCCGCCGCTCTTCCTGATGCCGGTGCAGAACGACTTCATTGGTCGGCCAGCCCTGTGGAGCAAGGAGCAGCTCGACGACTTCGTGCAGCGACATTACCACCAGCCGTCGGACGATCTTCGTCTCGGGCTCGACGCCCGCTTCGGCGTACGGCCGCTGCGGGTCCTGGCCCGCACGGTGCTCGCCATCGCCACGCAGCCCGCCCAGCCCACCTGGACCAAAGCTTCGCCCTTCCGGGCGGCCGGCGAGCGGCGGCTGAATGGACAAGCGGGAGCGGTCAGCAATGAGCGGTGAGCGGTGAGCGGTGCGCAGTGAGCGATTAGGAAGCTAGACAGACACGAACAGGGAGATTTCGCGTGCGCCAACAAGCTTTTTCCGTACTGGGAACGGTGTTCCTGCTTGCCGGACACTGCTCACTGCTCACAGCTCAACAGAGCCCGGCCACCCGGGTCGCGCGGGCGGCGAGCGCGAATGTGTTGCGGGGGCATCTTACCTACCTGGCGGACGACGCGCTCGAGGGGCGTGCACCGGGCACGCGCGGCGGCGACCTCGCGGCGAAGTACATCGCGGCCCAGTTCGAGCGGCTGGGACTGCTGCCCGCCGGGGACGACAGCAGCTACTTCCACCGGGTACCGATCATTTCCCTCGATCCCTCTCCCCAAGCATCGATCGTCGCAGACGGCGAGGAATGGCCACTCGAGTACAAGCAGGACTACGTACTCTGGTCGATGCACGACGACTCGGTGGTGAGCACGGGGGGCGACCTGGTGTTCGCGGGGTACGGCATCGTGGCGCCGGAGTACGGCTGGAACGACTACGAGGGCGCTGACGTCAAGGGCAAGGTGGTGGTTGTGCTGGTGAACACCCCCGGGATCAAGGACTCCACGTTGTTCCGGGGCAAGTACCTGACCTACTACGGCCGCTGGACCTACAAGATCGAGGAGGCCGAACGACAGGGCGCCGCGGGCATTCTGATGGTGCACACGCCGGAGAGCGCCACGTACGGCTGGGCGACGGTGACTGGCTCCTGGACGGGACCGCAGACGCGAGTCGCGCGGAAGCCGGGGC
>DATAFP010000091.1:0-16194 GCA_036257415.1 Gemmatimonadales bacterium
CGAGCTGGTGCGAGCGCTGTATCGACATGTCTACGGCGCGGTGCCGTGCAGTCGGGCCGATTGCGCACGATGGCTGACGAACGCTCGGAGTGAGTGGCATGCGGTCGGGGCGTGAGTTCGGCCTGGTCGTCGCCGCCCTGCTTCTCCTGCTCATCGTGGTGGCGCGGATCGGCAGTGAGCAGAACCGTGAGCCGAGCACTGACCCGCGGCGCTCGATCTACCTGACGGGTCCATCGGGGGCGCAGGGGTTTGCCGGCGCGCTCGAGCGGGTCGGCGTCCAGGTGGTGCCACTGCGGCAACGACTGCCGCGCGTTGAGCGCTCTGAATCGGGCACGGACTCGACCGTCGTGGCGGTGCTCGGACCGACCTTCGGGCTCGACCCGGCCGATGCGATGGTCCTCGCGGCTCTCGCCGAAGGCGGGACCGACCTGCTGCTCGCCGGCTCCGAATCCGAGGCGGCGATCCGCTGCTTCGGATACACGGTGCGGCCCAGGCTGCGCCCGGAATCGGCAGCGTCGGTAGAGCCGTCCGGTCCGTCGTACACGTTCGATGTGCTCGGGGTGCTTCGCGAGATTTCCCCGACCGATAGCCTCGGCTGCAAACCGACGTTTGCGGTTCGAGCCGATACCTTACTGCGCACCGGGCGGGGGCATCCGGTGGCGATCAGGCTGGGGCTCGAGTCAGGGGCTTCCGTGACCCTGGTTGCCGACGACGAGCTGTTCACCAATCGCGTGCTGCGCTCGACCGCCGGCGCGCCGTTCGTGCTCCGCCTCGTCGCAGGTCGTTACCGCCGCATGCTGGTGGACGAATACGATCATGGGTTCGGGCCCTCCGGCCGGCTGGATCAGGCCGTCATCGCGTGGGTGAAACAGACGCCGTGGGGTTGGGCGGGATTGCAGCTCGCGGTGGTAGGACTACTGGCGGTGATCGTCTCCGGAGTCCGGTTCGGGCCGGTGCTGCACGCGATCGAGCGCCGCCGGCGCTCGCCGCTCGAGCACGTCCAGGCGCTCGCGACCGCGTTGGCGGCGGCGCGCGGTCATGCCGTCGCCGTGCGCCTCCTGGTTCAAGGACTGCAGCGCCGGCTTGCCCGAGGAGGACCCATGGCCGGTGGGGAGCGCGGCGACCCCGCTGCCTGGCTGGCCGCCACGGCTCCCCGCCTCCGTACGCCAGGCGGGCGGCAGGCGGCGGATGCGCTGCTCGGGCTGATGCGGCGGCCGGTATCGACGGCGAACGTGGTGGAGGCCGCCGAACTCGTGGAGACCATATGGAGCGATCTGACGTCGGCCTCGCGGCCGGCGATGTCGAGCAACAGGCCGGCGTAGCACACGAGCTGCTGGCGCGTCTCGGCGGGGTGGTGCTGGGACAGGACCCGGTGCTGCGCGATGCGCTCGCGGCGCTGATCGCGCGGGGGCACGTGCTGCTCGAGGGCGTGCCGGGCACGGCCAAGACGCTCCTCGTGCGAAGCCTGAGCCTCGCGCTCGGCCTGGAGTTTCGGCGGATCCAGTTCACCCCCGATCTGATGCCATCGGACGTCACCGGCGTGAACATCCTGGGCACCGGCGGCAGCTTCACATTCCGTCCCGGTCCGCTGTTCGGCGACCTCGTTCTCGCAGATGAGATCAATCGTGCGCCCGCGAAGACCCAGGCAGCGCTGCTCGAGGCAATGCAGGAGCGGAGCGTCACCGTCGATGGTGTGTCCCACCCGCTCTCCGCAGCCTTCACCGTGTTCGCGACCCAGAATCCGATCGAGTTCGAGGGCACCTATCCGCTGCCCGAGGCGGAGCTCGACCGATTCCTGGTGAAGATCGTGATCGGATATCCCGAGCCGGCCACCGAGCAGGCAATCCTCGAACGGGTGCTGGGGGGGTTCGAGGCGGACGATCCCTCGAGCTACGGCATCAGCGCCCGGCTGGGCGGCTCCGCGCTCGACGCTCTCCGGGCCGCGCGCCGCCGAATCCGGGTCGAGAGCCCGATACTCGGTTACATCGCCGCGGTCGTCCGAGCCACCCGCCGGTCGCCCTCGTTGACGCTCGGAGCGTCCCCCCGCGGCAGCGTGGCGCTGCTCAAGCTGGCCCAGGCGACGGCGCTGCTCGAGGGACGCGAGTATGTCATCCCGGACGATGTGAAAGGCACCGCAATCGCAGCGCTCCGCCATCGGGTGGCCGTCGCGCCCGAGCTGGAGCTCGAGGGGGTCACGGCCGATACCGCGCTGCGGGCGATCCTCGAGCAGGTCGACGCCCCCAAGTGATTCCGATTCCATCGCAGCGCTGGCTCCTCGGCGCGGCGACCTTGGCGCTGGTCGGACTGGCGGGGCTGCTGTGGAGGGACGCGTTCAGCCTGCTGGTGCTGCTGGACGCCGTGTGGGTCGCCGCGTTCGCCCTGGATGCCTGGCTCGCGGGGCGCGCCCTGCCGGTCGACGTCACCCGTGAGCCGCCACCAGCGTTCTCAGTCGGCCGCCCCCTGCCGGTGCGCTACCGCTGGCGACATGCTGGCTCCCGACCGGTCGTCGCGCTGGTTCGCGAGGCATTGCCGCCACCGCTCGGCGTGGCCACGCCGGTGCGGCGGCTCGTGCTTCCGCCCGCGGCGGACACCGTTGAGGACTTGTTACTCGCTCCGATCCGGCGCGGAAAGGGCACCGGTGGGACGGTCTACCTCCGCCTGCTCGGACCGCTGGGGCTTGCCTGGCGTCCGCTGCGGTTGGCTCGACCCTGGCTCGCGACCGTCTTCCCGACTCTGATCGGCGCGTCGGCGCGCGCGCTCCCGCCCGATGCGTCGCGGCGACGTGAGGCGGGACTCCGTGCGGTCCGCCGGCGCGGAGAAGGCCGGCTGTTCGAAGGCCTGCGGGAATGGGTGCCGGGCGACGACACCCGGATCATCGATTGGAAGGCGACAGCCCGGCGCGGGAAACCGATCGCGCGTACCTACGAGGACGAGCGGCGCGAGCAGGTGCTGATCATGATCGACGCAGGACGCCTGCTGACGGCCGAAGTGGACGGCGTCCCCCGGCTCGAGGCGGTCGTCGACGCCGCGCTCCGCCTGGCGCACGCGGCCGTGGAGCACGACGACAACGTCGGGGTCATGGTGTTCGCCGACGAGGTGCAGAGCTTCGTGCCGCCCTCCCGCGGACGGCGCGCCCTCCGCAACGTGCTGGAGGCGCTCGCTGCCGCGGAAGGCCGGCTGGCAGAATCGGACTATCCGGCTGCGTTTCGCGAGTTGGCGCTCCGCAACCGCCGGCGGGCGCTCACGGTCGTCTTCACCGATGTGATCGACCGGACCGCCAGCGGCGCCCTCCTCGCGCACGCTGGGACGCTGAGGCCGCGGCACGTGCCCGTGGCGGTCACGCTTCGCGATCCCGCACTGGAGCGCGCGGCCCAGCATCGGCCCGCTGCAACCGCCGCCGCGTTCGAGCGGGCCGCGGCCGAAGAGCTGCTCCGCGCCAGGGACGACGCGCTGGCCGACATGCGTCGGCGTGGGATTCTGGTGCTGGATGTCTCACCCGCCGGAGCGGCGGATGCCGTGGTAGAGCAATACGAGCAGCTGAAACGCCGCGGGGTGCTCTAGCGGCTCAGCTGGCGGCGAGCACCACCCCAGGATCGGGAAACGCCCTGGCGAAAGCTTCCACAGCGGCCGAATCGAGCTGGCTGCCCGCCACCCGGCGAAGCTCCTCCAGCGCCTCGAGCGGCGAGCGGGATTCGCGGTAAGGCCGCTGTGTGGTCATCGCATCGAACGCATCGGCCACCGCCACGATGCGCGCCTCGACGGGGATGCCATCGCCGCTCAAGCCGTCGGGGAAGCCGGCGCCGTCGATCCGCTCGTGATGGGACCGGACGATCCGCAAGACGGCGGGCGTCTCGCGCGCCAACGGCGAAAGCATGCGTTCGCCGAGCGCGGGGTGCTCGATCACCTGCCGGAACTCGTCGGCGGTAAGGGAGCCGGGCTTGTGGAGCACGGCCTCTCGCATGCCGATCTTGCCGATGTCGTGCAGCTCCCCGCCGATCCGAATCGCTTCCAGGGTTATCGCATCGAATCCGAGCGCTTCCGCGGTCGCGACAGCGTACTGGCTGACACGGATCGAGTGGCCACGAGTATAGGCGTCCTTGGCCTCGAGGGCGCGCGCCAGCATCTGGACGCCTTCCAGAAAGAGCTCCTTGATGCGCTCCGCCTGCACCTGCACCTGGTGCTCGAGATGGGCCTGATAGAAACGGTTCTGCATCACCAGTGAGCGCTTTTCCAGCACGCGGGCCACCCGGGCGTGCATCTCCTTGACCGCGACCGGCTTCAGGAGGAAGTCCGCCGCACCGAGCTGGAGCGCTTCGACCGCGGTGCTGGTCTCCGCCATGCCGCTCAGCATGACCACGGCTGTGTCGGGCCAGCGCTGCCGCACCTCGGCCAGAAATCCCATGCCGTCCATCTCGGGCATGCGCAGGTCGGACACGATCAGCGGAAGCTCGCCGGCCTCATCGAGAGCGTCGAGGCCTTGCTTACCATCCGCCGCCTCGATGCAGCTGAAGCCGAGCGGCTCGAGCATGCGTACCACCGAGCGGCGCACCAGCGGCTCGTCGTCCACCACAAGGCAGCGGGCGGTTGCGGTCGCATGGTTCATCCGGCGACGGTCCTGGCGGTCACGGTCTGCAAGGTAGACGCTCCTGAATGATCGAGCACCTCCCGCACCTTCGCGGAGAGCGTTTCGGGTGAGAACGGCTTGGCGAGGAATGGGGCGCCCGGCTCGAGCAGACCGCGGCGCATGATCTCGTCGTTGGTGTATCCGGACATGAAAAGGACGGGCAATCCCGGCCGGAGGCGGGCGAGGTGATCAGCCAGCTCCCGGCCGCCCATGCGAGGCATTACCACGTCGGACAACACCAGGTCCACGTTCTGCGGATCGGCGCGGAGCACTTCGATCGCATCGTAGCCGTCCCCCGCTTCGATAGTGACGTAGCCTTCGCCCTGGAGGAACCGGCAGGCGAAATCGCGGACCAGCAACTCGTCTTCCACCACCAGCACGCGCTCGCCCTGGCCGCGAGGCGCCGGCCGTGGCGCGGCCCACGCCACCCGCTCGCCGCTCTCCTCAACCAGCGGCAGGTAGATGTGGAACGTGGTACCCTGCCCGGGCTCGCTGTACACCCAGATGTATCCGTCGCTCTGCTTGATGATCCCGTACGCGGTCGACAGACCGAGGCCGGTTCCGTGGCCGACGGGCTTGGTGGTGAAGAACGGCTCGAAAATCTGCGCCTCCGTCGCCGGGTCCATGCCGCGGCCGGTATCGCTTACCGACACCATGACGTACGGGCCCGGCCGCACGAGGGTGCCGGGATGACGGTGCGCGTCATCGCCGCTCAGCACGACCGTGGCCGTCTCGATCGAGAGACGACCGCCCTGCGGCATGGCGTCGCGCGCGTTCAGCGCGAGGTTGATGATCACCTGCTCGAACTGAGCCCGGTCGGTCTTGACCCACCCCAGTTGGGACGCAGGCCGCAGCAGGAACTCGCGGTCCTCGCCCATCAGGCGGCGAAGCACCGATTCCATGTCCACCAGCACCGCATTGAGCTGAAGCACCTGCGGCTGCAGGAGCTGGCGGCGGGAATACGCCAGCAGCTGTCGGCTCACGTCCGCGGCCCGGTCGGCTGCCCGCGCGATCTGGCCCACGTCCTCCTGCCGGGCGTCGTCGTCGGCGATGCTGCGCGACAGGAAGGTGCAGAAGCCCAGAATCACGGTCATCATGTTGTTCACTTCGTGGGCCACGCCGCCGGCCACGCGACCGATCGCCTCCATGCGCTGGGCCTGCCGCAGATGCTCTTCGACCCTCATGCGTTCGGTGAGATCCCGCAGCACGAACGCGCCCGCGAGCACGCGCCCGGTCCGGGCGTCCCGGATGCCGAAGGCGCTGCATTCCACGTCCACTGGCTCCCCGGTCCGCGCGTGGCGCAGCCGCCCGTCGAACGTCCAGGATTGGCCGGCCGCGATTCGCGGCAGGACCTCGCGCTCGACGATCACGCGAGTCTCCGGATCCCACAGATCCGGCACTGCCGCCTCGCCCACCAGCGCGTCCGAGTCGAGGCCGACCAGCGCTCGGCCCGCCCGGTTGAGATAGACCAGGCGCCAGTCCAGTGAGGCCATCGCGATGAAGTCGCCGCTGTTTTCCACCAGCGACACGAAGCGCTGGACGTCCTCTTCGGCGCGCACCCGCGCGGTGATGTCGAGTGCAAGCACCAGCCGCGCCTGGACGCCGCGGAACGCGACCTCCTGCGAGCTGATCTGGACCTCCATCACCGTGCCGTCCTTCCGCCAGTGCCGGAACCGGCCGTTCACCGTCACGCCGGGGCGCCGGCGGGTGAGCGCTTCCTCGAACGCGGCGAGCTCGGTGGGAGGGCGGAGGTCGCGAATGGTGAGGGCCAGGAATTCCTCGCGGGACCATCCATAGTGGTCCACGGCCGCCTGATTGACGTCGAGGATGGCCAGGGTGTTGAAGTCGTACACCCACATGGGGGACGGATTGCGATCGAAGAGGCTGCGGTACCGCTGCTCGCTCTCGCGAACGACCTGCTCGGCCCGCTTGCGCTCACTGATGTCGATCACGAAGCAGGCCCACTCGAGGGGCGCCTGCTGGGTGATGGCCGCGCCGATTACGATGGGGACCCGTCGCTTGTCCTTCCGCAGGTACTCCTTCTCGAACGGCCGGCAGACCCCGGTCTCGAGCAGCTGCGCGATGGCGCGCTGGTCGAGCTCGTCGTATTCCGGCGGGGTGATCTCGGACCAGCGGATCTGTCCGGCGAGCATCTCCGCGCGAGTGTACCCGAGCAGGTCGAGGAACGCGTCGTTGGCCTCCAGGATCTTCTCGGGGTCGGCCACCAGCACGCCGATCACCCCCGACTCGGACAGCGCGCGGAACCGGGCCTCGCTCTCGCGCAGCGCGGCGAGCAGCCGCTCCCGGTCCTGTTGGGTCCGGCGCAGCGCGGTGACCTCGGTGATGCTCGCGCCGACCCAGCAGGTCTCCCCTCGGGGATCGCGCACCGGGTAGAGGTTGACGATGAAGTGCCGGAGGCTCTCGAGGTGGGCCGGCGCCGGGAGCTGCACCTCGAGGCCAAGCGCGGGCTCGCCGGTGTCGAGGACGCGCTGGAGCAGCGGCTCGGCCAGCGCGCCGGCAGGGTGGGGGAGCAGGTCCCGCACCCGGCGGCCGACGTGCTGGTCCGTCGTCAAGCCGGTGAACCGCGCCAGGGCATCGTTGACCCGCACGAAACGGAGATCGCGATCCGCGTAGCCGATGCCGATCGGTGTGGACGCGAGCGCCGACTCGAGCATCGTGGGGATCGGCACCCGGCCCCGGGCCGCGCGGCGGCGAGTACGGACGAACACGGCGTGCAGTGCCCAGCCCGCCGCGCCCGCCGTCAGCGCGATTATCAGGTACGGAGCCCAGTCAGGCATCTAAGCGGTAGGCGGCGGTGACACTCGCGACGCGAGCGACGGAGCGGTCAGTCCAGCCGCCTGGAAGTTGTCGATTGCTCGGAACTCGACCTCATCGGCCGGCCGTGCCCCGGATCTTGCCCTGCTTGACCAGCGGCAATTCGGCGCGACAGCGCGGCGCACTACCTGTGTTCTTTGCGTGCACCCACTGGCCGGACGAGAGCCGGGCGTAGGTACAGAACTGGATCACCATGGGCCGACCAGCCGCGTCCACGCATTCCGGCCAGGGCTCCGCCGCCTCCGCGTTCTTCCATGGGCTGCCCTTGGCGCGCATGGTCTCGCTGCAGCCCCGTGTCATCGACCCGACCGTCGCGTGGGTGGGCGTGGTCACGATCTCGACCACCTCGGTGCGGGGCGGTTCCACGCTCTCGGGCTGGGGTGGTGTGGCGGCCGTCGGCGCGCCCGCCGGGGGGGCGCGGGGATCGGCAATGGCGGGCTCTGTAGGACGGGGTCCGCTCGGCTCCAGGCCGTGAACCCACTCGGTCTGCCGTTTCTCCGCCTCCCGCGCCACGTAGTACGCGGCCGTTACCCCCGCCAGGGTGAGCGCCACGAGGGTCCACCAGGTACGATCGGACCGCATCCAGCGCCGAAGCCGGAGTCGCATGATTTCATGATAGTTTGGTCATCCCGGGTGTGCTACGCCCGGGCGCTGGCAACGGCGGGCGCACGCACTACCTTATCGGAATGGATTCCGTGCCTACGCCTTCGCTGCTGGACCGTCCGGCCGCCGAGGCGGCCCGACTGCTCGCCCTGCGCCTGCTGGACGAGGCGGCCGCCGCGCGCCTCCGGCTGGGCCGCCCGGACGACCCCGAGGCACTGCACGACTTTCGGGTGGCGATCCGCCGGCTTCGTAGCTCGCTTCGAGCCTGGCGGGAGGTCGTCAGCGACAGCGTGACCCCCAGGGTGCTCCGGCGCCTGAGACGGCTGGCGCGCGCGACCGGCGAAAGCCGCGATCTCGAAGTCCATCTTGCCTGGGTGGCCGCGCAGGCCCCTAGTCTCCGCGAGTATCAGCGGCCCGGGCTGACCTGGCTGGAGAACCGACTGCGGCGTCGGCAAATTCGCGCCGACCAGCGGCTGGCGCGGGCGCTCGAGCGCCGCTACGCACCGGCGGATGCGCGGCTCCGCCGCCGGCTCCCGGTCTACCGCGCAACCCTCGATCCCCGCCCGCTCTCCGCTGCCGGGGCGCTGGCGCCACTCGTCCTCCGGCTTTCGGGCGAGCTCGAGGCCCGGCTCGCTCTGGTCCAGTCGATCGCGGACGAGGCGAGGGCACACGAGGTTCGCATCGGGGCCAAGCGGCTGCGCTATCTGCTGGAGCCGTTCGCCGCCGAAGTGGAAGGTGCGCCCGCAATCCTGGTCCAGCTCAAGGCACTTCAGGACGTCCTGGGGGAGCTGCACGACGCCCACGTGTTCGCCGGCGAGCTCGCCGAGTCGCTCGAAGGCGCCGCGGTCGAGCAGGCCAAGCGGGTTTCCCGGGAACTGCTGCATTGGACCGCCGATGCGGCAATGGCCGAGCCCACCTCGGAGGAAGATCCTCGGCCGGGTCTGGTGGCCCTCGCCCATCGGCTCCGCCAGATCGCCGAAGCGGCATTTGCCCGCTTCCAGGTCGAGTGGCTCGGCGGGCAGGCGACCGGGTTCTTCAGCTCCATTCGGGACCTCGCGGGCGCCCTCACGGCCCGGTCCTCCGCCGGCCGGGAAATCGAGCGGAAGTACCTGCTGAAGGCGCTGCCGCCGGAGGCCGCAGCCGTCGAGCCGATCGAGATCGAGCAGGGCTGGCTTCCGGGGGAGCGCTTGGTCGAGCGACTCCGGCGGCTCCGCTGGAACGGAAGCGAAGCCTGGTTCCGCACCGTCAAAGCTGGGTCTGGCATCGAGCGCGTGGAACTCGAGGAGGCCACGTCGGCCGAGGTATTCGAGGGCATCTGGCCGCTCACGGCCGGGCGGCGGGTGCGCAAACGACGCTACCGCATTCCCGCAGGCGACCTGACCTGGGAGATCGACCAGTTTCTGGATCGCGACCTCGTGCTGGCCGAGGTCGAGCTCGCGGCGGTCGACATGCCGGTGGTTCCGCCGGATTGGCTGCAGCCCTATCTGGTGCGCGAAGTAACTGGAGAGGCCGAGTACGAGAATCGGCAGCTGGCTGGCTGAACCGTTGGACCGGGCGGGGTATCCGTCTAGCTTAGGCCCATGCGAGGCTTGGGGCGGTTGATCGCGCTGCTGATCGCCGTGGCCCGGTTCGGGTTCACCACGGGGCCGCTCGGTACCGATGCGACCTGCGACCAGCCGGCGGCCGGCCACCACAGCCGTGGGCACGCTGGTGCGCATCATCAAGCGCCGGCCGGCGGGTCGCTGGACGTGCCGGGTGCCTGCACGCACTGCCCCTCCGCCCATTGCGCCGTGAGCAGCCAGTGCGGCGGCGGATCGACATTGCAGCTCGCGGCCCCGGTCCAGCCGGCTATGACCGCCGCCGCCGCTCACACGATTCCAGCCCTGCCAACGGGTCCGCTCCGCTCCACCTCATCGAGTCCACCCACACCGCCTCCACAAGCGATCGGCTGACGCCTTGTCGCGCCCGCGAACGCCTCGCGGGACGCCGCCACTGGTCTCAGGAGATCGCCCGTGAATGTCGCCAGTACCGCCGTCGTGCTCGGCGCCGCCCTCGTGGTGGGCGGATCGCCGGCGTCGGCACAGCTCGGCTACCGCAACTTGGACGACGAGCGTCCGGTGTTCACCGAGGACGCGTACGTGCTCGAACGGTTCGGGTTCGAGCTAGCCGCGCCGTACCGGTTCGAAGCCCGAGCAATGGCGAGCGACGCCCATGTGGTGGCACCCGAGCTCTCCTACGGCGCCATCCCCAACCTCCAGGTCGCGGTCGAGGCGCCGCTCGCTGCGCTCAACGCCGACGCTGAGGACGAATGGGGCCTGGCCGGCCTCGAGCTGTCGGGGGTCTACAACTTCAACACCGAAAGCGGCGGACTGCCCGCGCTTACGATCCGCGCCGAGGTGCAGGCGCCGGTGGGATCGTTGGGCGGCGATGTGTGGCGGGGCGCGATTCGCGGGATCGTCTCGCACTCCTTTGGTCGGGCCCGGGTTCACCTCAATGCCGCGCGCGGCATCGGATCCGAGTCGGGCCTGTCGCCGCTGGACCCCGCGCCGCGATGGGCCTACGGCCTGGCCGGTGACTACACCCTGCTCCGGTCGAGCCTGCTGCTGGTGGGCGAAACCGTCGTGCGCCGAAGCGTCTCGGGCGCCCCGGTCGAGGTCAACGCCGGTGCCGGCTTCCGCTGGCAGTGGACCCCCACGCTGGTGCTGGACGCGGGTCTGTCGCGGCGGCTCGCTGACACCGGTCCTGATTTCGGAATGACGGTAGGACTCACCCACACGTTCGGGATCCGCGGCTTGCTGCCCGGGCGCCGCGCAGGCGGGGGCGCACCGTGACCCGGCGCGCCGTCGCATTCGCGCTCCTGCTCGGGCTTTTGGCGGGCGGCGTGACCCCCGCACGGGCACAGGACCAGCGTGACGAGCAGTTCTACTTTCCGGGTTCGTTCAACTGGCAGTTCCTCCGGCACTATCCCGACGCAGCCCGCCTCTTCAACGCGTTCGACTACGGCCACGCCGTACTGTACGAGCGTCTCCTGACTCGCACCGGCGATGCGCGCCGCCGCGGGTTGGAGCGTGAGTATCGCTATCTCACTACCGATCTCCTGGTTCGGCCGCCCCGGTTCGCGATCGCGGAAGAAGCGGTCATGCCCGCCTATGCCCGGCTCGCTTGGCGGGCCAAGGAGATGTTCGACTGGGCGCACGTTCTGCACCGCCAGATTTATGACGTATACGCCGATGAGCGGCTGTCCGAAGGAGTCAAGGATTCGCTGGTGGAGCGGATCACCGATTACTACCTGAGCCGGACCGACTACGCCTTCGCCCCGGTCCCCAAGGTGATGGGCCTGATGGAGGATCAGTATTTCAGCCAGACCTTCCGCCGTAATCATTCGACCTTCAATGGGCTGATCTGGGCCTACCACTGGCTTCAGGTGGGCTTGTACGAGCCGCTCCTGGTCTACCGGACCCCGACGGACCGGGCAGCGGGCATCGCGCATGCCGTCGCGCGCTTCCGCGGGATGATTGCGAACCCGGGCGGTTTTCCGCGGGTGATGCCGATGACGGCGGTCGTGGCTCCGACCTTCGCGCGCCGCCATCCCCGCGCTGCCGCGATCTTCGACAACCTGCACATGATGCACGACATCATCTCGGACGTGCTGGCGTCCGACGCTGTTCCGACGGAGCGCAAGCGGGCGGTGATCTACGAGCAGCTGGCTGAATTGAGGAATGCTACGGGGAATACGATGTCGGCCGAAGAATGGTGGCACATGGGCGAACACATGGGCGGAGCGGCAGCGATGGGCGGCCCAGCGGTGGAGCCGCGCTAGCCGCCCACGCTGTCGAGCATGGCTCGCACTCGAGCCAGCTCGTCCTCGTTGATGGTGTGCCCCATGCCGGGATAGATCCGTATCGTCACCTCGGCGCCCATGCGTTCCAGGACGGCGGCGCTCTCGCGCACGCGCTCGATCGGAATGTGCGGGTCTACGTCGCTGCATCCCACCAGGATGGGCGTGCCTTCGAAGTTGCCCCGATACGTCTCGGGCCGCACTTGAGGGCCGATCAGCCCGCCGCTCAGCACCGCGACGCCGCCATAGCGCCGAGCCTGACGCGCCGCAGAGTCGACCGCGAGGCAGGCGCCCTGCGAAAACCCGAGCAGCACGATCCGCTCGGGCGGCATGCCCGCGTCCACCGCCTGTTGCAGAGTAGTTCGCAGCTTGTCCAGCGCCGACGACAGCCAGGGCTCGTTTCGGGCGATCGGAGCGAGAAAACTGAGAGGGTACCAGCTATTCCCGGCAGCTTGTGGAGCGAGGTACGCCGCGTCGGCGACGGCGAGTTCACGAGCGAGGGAGAGAATCCCCGTGGCCGTGGCGCCGCGGCCGTGCACCAGGATCACAGCGAGGCGAGCGGTGGCGAGCGGCGCGCCCGCGACGTGAACTGGCTGGTCGGCGTGCAGCGATGGGAGGGCCATAGCTCTGTGGGGTGTAGTGTATCGGCGGCGTGGTCTAGCGCACAGCGCCAACCCCCTTCCCGCCGCATGTTGGCGTCCTGTCGTGTGCACCAATTGCGGGTAGGTCCGTCGTCCGTCGGATCGGGCGGGCCATTGCCATGCGCCGGAGGCGCCCATGTGGCTCGAACTGAAGGAGTTGCTCGCCCTCCCGATCGCCGCCGCCTGTGGCGCTGCCTTGGCGTTCCGCCCGGTGCGGCGCGGCACGCCGCTGCGGGACCCGGCCGTCATCCAAACCCAGATTGTGCTGGCGGTTGTCGGTGCCCTGATCATGATCGTGGTCGGTGCCAGCATCGCACGCGCGTTCGGCATCATGGGCGCCGCCAGCCTGGTGCGCTATCGGGCCAAGATCAGCGATCCCAAGGATGCCGCCGTCATGCTGGTCGCGCTCGGCGTCGGCCTCGCCGCCGGGGCGGGGATCTATCTCCGGATCATGCTCGCCACGGTGTTCATCCTCGCGATTCTGTGGACCCTGGAGTCGTTCGAGCCGGATCAGCCGAAGCCGTTCAAGCTCAAAGTGACCGGCGAGGATCCGACCGATCTCAAGGCCGAGGTCGAACGACTGCTGCGGCAGCAGCAGATTGCGTTCGAGCTGCGGCAGACCGGCGACGAAGGTCTGGAGTACCAGCTCCAGCTTCCGCCCCGGAAGAAGACCGACAAGGTCGCGAACGCGATTGCGGCGATCGACCCCTCGCGCAAGCTGACCGTGGAGCTCGACGCCGACAAAGTGAAAAAATGAGCCACATAAAGCTGCTGGTGCAGCCGGACGACGGCGTCGAGCCGGTGCTCAAGGCCGTCGAGGGCGCCGAACGCTCGATCGACATGTACGTCTTCCGGCTCGCGTACCCCAAGCTGGAGCGGGCCATTGCCGATGCTGTGGCACGGGGCGTAGTCGTCCGCGCGCTTATCGCGCATCTCAACGGGAGCGGCGAGGCGGCGCTGCGTGCCCTGGAGTCTCGACTCCTCGGCATCGGTGTCACGGTGTCGCGCACCGACGAGGAGCTGCTCCGGTATCACGGGAAGATGATGATCGTGGACTCCTCGGTCCTGTACGTCCTGGGATACAACTTCACCCGGCGCGACATCGAGCGGAGCCGGAGCCTGGGTCTCGTCACGGATCGGAAGGAGCTCGTCAGCGAAGGTCAGCGGCTGTTCGAGGCCGACTTCGACCGAAAGACCTACACGCCCAAGCTGGACACGTTTGTGGTGAGCCCACTGAACAGCCGATCTTCGCTACTGGAGCTGCTCGAGAGCGCCCAGGAGCGGCTCTTGGTCTACGATTCGCGGCTCACGGATAATATGATGCAGCGGGTGCTGGAGCGGCGGGCGCTGGCCGGGGTCGAGGTGCGGGTCATCGGGCGGGTGGAAAAGAGCCTGCGCGGCGTGCAAGTGGCCCGATACCCGGGCGAGAAGCTCCACGTGCGTGCGATCGTTCAAGACGACGCCCGGGCCTTCGTCGGCAGCCAGAGTCTGCGCCGTCCGGAGCTGGACCGGCGACGTGAGATCGGGGTGATCACCGACGACACGAGTGTGGTGAGAGGCATCGCCAAGATCTTCGCGGGCGACTGGGGGGCCACGCGGGAATCGCAACGGGCAAAGCTACGGGCCGCCGGCTAGTCTAGTCGGGGGATGCGACCATCCGCGCCCACGCCCGCGCCGCCGCAGGCAGCCGCTCGCGTCGCGCCCGCAATTTCGTGATCAGCTCGTCGCGGCTCAGCCGGTAGTACGGAGCCGGCATGCGACGGAGCGCCGACTCCACTGCCGCGTCGTTCAGCCGCGTCACCAGCACCCGGGTCAACGAGTCCCACACCGTCATCGGCAGTGCACCCAGAATGCGGCGGTCGAGGTCCGCGGCATTGGCGGTCAGTCCCTTGAGGTGATAGTCGCCGGTGAACGGCACCAGCTTGGGAACGAACGCTCGCGCGATCGCTAAGACGACCCCGCCATACGAGGCGAACACCTGATCCCGGTCCTTCGGGATGGCGAGCCAACGATACGGCTGCGCCGTGTCAGACGTGACCCAGAGCCAGTTCCCCTCGTGACGATCCCAGTCGTTCAGGTAGAGGTCCAGCAAGCGGGCGGCGAGATACTCCCGTGCGTCGATGCCTCTCGGGGCGGGTCCCGCCGGCGGCAGCAGGGTATCGGTCTCGACGACGCGGCGGAACCCGAAGCGGTCGGGCAAACCATGTGGCCGTTGGGCCGGGTGCTCCTCGAGGATCCCCAGCATGCCGGCGAACTCCTGGCGAAACTGTCCCAACGAAGGATCGTCCGGCATCACCACCAGGGTGGGGACCACGTGCGGGATGCCGGCGGCTGCTGCCAGGCCCGCGGCGACCAGGGCGCCGGCCGGATGCAGCGCGCTGGTCTGGTCCCGAACCATGCCCACGATGGCGGGGAGACGAACGCCGGGGGACAGCCGTTGTGAGGCATCCTTGTCAACCGAGCGGAACCGGAACTCGCGGCCATCGTCGCTCGCGAACTCGAGCGACCGGGTCTGGAACCCGCCGCCGCGCACCACCGGTCTGAGGCCGCCCGCCGTGCGGGGCAGATCGAGAATCGGAACACGGATCGGGGTCGTCCACAGCTCGCGCCATCCCGAGCCGAACAGGAATCGCTGCAGGGGACCAGCCGCGTAACGGGGCCCGGCAACGACCTCGACCGTGTCGCTCGCGACGACGTCGCTCGCGACGAGGTCGCGCGGCGGCGCGGCCTGCTGCCGGGAGGAGCCTGTCGTCGGTAGGGCGAGAAGGAAGAGTGCCAGCCCGGCCTTGGCGGGGGTCAGAAGGCGAATCCTCCCCGGACGTAAAGCATGGTGCGCTCGCCGTCGGCGAGTGTCGCGCTCAACGTCGCGGCTCGATCGATGACCGTAACCCAGACGCCACCACCCCAGGCGGAATGCCACCGCCCGGAGGACTCGCCCGCGAGCCAGACTCTCCCGATGTCGGTCAGGGCGAGGACCCCGAGATCACCCGGCACGCCGATGGAGAAACCCACCAGACGCGCGCGCAGCTCCGCGCCCCCGAACAGAGCGGCGTCGCCGGCGAAGCGCGCCAGATCGTAGCCCCGGAGCGTCGACTCACCGCCGACTGCCGGCGATGCGAACCAGGGAAACGGTCCCCATGCCCGGCTGCCGCCGGCGCGAACCGCCAGTACGGGCGACAGCGGGAGTCGTGGCGCGAGGAACATCGAACCGGACGTGCGGACCTGGCCGAACGTCCCTTCGGCGTCCCACATCGAAGGGACGAGCGTGCCGCCAGCTGAGAGCGCGACGCCGTGTCGGGGCTGTTCGCCGCGGTCGCGGCGATCCCACTCAGCCCGAACCGCGAGTCCGCCGAAACCGTAATCTCCGGCACCCCGTCCGAACGCCGGGACCGCGAATTCGGGCGAGTCGGTCCGCCCGTATCGAACGAATGGGCCGGCGGCCACCAGCCAGCCCGTGCCGCGGACCCCGACATCGATGCCAGCTTGATACTGCCGGTGGGAAACGCGGTAGGCGTCCGTCGGCGCTGCTCGCACCGACTCATTGCCCACGCCGAAGAACCAGGGGCGCTCCAGGTCGGACAGGGCCGCGGCGAATCCGAAGAACATCGGGCTCGACTCCCGCGCGAGATCGGCCTCGAGGTTCACGCGCGACG
>DATAFP010000108.1:0-1863 GCA_036257415.1 Gemmatimonadales bacterium
CGACCGGCCGAGAAGTATACCGCAGGCCGGCAGGCCGCGCCTGCTGGGTTCGGCGCGGGGCTGTCCAATGGCGAACACGTGTATAACAAACATACAATATTTTGTTACAATGCAAGTACTTGTGCCAGTATATATGTCGCAAAATCAATCGCTTGTAACCATACCTATTATTCAAATACTGTAGAAGTGTCGAAGTTCTTCCGATTGAGAAGCTGCTGGTACTCCCGTAAATAGACTCAGCCCAAGGGAGGACGTGGACTGACGGGAGGGTTGGGCTCAGCGTGGTTCTACCGCAAGGATCCACTCAAAAATGACGTACACCCATAAGCTTGCGCGCAGATTGGCCATCTCGCGAAAGTTGGGCATGTCCGCCGCCTTCGCGCTGCTCGCCGCATGCGCGGGGGACACGACCGCACCGGAGGTCCCAGCCAATCCAAGCGTACCGTCCGAACCCAGCTCACCGACCGGACTCGGTTTCCGAGTTCTTCCATCTTCAGTAACTGTCGAGGTCGACCAGCGCGTCCGCTTTCGCGGTGAGCTCCGGAACCTGCGCGCCGGCTATCGCCTGCCTCCCATGCGTTGGGAGGCTACCGGCGGCACCATCGCCTCTGACGGCACCTTCTCGGCCCACCGCCCCGGCACCTACCGGGTGATCGGCCGGAGCCGGGTCCACCGCCCCGATACCTCGGTGGTCGTCGTCGTGGCGCGCCAGCCCACGGTGGAACGCATCCGGGTCACGCCGCGGACCCCCGAGCTTGTCAGCGGCAGCAAGAGGATGTTCACCGCAGTGGGCCGGCTTCCGGATGGCACGCACGCCGCGATCCGCGTGAACTGGAGCGCCACCGGCGGCACCATCGGCGAGGGCGGCGTCTACGAGGCGGGTGAGACCTCGGGCACCTATCGCGTCATCGCGCGGAGCCTCCGTGGCGGCCACACGGACACCATCCCGGTGGTGATTCGCAAAGGTCCCAGGGACAAGGAGCGGACCGCCGTGGCGACCCGCATTGTCCTGCGCCCCTCCACGGCGACCCTCGCCCTGAGCTCGAGCCTGCAGTTCGCCGCCTTCGGGCGGACTGAGAGCGGCGACAGCCTGGCCGTGGACGTGACGTTCAAGGCGGCCGGCGGGACCATCAGCGAGACCGGCCTCTACACCGCCGGGGAGACCCCGGGCACTTTCCGCGTCATCGCCATGGCGGACAAGCTCACGGACACTTCGGTCGTCACGCTGACAGCGACCTCCGGCGGTGGCACTCCCGAGCCCGAGCCCAGCCCCGCGCCGATCCCGTCGGGCGGCGGCACGCTGAGCGGCATCCCCTTCGGCCACTTCAAGGAGCCGAGACCCGGCAGTTACCTCCGATCGGGCGGTGATCTCGTCGTACCGATGGGCGAACTGGACAAACTGCCCCTCACCCGCGAACGCGGGGGCCGCGTGGTCGTCAACGTGGTGGGCGGCGGGAAGTGCGCGAAGGACGCCAGCGGGCAGTGGCAGATGGACCTGTGGACCGCCTGCTGGAAACGGAACCTCACCGCGGCGAACCGTGCCCGGATGCTGGCCTATGCCGACAGCGGCGTCGTGGTCGGCACCTATCTGATTGACGAGCCCAACCTGGTGAAACGGTGGGGCGTGATCTCCCCGGCGCAGGTCTGCAACATGGCGCGGTTCGCCCGCGCCGAGCTGCCGGGCATCCCGGTGCTCGTCCGTGCGGCTCCGGAATGGCTCGGATCGTGTGATGCGATCGACGCAGGATGGGCGCAGTACGGGAGCCGCCGCAACCAGGCGGTGGAAGACTACCGCGAGGAGCACCTGGCCGCGGCCAAGTCGCGGGGCTATGCGCTGGTCTTTTCACTCAATGCGCTCAACGA
>DATAFP010000188.1:0-15412 GCA_036257415.1 Gemmatimonadales bacterium
TTCTTCCGGGCGGCCCGGCAGCCTTGGTGGGAGAGGGTGGCAGCCAGGCGACCCGCTCATCGGGAATAGCATGCTGGATGCCGGCGATTCGGCCCGCCCTGGTGGCGAAGTCCGCGGCGCTGGAGCGCGCGATGGCGAGCCCCACCTGCGAATACGCGGCAATGAGCCTCCCGCCCGCGATCTCGACCTGGTGGTCGAGCCCATCGGGAAGCCTGCCCGGCGGTCCGGCGAGGATGTACTGAGTCTCCCCGCTCGCGACGGATCGCTTGGCGGGGTCCGGCGCGGCATTGGGTGCGATGGGGGAGTCGTTGGTGCAGCCACCCAGCGAGAGCAGAACCCCGGCAGCGCCTGCGAGATGACGAATGAGGTGCATGGGCAGTTGTCCCGGTAAGGGTCGCCGACGCCGGCACAAGAAGGAGTGCAAACGTGATTGCCTTGACCTCATGCGGGCTACCCGAAACGACCGCGTGCTGGTGCAAGAAAGTGCGGAAACGAAAGAGGCCCGTCCGAAGACGGGCCTCTTCATGTTGACGCGGTCGAAGCTGCCGGTGCGTTACGGCGTTTCCGCGAGCGCGGCGTCAGCGGTGATGAATCCATTGCCGGCGCGGCCGTCGGTGGCCCATGACGGAACGCCCTCCAATGGGAGGCCGACGTCGGGCGCCACCTGCTGACCCACGTCGTTGAGCGCGTGCTGCTGCGCAGCGTCCTCGAGAATGTCCTCCACCGCGGCCGGCGAGAGGCTGGGGTTCTTTTGGAGGATGAGAGCGACGATGCCCGTTACGTGGGCTGTCGCCTGAGACGTACCGCCCACAAAGAAGTACGCAGGGTTGCCCTGGTTCAGCTGATACGGGCCGACGACCCACGAGCCGGGCGCAGCCACATCCAGGTCCTGCGGCTCCGTGAAGCCAGTCGGCGTGGGATCCGGCTCGCTGGAGAAGTCGTTGATGTAGAAGTTCGCCTGATCGTACGGGTCGGGAACGTCGCACTGCCGCCACCACCGGGCGGGGTTCACTTCATCGACGCCGTTGGGAAGCGCGGTGCACGCCGGATTGTTGCCGCCCCATTCACCGATCCAGCCGGCTGACGCCACCGAGATGACCGGTGGATACCCGCCGGGGTACGCCATTGGCCCGTCAGGACCTTCGTTGCTGGCCGCCGCGACAAGGACCACATTGCGACTGATCGCGAGGTCGAACGCCTCCTTCTCGACCGGATCGAGTGCGGCCCCGCCAAGGCTCATGTTGACGACCACGCGCTTGCCGGCGAGCTCGCCGCCGTCGGGGTTGAACAGATCGGCGACATAGGTGATGCCCTTCGCGACGGTGAACGACGTTCCGCTCCCCGTCTGATGAAGCACTTTCACCGGAATCAGCGTGGCGGCCGGTGCGACGCCGTTGATCTGGAACACGCCGCCGGTCGACGCGGAGGCGAACTGAAAGCCGAGAATGATGCTCGCTACGTGGGTGCCGTGCGCATCGACGTCGTTCTCCCACTTGTGCGGGATCGTGGGATTGTTCCCCAGTCCCAAACCGCCGAACGCGACCGCATGCTCGGTATCGATGTTCTTGCCCGCGAAATAGAATGGCCAGAACGGCAAGAGTCCGGTATCGAGCTGCGCGACGTACACGCCGGTACCGTCGAAGTCCACCTTTCGACCACCGGTGAGCTTGTCGGTGACATTGATGGCGTCGAGGTTCCAGACGTTCGCACCGGCCGCGATGTCGAGCGCCTCCGCCACCTCGACGGGCGGCGTGGAGCGCGGCTGATCCAAGCTTACGCTCTTCACGAACGCCAGGGCGCGAATCGCGGGGATCTTGTCCGCCTTGGCCTTCATCGAAAGCGCGTTGAGCGAGGCAATTTCGTCGGTGATGTTGCCGTACCTCGAGAGCTCGGCCCGGTTCGCTGCCGTGGCGCGAGCCTTGAGGAGAACGTTGACCTGCTGGGTGGCGTTGGCAGAAGCGAAGTCGGGCGAGGGGTTCGTGTCGGTGGGCCCTGCGTTCTCGCCGCACGCGGCGACAAACAGGGCGAGCCCGAGCGCGAGCAGACAATTGCGCGTCATGATGTCCCTTTCGAGCAGGAGGGCTGCCGTCACACACCGCGATGACCGCTCGCGGCGCGCCTGGGTACGTCGGTTTTGAGATACGGGTCCGGCAGGGGACGTTCCGGAACGGAACCAACACGCGCAATTTCGGGGCCCTGCCGAGCCGGACACAATGGCGGCACAAGTATAGTCCGGGCAGCTTTCCCCGCTACCCCGAGGTCGCGACCGTTGCGGGACGGCTATTGCCCCGCCGACACACGGAGGCTCGGCCGCTACAGGTCGCCCCGGCCCCGAACCCGGACCGCTGGACGCGTCCCCACCGGTCCCGTACACTTCCTCACCCGTCCGTTTTCGGACTCCGCTCTCCCCAGGATACCGCAGGATACCGCATGGCGACCGTTGCCCCGCCGCCTCCCCCGGAGGCGCCGCCGTTCGAGCCCTTCGTGCCGCCGACCAAGCACCTGGCGGAGTTCACCCCCAGAGCCCTCGTACTCGGCGCCATCCTCGGCATCGTCTTCGCCGCCTCGAGCGTATATCTGGCGCTCAAGATCGGATTGACGGTGAGCGCCTCGATCCCCATCGCCGTCCTCGCCGTCGCCTTCTTCCGCACGCTGGGCCGCTCGACGATCCTCGAAAACAACATCGTGCAGACCACCGGCTCTTCCGGCGAGTCGATCGCGGCCGGCATCGTGTTCACGATCCCCGCGATCCTGCTCATGGGGTACGACCTGAGCATCGCCAAGGTCACGGTGATCGCGCTGGTGGGCGGCGTGCTTGGTGCGCTGCTGATGATTCCGCTCCGGCGAGCGCTGATCGTGAAGGAGCACGGGCGGCTTCCGTATCCGGAAGGAACCGCCTGCGCCGAGGTGCTGGTTGCGGGCGAGCAGGGCGGTCTTCGCGCCCGGCTCCTATTTCAGGCGTTCGGGTTGGCCTTCGGGTACAAGTTCCTGATGGCCGGTCTCAAGGCCTGGAAGGAGGTGCCGGGTCGTGCGTTTCCGGGCTATCCCGGCGGCTCCATCGCCACCGAGGTGTCTCCCGAGCTGATGGGCGTGGGCTACATCATCGGTCCCCGCATCTCCGGATTTCTGTTCGCCGGCGGCACAATCGCGTACCTGGTCCTGATTCCGGCGATCACGCTGTTCGGGCACGGGCTCACCCAGCCGATCTTCCCGGCGACGACGCTCATCTCGGAGATGAGCCCGAGCCAGATCCGCGCGAATTACGTGTTCTACATCGGCGCGGGCGCCGTCGCATCAGCCGGTATCATCGCCCTGGTGCGGGCCCTCCCCACCATCGCGTCGGCGTTCCGCCACGGCTTCCAGGACCTTCGCGGCTCGCTGGGAGACGTCGCGTCGCGGGTCCGCACCGACAACGATCTCCCCATCTGGGTGACCGTCGGCGGCTCGCTGGCGATGGCGCTGCTCATCTCGGTGCTGCCGCAGGTGGGCGTGAATCTGCTGGGCGCGGTGCTGATCGTGGTATTCGGATTCTTCTTCGTCACCGTCAGCTCGCGGATTACCGGCGAGATCGGCGTCAGCGCGAACCCGATCTCCGGCATGACCATCGCCGCGCTGATCGGCACCACGGTCATCTTCTTGGCCATCGGCTGGACCGGCATCGACTATCGGGCGGCGGCGATCTCCATCGCGGCGGTGATCGCGGTGAGTGCCGGGAACGCGGGTGCGACGAGCCAGGACCTCAAGACGGGGTTTTTGGTTGGCGCCACGCCACGCTACCAGCAGCTCGCCGTGCTGGTCGGCACCGTGACGTCTGCTCTGGCGATCGGGTGGACCCTCACGCTGCTCAACAACACCTACACGACCGTCGTCCCCGAGCCGCATCCGGGCGTCGAGTTCCGGATGGAGGACACGCGCTCCGACCAGCGCACGTTCACCTTCTACGGCGAGAACCAGACGCACGCGGGCCAGGCGTACCGCGTGCTTCGGGTGAACCTCCCGACCCAGGGCGTGGCGCCGGGCAAGTATCTGGTCGATCCCAAGACGAACGAGATCGCCTTTCTGGTGGACCCGGGCATTGGAGGCCGGGTGAAGGAGCTGAACGGCGCCCCGGTGACCAAGCTCGACTCGCCCAAGGCAACTATCATGGCCCTCGTCACCGACGGCATCCTCACCCAGCAGCTGCCGTGGGGCCTCGTCCTGATCGGCGTGTTCATCACGCTCGCGATCGAGCTGATGGGTCTCCAGTCGCTGCCGGTCGCCGTGGGCGTCTACCTGCCGATCTCCACTTCGTCGGCGATGTTCGTCGGCGGCGTGGTGCGCTGGCTGGCGGAGCGGAGCCTGGCGCGCGAGGGTCGCTCCGCCGGCTCCGAGTCGGGCCCCGGCGTGCTGTTTTCCAGCGGCCTGATCGCCGGCGGCGCGATCGCCGGCATCTTCGTGGCCGGCGTGGCCGCCCTCCTGGCGCGGCGAGCGGAAGCAGCGGGCATTCCCGCGGCCGACTATCTCGCCCACACGGTCGGCCTGCAGCAGAAGGCGGGGGCGATTGCGGGCAGCGACCTCTTCGCGATCCTCGTGTTCTTCGCGCTGGGCGTGGTGCTTTACCGCGTGGCGCGACGTTGAGCGCACCACCGGGATGGTGTTCATCGATCGCTGAGAGATGACCGCACAGGCCGTCGAATTGGTGACGCTGCTGTTCGCGGCGGTGCTTGCTCTCGCCGCGGTCGCGCGGTGGCTGGTGGTGCCCTACCCGATCCTGCTGGTGCTCGGCGGCCTGGTGCTCGGGTTCATCCCCGGCCTGCCGCCGCTCGAGCCCAATCCCGACGTCATTTTCTTCATCTTCCTGCCGCCGATTCTGTGGGCGGCGGCATACTTCACCTCGTTCCGCGACTTCAAGCGCAACCTCCGCCCGATCGCGCTGCTGGCGTTCGGCCTGGTCATCGCCACCACCGGCGTCGTGGCGATGGTGGCTCGAGCCGTGGTGCCGGGGCTGCCATGGCCCGCGGCGGTAGCGCTCGGTGCGATCGTCTCGCCGCCCGACGCAGTCGCGGCGGCCGCGGTGCTTCGTCGGTTGAAGATCCCCTACCGCGTGCTGGTGATTCTCGAGGGCGAGAGCCTGGTGAACGACGCGACCGCACTGGTGCTCTACCGGACGGCGGTCATCGCGATGGTGACGGGTGGGTTCAGCGTAAGCGACGCGGCGACCGGATTCGTGGTGGCGGCTGTCGGCGGAGTGGCGATCGGTCTCGTCATCGGATGGATCGCGCTCCTGGCGCTCGAGCGGCTGCACGACCCGCTGACCGAGATCGCGATCACCCTGCTCGCGCCCTATTTCGCCTGGTCGATCGCCGAGCGGGTGCACACGTCGGCGGTGCTGGCCTGCGTCGCCGGCGGTTTGCTGTTGCGGCGCCACATGAGCCGAGTGGTCGCGCCCGGCACCCGGCTCCAGGCCCGGGCGGTATGGGATCTTCTCGTCTTCGCGCTGAACGGGATGATCTTCATTCTGATCGGGCTCGCGCTCCGGCCGCTCGCGGAGGCGGTGCCGGGCGGCGAGCTGCCGACGCTCATCCTGCAGGGCCTGATCGTGAGCGCCGCCGCCATCGCCATCCGGCTGGCCTGGGTACCGGTCGCCACAGCGCTGCCCCGGTTGATCCCGAGCGTGCGCGAAGTCGACCCGATGCCGCCGTGGCCGTCCATCGCGCTGGTCGCGTGGACCGGCATGCGCGGCATCGTCTCCCTGGCTGCGGCCCTCGCACTGCCGCTCGCCACGGTTGATGGGAGGCCTCTACCGTTCCGTGCCGAGCTGATCCTGCTCACGTTCATCGTCATCGTGGTGACGCTGGTGGTGCAGGGTCTGACCCTGGCGCCGCTCATTCGCCGCCTCCGGCTGCCGGAGGACACCCACCTCGAGGAGGAGGAAGCGCTGGCCCGGGAGCGCGCGGCCACCGCGGCGCTTGCTCGACTGGACTCGATGCCGGGGGTAGAGGATCATCACGCGGTGCAGGACCTGCGAGAGGACTATCACGACCGCCGGCGGGCATTCGCCGAATTCCAGGCCGGCGCACCCCGGAGCTCGTCACTGGCGGAGGCGGCGTTCAAGCGCGCCCGCCACGAGACCCTCGCAGCGGAGCGCCGGGCACTCATCGAGCTCCGCGATCGCGGCGACATCAGCGACGAGGTACTGCTGACGCTGGAGGAAGAGTTGGACCGCGAAGCGCTCCGGCACGGGCTCGCGCACGTGCGTCCGGAGCGCTAGCCTGCTGTCAGACCGAGCCCCCTGGACAGGCGCCATGAACGATCGCTCGCTCACGTTCCTCAAGTCCCTGCTCGACACCCCCGGCCCCAGTGGGTTCGAGAGCGCGCCTGCGCGGGTCTGGCGGGCGGAGGCCGAGACCTTTGCCGATTTGGTGCAGGCGGACGTCGGCGGCAACTCGCTCGCCACGATCAACCCGAGCGGTGCGCCGCGGGTGATGTTTGCCGGGCACATCGACGAGATCGGCCTGATGGTGGTCCACATCGACGACGAGGGATACGTCCACTTCGATCCGATCGGCGGCTGGGACAACCAGGTGTTCGTGGGACAGCGAGTCACTCTGCTGGGCCGCGCCGGGCCGGTGCCTGGCGTGATCGGGAAGCGCGCCATCCACCTGATGGAGAAGGACGACCGGGAGAAGGTGTCCAAGCCGGAGGATCTCTGGATCGATATCGGCGCCGCCAACCGCGCGGACGCCGAGACGCGACTGCGGGTGGGCGACGCCGGCGTGCTGGCGGCGTCGGTTCAGGAGCTGCCCAACGGACGCATCGTGAGCCGGAGTCTGGACAACCGGATCGGCGCGTTCGTGGTGCTGGAGGCACTGCGGTTGCTGGCGCCTGACCGGCCAACGGCGCAGGTGACAGCCGTCGCTACGACGCAGGAGGAGATCGCGTACACTACGGGCGGCGGGGCGCGTACGTCGGCAGTGTCGCTCGATGCCCAGGCCGCGGTGGTGGTGGACGTGACCCATGCCACCGACTACCCGGGCATCGAGAAGAAACGGCACGGCGACATCCGGATCGGCGGCGGGGTGGTGCTGGCGCGAGGGTCGGCGGTCAACCCGGCGGTGTTCGATCTGCTGGCGAGCGCGGCGGAGCGCGAGGGCATCCCGTTCACGATCCAGGCGGCGCCCAAGTACACCGGCACGGACGCGGATGCCATCTACACCACGCACCGAGGGATCGCCACCGGTCTGGTGTCGGTCCCGAACCGATACATGCACAGTCCGAACGAAATGGTCGCACTGGAAGACCTGGAGCGTGCCGCTCGGCTGCTGGCGGCGTTCGCCCGGGCGGTCACCAGCGAGACCGATTTCGTGCCCCGATAGGCGACCAACCCATTGACTTGCGCATCGGAGTAGGACATGGCCGCAACTCTGGAAAGCACGGCCGAACGGATGGCGCAGCTCCCCCCGGACATTCCGCGGGATGCGGTGATCGTCACCCGGAACCTGCGGCGCGAGTACGACATGGGAGGCGAAGTGGTGCGCGCGTTGCAGGGGGTGGATCTGGTCATCCGGCGCAACGAGTTCGTCGCCATCATGGGGGCCTCGGGGTCGGGAAAGTCCACCCTGATGAACCTGGTCGGATGTCTCGACAGCCCAACCGCGGGGGAGTACTGGCTCAACGGTTACCGCGTTTCCGAGCTGGAAGACAACGAGCTCGCGCGCATACGCAACAAGGAGATCGGATTCGTCTTCCAGACGTTCAACCTGCTTCCCCGAGCCTCGGCGCTGCACAACGTCGAGCTCCCGCTGGTGTACGCTGGAATCGCGGCGAAGGAGCGGCGCGGGATGGCGGAGACCGCGCTCACCCGGGTGGGGCTGGCCGACCGAATGCAGCACCGTCCCAACGAGCTGTCCGGCGGGCAGCGCCAGCGGGTGGCCATCGCACGTGCCCTGGTGAATCGACCGAGCCTGCTGCTCGCCGACGAGCCGACCGGCAACCTCGACTCCACGACGAGCCAGGAGATCATGACGTTCTTCGAGGAGCTGCACGCGCAGGGACAGACCATCCTGCTGGTCACGCACGAGGCGGACATCGCGGTACACGCATCCCGCCAGATCCATCTCAAGGACGGCAGGGTGGAGCGCGACTTTCCGGTGCCCCGGCTGACCGCCCGACCGGCCGGCGGCTGAGCGTGCGCCTCGGCGCCGCGCGGGTCGGCCTTGCGGTGGGCCTTGCGGCACTTGCCGCTTGCAAGGACGCGGCGGCGCCACCGCGCTACCAGGCCATCGCGGTTGCGCCCCGCGACATCGTGGTGTCGGCCAACGCGAGCGGCACCGTGCAGCCGGATACGACCGTCGAAGTGAAAACTCGCGCTGCCGGTGAGGTACTCGAGGTCAAAGTCGAGACCGGTCAGACGGTGAAGCGCGGCACCCTGCTCCTCCGGATCGACCCGCGGCAGCTGCGCAACGCCGTCGCGCAGGCGGAGGCGGATCTCGAGGCCGCGCTGGCCCAGCAGAGCACGACACAGGCGCAGCAAGGCCGCGCTGAGGAGCTGTTCAAGACCGGCGCCATCACCGCGCAGGACCGGGAGAACGTGCAGCTCAGCTACGCCAACGCAAAGGCGGCGGTGGTGCGGGCGCGGGTGGCGCTGGAGAACGCCCGGATCCAGCTGGAGGACACCGACGTGCGGGCCCCGATCGATGGGACCATCATCGAGAAGGGCGTGGAGCGCGGATCGGTGATCGCTTCAGCCACCCAGAACGTTGGTGGCGGCACCACGCTGCTCAAGATGGCCGATCTCGACCTGGTGCAGATCACCTCCCAGGTGGACGAGACCGACATCGGCAAGGTGCAGAAGGGACAAAGCGCCTCCGTCACGGTGGATGCCTATCCCAACCGGCCGTTCGAAGGCACGGTGCTCAAGATCGAGCCCCAGGCGGTAGTCAATCAGAACGTGACCACGTTTCCGGTCCGGATCCGGATCGACAACAAGGACGGGCTGCTCCGCCCGGGTATGAACGCCGACATCGAGATCCATGTCGGCGAGCGACGGGGTGTGCTCGCGGTGCCCAATGCCGCGCTCCGTACCCAGCGCGATGCCGGGTCCGCCGCGCAGGTGCTGGGCATGGACACCGCTGAGGTGCGGCGGGAACTCGCCCAGGGTCAGCTGGCACGAGGATCGGATCGCGTTCTGGCGGCGCAGCCCCGCCCGGACTCCGGATCACTCAAGACCGATCGCTTGTCGGGGAGCGCGCCGAGTCGGCGCGGCACCCGTCCATCCGCTCCTCCGTCCATCCGTCCTGCCGGCGCCCGCTTTGTGGTCTTCGTGAAGCGCGGCGGGGCACCCGAGCCTCGGTGGATCCAGACCGGGCTTACCGACCTGGACTACACTGAGGTGCTGGACGGCCTCACGGCGGGTGATTCCGTGCTCGTCCTGCCGAGCGCCAGTATGGTGCAATCGCAGCAGGAGATGCGCGACCGCATGAATCGCGTCACCGGTGGGGGTGGGCTGCCTGGGATGCGCCAGCAGACCGGACCGGCAGGCGGCGCGGCGGCCGCTCCCGCCCCCGCCCCGACGCCCCGCTGACACCGGCCCATGCTGCTCGGAGAGATCATCGCGGCGGCGCTGCAGTCCATCCGGGCCAACGCGCTGCGTTCCATGCTCACGATGCTCGGCATCGTGATCGGGGTCGGCGCGGTCATCACGATGCTGGCACTCGGGCGCGGGGCGCAAAAGGCGGTGCAAGACCGGATCGCCGCGCTGGGCGCGAACGTGTTCACCGTGTTCGCCGGCCAGGCCCGGAGCGGCATGGTGCGGATCACCGACGCGACCATTCTCTCCACTGACGACTACGCTGCGCTCCAGCGGGATGCCACGCTGCTGTCGGCCGTGGTCCCTGAGATGTCGCAGAACGCTCAGGTCAAGCTCGGGAATCAGAACGCCAACCTGCAGGTGGTCGGTACCACGCCGGAATACGTGCCGGTACGGAACTACACGGTGCCGTACGGACAGATGTTCACCGACGGCGACAACGCAGCCCGGCGACGCTACGCTGTGCTGGGGGCATCGGTCCCCCGCATGCTCGGCGGCAACCCGGCCGCCATGATCCACCAGACGCTGGACATCGGGGGCGTGCCGTTCGAGATCGTCGGCGTGCTGAGCGAAAAAGGCTCGGCGGGCGGATGGATGAATCCCGACGAGCAGATCTTGATTCCGCTGAACACGGCCCAGTACCGGCTGTTCGGCACCAAGCGTCTCCGCTCGCTCGCGCTGGAGGTACGCGATGGCGTGCCGATCGAACAGGGCATGGTGGACGTCGAGCGGGTGCTCAGGCGGGAGCACAGGATCCGCCCAGGGCAGCCCAACGACTTTACCATTCGCGATCAGCGCGACATTCTCGCGACCCAGCAGCAGGCGACCGAGGTCTTTACTTACCTGCTGGCGAGCATCGCGGCGGTGAGCCTGGTCGTGGGCGGCATCGGCATCATGAACATCATGCTGGTCTCGGTCACCGAGCGGACCCGGGAGATCGGGGTCCGCATGGCCCTGGGCGCTACCCGGGGCAACATCCAGCTGCAGTTTCTGATCGAGGCGCTGGTCCTCTGTGTGGCCGGGGGCATCGTCGGCATCCTGGTCGGGACCGGTGCGGCCGTGGCGCTCTCCCGTTTCCTCCAGTGGAACACCCTCATCTCGCCTTTCGCGGTCGCTGTGGCGTTCGTCTTCAGCGGCGCGGTCGGGCTGTTCTTCGGCATCTGGCCCGCCCGGCGCGCGGCGCGCCTCGACCCGGTCGTCGCGCTCAGGTACGAGTGAGGGGACAGGAGACAAAAGACAAGAGACGAGTACGAGTACGAGTACGAGTACGAATGCGAGTACCGACGTCGTCGTGATCGGGGCCGGAGTGGCCGGGTTGGCGGCGGCACGCGTACTGGTTGCGGCCGGACTCGATGTCCGCGTAATAGAGGCCCGGGACCGAGTCGGTGGGCGGATTCTCACCGAGCAGGTTCCGGAATCTCCGTTGCCACTCGAGCTCGGCGCCGAATTCGTCCACGGATACGCGGACGAGATCTGGGACATCGTGCGCGCCGCCGGCCTTCCCATCGTGGAGGTCGGCGAGCGACACGACCTGGTCCGCGACGGCGGGCTCACGCCGACGCCCGACTTCGGCGGCCCTCTGGCGGAGTTCACGGCACGAGCGGCTGCCCTCGATCGCGACCAGCCGGTGGCGGCGCTGCTCCGGGCGATGGCCCTCTCGCCGGATCAGGCCGCGGTGCTCACCAGCTACGTGGAGGGATTCCACGCCGCCGACGCGGAGGTGGCGAGCGCTCGGGCGTTGGGCTACGCCGAGCGTGGCCAAGGCTCGGGGTCGAGCGCCGGGTTCCGGCTTCTGGGCGGGGGGTACGGAGGGCTGGTGCATCAGCTGCGGGCCGGCATCCCCGATAGTGCGGTTAGCCTGGGGACGCCGGTTACCCGCATCGGCTGGACGCCGGGGTCAGTGTCGGTAGAGCATCACGGCGGTGCGCCGCTCCGGGCGCAGGCCGCCGTGATCACCGTGCCCGCGTCGGTGCTCGCCACCGGAAGCCGGCCCGCGATCGATCCCGCCCTGCCGGAGAAGCAAGCCGCGCTCGCTCAGATCGGCACCGGACCCGCCGTTCGTCTCGTGCTCCGGTTCCGCACCAGCTGGTGGGACGAGTTGCCGGGCGCTCGTCGGACTCCCGACCCGGTGGGGTTCATCCACATTCCAGATGCCGAGCTTCCGACCTGGTGGACGCCAGCACCGATTCGGGCTCCGCTCCTGGTGGGTTGGGCCGGCGGGCCCAAGGCGGCGAGCTACGCGGGGGCGACGGACGCTGCGGTGCTCCAAGCGGGGCTTCGCACGCTCAGCCAGGCGTTTGCGCTGCCGAAAGCGCAGCTCGAAGAGCTGTTGCTCGACGCGCGAACCCACGACTGGTCCGCGGATCGCTGGAGCCTGGGTGCATACACTTACCTGCTCGTCGGCAGCGAAGGTGCGCAGGCCCGCCTGGCCGCCCCGGTGGCGCGAACGCTGTTCTTCGCCGGTGAGGCCACCCATGCCGAAGGCGAGCATGCATCGGTGCATGGAGCCATCCAGACCGGCATCCGTGCCGCCCGCGAGGTCATCGCGTCACTCAACTGAGTCGAGCGAGACGGATACCGACCCGTCGGCTGCGTAATGGACGCTTACGCGCCAGGGGCGGCAGCACACTTCGCAGTCCTCCACGTACTCCTGCTCCCCGCCGCTTCCCGGATCGACCGCGATCTCGACCATCTGGCCGCAGTATGGACAGACGACGGTGGCACCGGTGTCGGCGGTGCCGTCGCCCAGAGGGAACTCCCGGTCGAGGAGGTCGTCGTCGTCGAACTGGCTCACGCGGTGCAGGGGGTCACGGTGGAAGGGCCCGGCATGGAGTCGGGCGCGGCGAAGACCGCGAGGTAACCCGACGCCGGAGTGAGCTGATCGAACGACAGCTCGCGATAGCCCAGCGCCGCCATCTCGCAGCGGAGCAGTGCCGGCGGCGTCCCGTGCGACTCGGTGGGTTTGTCGGAGTCGATGACCGCGACGCGGGCGTTCGGGGCGAGCGCCGGATGCAGGTTGTAGAGAAAGTCGTAGGGGCGCGCGATCTCATGGTACATGTGAGAGAGGAGCGCGAGGTCCACTGACGTGGGCGGCAGCTTCGGATCGCCCGGTGTCCCCAGCACCAGCGTCACGCCGGCCAGACGCTCGCGGGCGAGCCGGGACCGGAGGGAATCCAGAATCGGCTGGCTGATGTCCTGAGCATAGATGGTGGCGCCCGGACCGAGCTTGCGGGCGAGCCGGGTGGTGTAGTAGCCGGCACCGGCGCCGATGTCGGCCACGCGGGTCCCGGGTCCGATCGCGAGCAGCGTGAACACCCGCTCCGCCTCGCCCACTCGGTCGCGGCTCGACTCCGTATCCCACGAGGTCGACGAGATACGGGCCACCGGCCGGGCGGCGGCCGGAAGCGCGGAGTCGGCGGGGACCGACGTGCTCGACTGGGCGCAGGCCGAACCGGCTGCCGCGACGCCGAGAACGGCGAGGACCAGCACCGATGTCATGTCGCTCCTCAGGAGAGCCTCACTTGCGGAAGTCCGACTCCGGGGCACAATATCGGGTCCTCTCTACGGATCGCCTGTCCCGGAGTTCCATGCCGCGCACCTGCATCCTGGGCACTGGCTTCGCCGTGCCCGACCGGGTCGTCACCAATCACGACCTCGCCGCCGTGATGGACACGACCGACGAATGGATCCGCACCCGCACCGGCATCTCCGAGCGGCGCTGGGTCCGCGAAGGCGAGACCGGCGCCACCCTCGGATGCCGCGCCGCGCTGGAGGCGATGAGCGCCGCGGGCCTGACGCCCGGGGAGCTCGATGCCATCGTCTACGCCACCTCCACGCCGGATCACTTTGCGCCGGGGAACGGTGTCTATCTCCAGCGCTTGCTGGGCTGCGGGCAGATACCCGCGCTCGACATCCGCACCCAGTGCAGCGGCTTCGTGTACGCGCTCTCCGTCGCCGACGCATGGGTGCGCACCAATTCCTACCGGCGGGTGCTCGTGGTGGGCAGTGAGATTCAATCGACCGGCATGGACGTGAGCACGCGGGGCCGAAACACCGCGGTCCTCTTCGCGGACGGCGCGGGGGCGGCGGTGCTCGCGCCCACCGAGGAGGCCGGACGCGGCATCCTGGCCTTCGACCTCCACTCCGACGGCGAGCAGGCCGAGAAGCTGTGGGTGGACGCGCCCGGCTCGATGTATCATCCGCGCATCAGCCAGGCCCTCATCGACGCCGGCCGCCATTTCCTCGACATGGATGGTAAGGAGGTCTTCCGTCACGCGGTGGTGCGCATGCCCGAGTCGGTGCGGGCGGTGCTCGCCGCGGCCGGCGAACGGCTGGAGGACGTCACCCTGTTGCTCGCCCACCAGGCAAACCATCGCATTTCCGAGATGGTCCAGCGGGAGCTGGGCCTCCGCGATGACCAGGTGTACAACAACATCGAGCGCTACGGAAACACCACCTCCGCCACGATTCCCATCGCGCTGGACGAGTGCGTGCGCGCGGGGCGAGTCCGCCCCGGTGACCTGCTGGTGTTCACGGCGTTTGGAAGCGGGTTCCTATGGGGCAGCGTGGCGGTGCGTTGGTAGAGACAACAGACAAGTAGTGCCCGACGCATGTACCACTTGTCTCTTGTCTCTCGTCTCCGCCGTTAAGGATACTTCCTCGCGTAGTACTCCGCCGTCCGCGTCGCCCGCGCGCGATAGAGCTCCTCGTCGTCATCCTCGACGTCGTGCACGAACAGGTGCAGCGATCCCGGCCACATGGTCGCCTGGAGCGACCAGTTGCACGACGGCGCGAGCAGCACCCACTGGAGCGCGCCGCCGCCCGCGTCGGTCAGGTGGATGTCGCTGGCGCGCTCGAGCGGGACACTGGCCGGAATTCCCGCGATGGCCGCCTCGAGCGGATCGAACGCCAGCTCGGCGTCGGCCCAGGATCGAAAGTTCACGGTGCCGTGCACCGTATCTTCGCCGTTCGGGAGGTCCAGCTCGGTCCGCCACTCGCCGAGCAGGTCCCACGCGTGATCCATTGGTCCGATATCGGGAACCTGGACGACCGGATGCTTGGGCATGGCAGGCCTCCGCGGTCCATGGGTACTGAATCTTTTGGGTAGCGCGTTTCGTACTGTAACGTACCCGACACCCTCTAGCTCGAGCCAGAACATGTACGCCACGCTGACACTCATTCTCAGTATAGCCGCCGGGTACGCAGGGTTCCGCATCGCCCGGGATTTCGTCCGCCGCCGTCTCCGGTTCGTGGATGCCGTCCGGTCGCCCTGGGCGCCCTGGATCGCCGGCATCGCCGCCGGATTGGTGGCCGCCCCGCTGACGCTGCTCCCGCTGGTGCCGATCGGCACGCTCTTCGTCGCGGCCGTGGCGCTCGGAACAGGCATGGGTACCGCGAGCGGCGCCCGTGCCCTCGACCGTTCGGAGTGGAGCCAGCGTCATTTGCTTCCTTGACCCTTATAACCCGGGAGACCGCGTCGCGGTGCGCGCTGTCACACCGGTGAGGCGCAGGTGTATGATTCCGCCATGCCGACCGTCCACTGCGTCCGCTGCGGACAAGAGCGGGAGCGCATGGCCTTCCAGCCGTTCTCCAACGAGCTCGGCCGCCGCGCGTTCTCCGAGATCTGCGCAGTCTGCTGGGGCGACTGGCTCAAGACCCAGCAGCAGCTCATCAATCACTACGCCCTGAACCTCCGCGACCCTCAGGCCAAGGACTTTCTTTTCAAGCAGATGGAGCAGTTCTTGTTCGCGGGAGAAGTGGGAAGAGCAGGAGGAGCAGGAGGAGCAGGAGGAGAGGGATGAGAGGTTCCAGTCAGCTGGACGAGGGCGCTCCCCCTTCCCCTCC
>DATAFP010000134.1:0-2031 GCA_036257415.1 Gemmatimonadales bacterium
CCGGCGTTCCGCGCCCGGGTGCACGTCATTCCCAACACCGAGCTGGACCTGGCCGCATGAGCGACCTCGCCACCTACACCTTCCTGCCCTGGATGCGACAGGGCCTGGCGAACCAGATCTCGGGAGCGGCGGGCCAGCGCGCCACCGTTCCGGTCGACCTGGTGCTCACGGGCCGCAAGCTCGACGGCGGCTCGGAGACGAGACCGCCGATTCACCACGACATCGAGATCTACGGCCCGGGCGACGTCACCGGTCTGGATCCGCGAGCGATCATCAAGACCGAGCCCGACAACTTCATCACGAACTTCGAGCCGAACTACATGGCTCACGTCGAGTTCTACGACGAAGACCTGCCGTGGCGCTACTCGCCGGTCACTCCGGCCGGCCACCGGCTCACCCCCTGGATGATGCTCATCGTCCTCGAGGACCCCGAGTTCAAGGACGGGAGGAACGTCAAGGATCATCCGCTGCCGTACATCCTTCCCGCGGCCGGGGTGAAGCTGCCGCCCCCGGAGCAGTTGTGGGCCTGGGCGCACGTGCACGTCAACAAGAGTCTGATCGGATCGGCCTTCCGCTCGACGGACGGCGACGCCATCCAGTCGCAGCTCCGGCAGACGCTCGACGCGGACCCGGACATGGGCTACTCCAGGATCCTCTGCCCCCGACGCCTCGAGGCGAACGCGTCGTACCATGCGTTCCTGGTGCCCACGTTCGAGAGCGGCCGGCTGGCGGGGCTGGGGCAGGATCCCGCGGGAGCGGCCGCGGCGAGTACGCCGGCGTGGACCGACGCGGCCACCCCGACGGAGCTGCCCTTCTATCACCGCTGGTATTTCCGTACCGGGGCGATCGGGGACTTCGAGTATCTGGTGCGGCTGCTGAAGCCGCAGCCGATCGACAGCCGGGTCGGCCTGCGCGACATGGACGTGCAGCGCCCCGGCGCCAACATCCGAGGCATCATCGACGCTCCCGACGCGCCGCCGGAAGAGGCGCTCGGCGGAATCCTGAAGCTGGGGGGCGTGCTGCGCATCCCAGACGCGTTCTACACTGAGGAGGAGCTGGCGGTCGTGCTCAAGTACCGCAACTGGGCCACGCTGAACGGGCTGCGACCCTACCCGCATCCCTTCCAGCAGGACGTTGCGGCGTTCATCAACCTGACGGCCGAGTACGAGGACAAGGCCGCGGCCCAGGCGAACGCGGACAGCAACATCACCGAGGAGCAGACCGCGACGGATCCGGAGACGGAGTACGACATCCGGCAGAATCCGGATCCGCTCATCACCGCGCCGCTCTACGGCCGCTGGCATTCCCTGACCAAGCGGCTGCTGAAGGACGCCGACGGGGCGGACCTGACGCCGAACGACAACTGGGTGCACGAGCTGAACCTCGATCCGCGCTGGCGGGCTGCGGCCGGCTTCGGCACCGGCGTGGTGCAGGACAATCAGGAAGACTACATGGCGGCCGCGTGGGAGCAGGTGGGCGAAGTGCTGGAATCCAACAAGAAGATCAAGTTCGCCCAGCTCGCCCTGGAGGCATCGGCCCACTGGTACTCGGCGTACCTGGCACCGGTCACCCAGACGAAGCCCGAGGCGTGGCTCATGCTGTCGGCGCCGGTGCACGCGCGGGTCATGACCGCCAGCACGGTCGGGCCGAGTGCCCTGGCGACGGCGCGCCGGATGACGGTGCGCTCGCACATCGCGGGAAGCCGAGTGCCGCTCGCCGCGCTGTCGACCGGCATGCGCAAGCAGCTCAGGCCGCGCGGACAGCTCATGAAGCGGCTGGCCTTCACCGACGGCGTGACACCGCTCAACGTCCTGACCCGAATCAATCGGGGCGAAGTCAGCGCCGCGCAGCCGCGGGTGTCGCCCCCGTCGCTCAACGGATTGGAAGAGGCCGCCGACAGTCTCCGGCCACCGGAGGTTCCGGATTTCCTCGCCGACCTTCTCGTCAAGTATCCCTGGCTTCGCTGGCTGCCCCTGATCCTCGCGCTGGTGGTGTTGCTGATCCTCTTCCTGGTCGCCCCGATTGCCCTGG
>DATAFP010000169.1:0-6426 GCA_036257415.1 Gemmatimonadales bacterium
AACGAGCCGGATCACGGTGCCGGCCGAGCCGGGCTCGACCCGCAGCTCGACTGGATCAACCGGTTGGGCGGCGCAGCCCAGGGCGCCGCCCAGAAAAAACAGCAGCAGCGCGCTAAGCCTCACTGCCGATGCTCCCGCAGGAGCTCACGGATGCGCTGGTCCCACAGGAGATGGTGTGGATCGCCCACGTGGAACTCGCCGTAGCCCTCGTAGCGAATCTGCCCTTTCCGGTCGATCAGCACGTAACTCGGCCAATAGCGGATGTGGTAGAGGTCCCAGGTCTTCGACTCGTTGTCCTGGGCATTCGGGTACTCGATTCCGTGCTCCTTGAGCGCGCGGGCGACGTTGGCCCGGTCGTGCTCGCCCGCGTAGGGTGGAAACTCTGGCGTGTGGATGCCGATGACCGACAGCCCCTGGTCGCGGTAGGTGCGGTCGAACGACACCAGCGACGGGATCGCGTTCCGGCAGTTGTAACAAGTGAAGGTCCAGAAGTTGAGCAGGACTACCCGGCCGCGGAGCCCTTCAAGGGTGACCGGACGGTCCGCATTGAACCAACTCGTGTTCCGCCAAGACGGCGCCGGCCGCGGCGTTGCTCCGGTCACGGTTCCGGCGAGGGAGAGAGCGAACAGGAACTTCAGGTACGGCATCAGCGGCTCCAGCCAGGTGACCGAAACCAACGCCATGATCGGGCATCCGGTTCTGCGACCTCACCCGGCGGAACGATCCCGCGTTCTAGAACTCGAAGCCCACTGCCAGGTTGAGGTGATCGTTCGCGACGTCGGCGCCGGCGTATCGTGTCTCCATCTTGCGAAACTCGAGTCCTGCCAGAAGCGGTCCTGCCGGCCGCACGGTGAGGTTCGCATTCCAGGCGAAGTTCCGCTCGCGGAGCGGGCGGTCGGCGTCGTCGGGATCATCGATGCCGAAGCCGACGCCGGCCTCCACCAGCAGCGAGGGGCGCACGATAAACTGGGCCCAGCCTCCGGTGTCCCAGATGATCGCGCGGTTTCCGTCCGCATCCGGCTGCCCGAAGTTCTGGCCGATGGCGCCGCCGCCCAGGCCGCGGAGCAGCTGACCGCGGTAGACTTCGCCGCGCAACTCGAAGAGCCGTCCGAGGGGGACCCGCGCGTCAAGCGCAATTCCGCGACTCTCGAGCAGTTCCTCATCGGCCGATACCGGGACGCCCGTTCCTGCCGCGGCGTACCAACCGAGGTGGCCCGCGATCCCGACCTCCCCGCCGCGTTCATTCTTTTCTCCCCAGCGGACCCGCACGCGGGCTTCGAGGAAGGGGCGCTCGGAACGCTCCGCGAGATCGGCCGGATCGGGATCGGTGGGGGCAGCCGGCTCGCCGCTGGTGGGGGCGAGCACCGCGGTCTCGAGGCCGACGCGGACCGCATTGCCCGTTTCGACGCCGACGCGAAGCTGCGGCAGCCAGAGCCAAAGATTGCCCGCCGCGACGAACGCGGGTGTGCCCACCGCGGCGATGCTCACCGGATTGAGTCCCATGAAGAGCGGGTTCTCCTGGCCGGCAAGCAGCTCCGCCTTGTCCCAGGCAAGGATCGCGCGCGCCGTGCGGAGCCGGAGCTGCGGAAAGCTCCGCCCGGGATTGGACTGCGCTGCACCGAACAAGTCGATGGTCAGGTCGCCGATCAGCGTGCCACCGAGCACGTCGCGAACCGACACGGCGCCGCCGACGAGCGTTTGCCGGATGGCCGCCCCGAAGCTGCCGGGGTCGAGCGGGGAGGGCACGTCCGGCTGCACGAACTGGGGGTCGTCGGTGAGGTTCGCCCGTCCGCTATTATGGAACGTGTTCACCAGCACGCGGCCGAAGATCTCGAACTGCACCCGGGTGGCGGTACGGACCTCGGACTCGGCCTGCGTCGCAAGCTGCCGGCGCAGCAGCTCGATGGCCTCTTCCGCCCGCCGGAGGCGCTCCTCCAATGAATCGGCGGCGACGGCCGCGGTGTCGGCCTCTCTCTCCTGGGCCGCGCTGGGACCGGGACCGGCGGCGAGCGCCGCGAGGGCAAGCAGCGGGCCCGCCACCGCGCTTGACCGGCCTGCGCGACGGGGGCTAACGTAGCGGCGCATGCGGCGAACCATTCTGGGGCTCATGACGGTCGTCCTGGGGATAGGCCCGTCTCTGCTCGGGCCCTCCGCCGTGCTGGCGCAAGGGGCCGTAAGCGGCCGGGTATCCATCCAGGAACGCGACGAGGAGGCGTCGAAAGACCTCGCGACCGCTGTTATATACCTCGCCGCGGCGGGCGGTGCCACCGCGCCCGGCCGCCGAGTCGACACCGAGATCGCGATGCACGACAAGGAGTACACCCCACACGTGCGTGTGGTGCCGGCGGGCAGCACGGTCGCCTTTCCCAATCAGGATCCGTTCCGCCACAACGTCTTCTCGAACTCGCTCGCAGGCCCGTTCGACCTGGGACTCACGCCGCGCGGCTCGGCTGCCCGCAATACCTTTCGCCGCCCGGGCGCGTACGCCATCTACTGCAACATCCACTCGCGGATGAGCGCGTTCGTGGTCGCCGTCGGCACCCCGTGGTTCACGCAGGCAGGCGCGGATGGAGCGTTCAGTCTCGCAAGCGTCCCGCCCGGGCGCTACGTCCTCCATGTCTGGCACGAGCGCGGCGGCGAAGCATCGCGGCCAATCGAGGTCGGGCCGAATGGCCTGGCCGAGGTGGCGGTGGAGCTCGATGCCCGCGGGTGGCGGCCCACCGAGCACAAGAACAAGTTCGGACTCGCATACACCTCGAGTGACGGCGAGCGGTACTAGCAGTCTCACCTGGCGCATCTTCCTCGGCGCCGCCGGCGTCGTGGCTGCGGTGCTCGCCGCGACTCTCCTTCTCGGATGGTTGTCGGTCCGGCGTACCATCTGGGGGGAAGTGGACCGGAGCCTGGACCGCACCCGCCGGCTGGTCGTCACCTTCCTCCGGGGCGACGAGCGAGGGCTTGCCCGAGGGGCGGCGGTGTTCGTCCAAAATCCCAACTTCCGGGCCCTGCTGGAGAACGCGGCCTCGGGTGACATGCTGGATCAGTCACTCGAGGCCGCCGCGCTTCTGGACGCTTCGTTCGTGCAAATCACCGACCGCGAAGGCGTGCGACTTGCCCGGAGCGACGAGCCCGCCGCGGCGCGCGTCTCGCTTGCGGGATCGCCCCTCATCGCGGGCGCGCTTCAGGGTCAGACGACTTCGGGCATCGGCGTCACCGGTGACAGCGCGCTGTTCCAGGCGGTCGCGGTTCCTATCCCGGGTGCCGGGCCGGACGTCGTGATCGGTGTCCTGATGGCGGCGCGCGTGATCGACAGCTCATTCGCGAGCGCGGTGAAGCGGGGCACCGACAGCGACGTCGCGTTCTTCACCCTCGATTCCGCGGGCCGCGCACGGATCGCCGCGTCGACGCTGAGTCATCCGGAGCTGGCCGGCTTCGTCGCTGCCCACGGTCCGGAGATGGCGCGTTCTCCCGCCGACGGAGCCGCTCCGCGCGGCCACGTGAGCGCTGATATCGGCGGGGGTCGCTACTTCGCCCAGGGGGGTGCTCTGCTCTCCGCCGGGGGCGCGCCCCTCGGCGGTTTCGTCGCGCTCCGGAGCCGGGCGCTCGAGCTGGCGGGATTCCGGGATCTCGGCGTGCGCATCGCCCTCGGGGGCGTGGGCGGACTGCTACTCGCCTTCCTGTTCTCGTGGGTGGTAGCCCGGCGCATCAGCCGGCCGGTGCAAGGCCTCGTGGCGGCGTCGCGTCGGGCGGCCGAGGGCGACTATGGCGCGCCGATCGAGCCCGACGGCCCGGCGGAGATCCGCGCGCTGGCAGAGGCGTTTCGGGTGCTTCTGGTGGAGCTGCGCGAGAAACAGTCGCTGGTCGAGGTGCTGCGGGGACGGGAAGAGCGGCGAGGCATCTCGCTCGCCCGTGAGCCCGGACGCGCGAGCGGGCCGACTGCACTCGTGGGAGAGGGGCGGCTGGTGGCGGGGCAGGTCTTTGCCGGGCGATTCGAGATCCTTGCGCCGCTGGGCGAAGGCGGTATGGGTGTGGTGTATCGGGCGCGTGACCGGGACCTCGGTGAAGTGGTTGCGCTCAAGCTGGTGCGTTCGGAAACCATGCTCACCGACCCGAACGCGCTCGAGCGCTTCAAGGACGAGGTGCGGTTGGCGCGCCGGATCTCGCACCGGAACGTGGCGCGCACCCACGACTTCGGCGAGACGGATGGGGTCTACTACGTGACCATGGAGTACGTCGCAGGCACGCCGCTCAAGGAATTGCTGAAGGCGCGGGGCCGCCTGCCGGTCGAGGCGACGGTGTCGGTGGGTAAGCAGCTGTGCCGGGCGCTCGAGGCCGCTCACGAGCAGGGCATCATCCATCGCGACGTGAAGCCGCAGAACATCATCGTCGCCCCGGACGGTCTGGTGAAGGTGATGGACTTCGGAATCGCCCGCGCGGTGGAGCGGAAGAAGGGCATGACGCAAACAGGGCTGGTGGTGGGAACGCCGGAGTACATGGCGCCCGAGCAGCTCATGGGCGAGCGGCTCGACGTCCGGGTGGACCTGTTCTCGGCGGGCGTGGTTCTCTACGAGTGCCTGACCGGCCGCCGCCCACACGACGCGGATTCTCCCATGGCGGTGGTCAGCAAGGTGCTGACCGAACCGGCGGTACCACCGCACGAAGTCGCACCCGATGTACCGGTGGCGCTCTCCCAGTTGATCGCTCGAGCGCTGGCGAAGAATCCCGCCGAACGACCCAGGAGCGCGGCCGAGATGTACGAGGAGCTGGCCCGGGTGGCGGAAGGGGCCCCCGCGGCGGCGTGAGGCCAGTCCAGCGGAACCGCGAGCGCGGTGACCGCGTTTAGCTTGCGACGATGATCGCAAATCGTGAGACGGCCACGCTTGCCGGCGGCTGCTTCTGGTGCCTAGAGGCGGTTTTCCAACCGTTGCAGGGCGTCGAACGGATCGTGTCGGGCTACACCGGCGGTGTCGTCGGGCGGCCTACATACGAGGACGTGTGTACCGGTACCACCGGGCATGCCGAAGCGGTACAGGTAACCTTCGATCCGGCTGTGCTCAGCTATCGGGGCCTGCTCGAGCTCTTCTTCGCGTTTCACGACCCAACCACGGCGAACCGGCAGGGTGCCGACGTCGGGACCCAATACCGATCAGCGATCTTCTACCACACGGCCGAGCAGGAGCTGGTCGCGCGGGAGCTGATCGCCGAGCTGGAACGTGAACGCGTTTTTCCGGATCCGATCGTCACCGAAGTTGTACCGCTCCGGGAGTGGCACCCGGCGGAGGCGTACCATCAGGGCTACTACGAGCGGAACCCGGACCGGATGTACTGTCGCGCCGTGATCGCGCCGAAGGTGGCGAGGCTCAGGAAGAAGTACGGGGAGAAGCTGCGGCCAACTCAACGCAGCTCGTAGTACCACTTGGTGAATCGGAACGTATCGCGGCTGTAGTCGCCAATCCGGAACGTATCCCACCAGAGCTCGAAGCTCCGGCCGTGGCCGCTCGGGTCCTGCCAGGCCACGTCGAGCGCCTTGATCAACGGGTCGCGGAACTGATGCGGCTGGCGGAAGAATGCCCGCCCCACGAAGACCTGCACCGTGCGCGGCGGGCGATCCACCAGCGAGTCCGCCAGCCCACGGCGGAGCAGCGCGTCCAGCGCCGATCGGCGGCGCTCACCCGGACCGACGCCGTCGAGCGCGTAGGGATCAGGCGGGTAGCCGTTGACCTCGATCCCGGTGGTGTCGGGAACGTTGCTGGTGCGGACCGCACCGCGAACGGTGTCGCTCCGAACGGCCTCTGGTCCCTTATGGGCAGCTTCGGCCGAATCGAGCGCCGCGACCATGCCGCGGGGCGGGGCAGGGGGCAGCGTTAAGACAGAGTCCGGGGCCGGCCCCTCGGACGCGTTTCCCTGCTCACCGATCCTGGTCCAGGCGATGACGGCGAACGCCGCCAGTACCACGATCCCGATGGCGCCCGCGGCGACCCACGGGAGGGTCCGGGCCAGCGGGGTGGCGCGTCCACAACGTGGACACGCCACCGCTAACAGGCCGAGCGGCATCACGCAGTGGGGACATGCCCGTCGTGCCATTCCCCAAAACTAATCGGCCTTGAGCCAGGTCAGCACCGCCCGTTCTACCCGGGGATGGTATACCGGATTCCGGTCGTTAAAGCTGTCGTCCAGAGTGGGATAGGTGTCCAGGTCGTGCCCGGTTCTGGGCTGCCCTGGTCGCGATACCCTCCGGAGCGAGGTCGCCAGGTGAGCTGATCAGGTACACGTTTTGATTGTAGGTTTCCCCGCCCAACGCCACCGGGTTTGTCGTCTGGTACCGGTAGCTTGCCTCTACCCCGTCCAGGAATCCCTCGAACTGGAGCAGGAGCAATCGCTGCACGCGCGAGCCGTCGGTATCCACGAAGACGTGCCGCTCGCGGGCGG
>DATAFP010000181.1:0-6500 GCA_036257415.1 Gemmatimonadales bacterium
CGACGGTAGAAGGCGAGGGCGTTCTCGGGCAGCAGCCGGTCATTGCCCCGGGCGGGGTGCACGAATACGAGAGCTTCTGCGAGCTCCGCTCGCCGGCCGGGCACATGGAGGGCGAGTATCGCTTCGTCCGGGCCGATGGCACTACCTTCGACGCGTCCATCCCCCGGTTTGCGCTGGAGGCCGCCCACCCCTTACCCTGAATGGGTCTCCCGAAGGAATCCCCAAATGGACCGAGACGCCGCCGGTCGGCTTGCCCGCGAGATCCTCGCCGTATTGTCGGCGCAGCCGCGCGAGCCCGCGGGCGAGCCGCTGGCGCATCGCCTTCTCGTCCGTCTCGTGGCCGACGTCCAGCGGCTGGGGATTGCGTTCGAGGCCCATGTGGCCGGTCCGTGGCATGTGGGGGAAACCGCGCGCGTGGGTCACAACCGCCTGCTCGCGCACACTCAGCCGACCGTGGCGCGCGGCGGGTTCGCGTTCGCGGTCCGCGACGCGAGCGAAGCCCGCGAGCTCGTAGGGTTCCTCAACTGGTGCGAGGTGCCCGAGCCCGCGACAGGTTGATGTCCCTGCGCGAGCGGTTTGAGGCGCACCTCGGCACCCTCGCGCTGCCGTCCCGCCACCTGCTGGTGGCCGTCTCCGGCGGCCCCGACTCCATCGCACTGCTCGACCTCCTCATTGGCTGCCGCGGCCCCATGGGCCTCGAGCTCGCGGTCGGTCACGTTGATCACGGCATTCATCCCGAAAGCCCTGCAGTGGCGGAGCGGGTCCGCCGGCTGGCGGACAGGTATGCCATTCCTTACCTGGTCCGCACCCTTGGGCTTGGAGCCGGAGCTGGTGAAACCGAGGCGCGGTCCGCCCGCTATGCGGCGCTGGAGACGCTCCGGGTGGAGGCCGGCGCTGGGGCCATCGTGACCGCGCACCACGCCGACGACCAGGCAGAAACGGTGCTCATGCGGGTTCTCAAGGGCAGCGGGCCGGCAGGGCTGGCCGCGATCAGCGGCGTTTCGGGGTCGCTGGTGCGCCCGCTCCTGCCGTTCCGGCGCGATGAGTTGGCCCAGCATGTGCGGGCGATCGGCGAGACGGCCTGGACCGACCCGGCCAACCGCGAGAGCCGCCACGAGCGGTCGTGGATCCGGCACGAGGTGCTGCCGATGCTGCGGAGCCGGATTCCGGATATCGAGCCCCGCCTTCTCCGCGTCGCTGCGCAGGCGCGCGCGGAGCGCACGGCCTGGGAAAGCCTGCTCGACGCCTGGCCCGGTCTCGATATGCGCGAGGAAGCGGACAGTATCTCGGTCGCAGTCGCGCCGCTCGGACAGGTGGATGTCGAGCTGGCCATCGGCATCATCCGGGCTCTGGCGCGGCGGTGGGGATATCCGGTCGGCCACGCCCGTGCCGAGCGGGTGCGTTGCCTCGCGGTCGAAGGCTCGAGTGGAAACCGGGTGCCGCTGGGCGGTGGGGCGGTGGCTGAGCGCGCATTCGATCGGTTGCGCTTCCTGGCAATGCCGGAGCTGCCGGGCGAGCCGTGGGAGCTGTCGGGGGAGGCTGGCGAGCGGATGAGCGGCCGGTGGCGCTTCGTTTGGCGGCGGGCACCGGCGCCCGACTCGCAGCATCGCGAGGCCCGCACCGCCTGGTTTCAGCCCTCCGACCATGCGCTGACCGTCAGGCCGTGGCGTCCGGGCGACCGGCTCCGGCCGCTCGGCGGCCGGGGGCGCCGGCTCCTGGTGCGGTGTTTTCAGGACGCGCGGGTGCCGCACAGCTCCCGCGCTGCCTGGCCCGTGATCGAGCACGCCGGCCTGGTGGCCTGGGTACCGGGTGTGTGCCGATCCGACTTGCTGGTGCCCGCTCCGGGCGTGGAGGCGCTTCGTGTCGACGCTGAGCTCGCCTGACGTATTGCGCCGCACCGGCGGCAAGCGGATCCGGTCAATCGTGTACGATGAGGCGACGATCGCCCGGCGGGTACGGGAGCTAGGCCGAGAGATCGGCGAGGCGTACCCCGAGGGCGACCTTCTCGTGCTCGGGCTGCTGAAGGGCAGCTTCATCTTCCTGGGCGACTTGGTCCGCCAGATCGAGCGTCCCCTTCAGGTGGACTTTTTGGTGGCCAGCTCCTACGGTCCCGAGAAGGTCTCCAGCGGGGTGGTGCGGCTCCTGTACGACCCGGAAACCGACGTGGCGGGCAAACACATCCTCCTCGTCGAGGATATTATTGATAGCGGAAAGACCCTGCGGAGGCTCACGGCTCTGCTGGGCGAGCGGCAGCCGCGAAGCCTCGCGATCTGTGCGCTCCTCGACAAGCAGCTGGCACCCGAGCCGTCCCCCGAACTCCGGTTCGTCGGTTTTCGGGCGCCAGCGGCATTCCTGGTCGGATACGGCCTGGACCATGCGGAGAACTATCGTCACCTACCGTTCATAGCGGACTTGGATTCATAGATGGCAGACCGACTTCCGACCCGACCCCCGCGTCCGAGCTGGGGGAACCTGAGCAAGAACCTGGCGCTGTGGCTCCTGGTTGGGCTGCTGGCGCTGGCGCTGTTCCAGATGATGAGCCGCCAGCGTAATCCGACGCAGGAGTTCTCCTACACGGAGTTCAGCCGCCAGCTTGATCAGGAAAACATCGCGCGGGTGGAGATCTTCGACGGCAAGCGGCTGGAGGGCGACTTCAAGACGCCGGTGTCGCAGGACGGCCGTTCGGCGAAGAGCTTCACCGTGCTGCTCCCGATCGCCAACAGCGAGGCGTTCGTCAAGCGGCTCGACCAGGCCGGCGTTCCGATCGTAGCGCGCGAACCCAAGGGCGGGATCACCGCGATCATCATCGCCGCGCTCCCGTGGATCGTGATCCTCGGCCTCTGGTTCTTCCTCCTTCGCCAGCTTCAGGCGGGCGGGAGCCGCGCATTCGCGTTCGGTAAGAGCAAGGCGAAGCTCCTCGCCGGTGATACGCCCAAGATCACCTTTGCCGACGTAGCCGGCGCCGACGAGGCCAAGGTCGAGCTGCAGGAAATCATCGAGTTTCTGAAGGATCCGCAGAAGTTCACCCGGCTCGGCGGACGGCTGCCCAAGGGCGCGCTGCTGGTGGGGCCCCCGGGCACCGGCAAGACCCTGCTCGCGAAAGCGGTCGCGGGTGAGGCGGGCCGGCCGTTCTTCTCGATGAGCGGGTCCGACTTCGTCGAGATGTTCGTGGGCGTAGGCGCGAGCCGGGTCCGCGATCTCTTCGAGCAGGGCAAGGCGCACGCTCCCTGCATCATCTTCTTCGACGAGATCGACGCGGTGGGCCGGCACCGTGGCGCGGGCCTGGGCGGCGGGCACGACGAGCGGGAGCAGACGCTCAATCAGCTGCTCGTGGAGATGGACGGCTTCGAATCGAACGACGGCGTGATCCTCATCGCCGCCACCAACCGCCCCGACGTGCTCGATCCCGCCTTGCTCCGGCCCGGTCGCTTCGACCGTCAGATCGTGGTGGATGCACCCGACGTGCGCGGCCGGGAGGGCATCCTCAGAGTTCACACGCGGAAGATTCCGCTTTCGAGCGACGTGCGTCTGGACGTCATCGCCAAAGGCACTCCCGGGATGGCCGGCGCCGATCTGGCCAACCTGGTGAACGAGGCCGCGGTGTTGGCTGCGCGGAAGAACAAGACCCTGGTGGATATGCAGGACTTCGAGGAGGCGAAGGACAAGGTGATGCTCGGCGTCGAGCGGCGGAGCCTGGTGCTCACCGAGGACGAGCGGAAGCTCACCGCGTACCACGAGGCCGGGCACGCGATCGTCGCCATCAAGATCCCGGGCAGCGATCCAATCCATAAGGTCACCATCATCCCCCGCGGGCGGGCGCTCGGCCTCACGGCGTCGCTCCCCGAGGTGGACCGGCACAACTACAGCAAGGACTGGCTGATCGGAAGCCTGGCGATGTTCTTCGGCGGGCGCGTGGCCGAGGAACTCGTGTTCGGTGCCGAGAAGATCACCACGGGGGCGGGGAACGACATCGAGCGCGCCACCGGGCTCGCCCGCCGGATGGTGACGCAGTTCGGCATGAGTGAGAAGGTCGGCCCGCTCGCGGTCGGCGACAAGGAGCAGGAGATCTTCCTGGGCCGGGAATTCGCGCAGCGGCGCGAGATCTCGGAGCGCACGGCTCAGCTGGTGGACGACGAGGTCAAGCGGCTGGTGGACGAGGCCTACGCTCGGGCCACCGAGATCCTCTCCGCCAACCGGCCGCTGCTCGACGCGATCGCGGCCGCGTTGCTCGAGCGGGAGACGATCGACCGGGAGGATCTCGACCGGCTGGTGAAAGGTCTCCCGTTGCCGCCCCGGAGCCTTTCACCGATGGAGCCGCCGAGCCAACCGCCGTCGGCTAAGCCGGCGGTGCAGCCGGCGGCGGCCCGTGCGCCGATCCTCGGCGCCCCGCCGGCCGAACCCGCCAGCGCGTGAATGTCGTACCGCTGGCGACGCATTCGGTCCGGGCCCTGCGCGACACGCTGCGGGCGCATGGCTGGGAGGCGGAGCCGGCGGAGGCGGCGGCCAGCGGAGCGGAGCCACTAGCGCTGCACCTGACCGGCCTGGATGAGCAGGCACTCGAGGCGCTCGTGCGATATGCCGGGCGCCTCGGTCTTGAGATCCATACCGGCGATGGGTGGGCGATCCTCTCCGGATCGCGGTGGCGGCTGGGCACGTTTGCACGGCCCTGGACGGCGCCGCCGGCGCTAGCGGATCTCGCGACCTGCGTCGGGCTGGCTATCCCCCCCGATTCGTCACCCGCGTGGCTCACGCCGCACGGTCCGCTGCCGCTCGACGAGCCCGTCATTGTCGGCATCCTCAACGTGACGCCCGACAGTTTCAGTGATGGGGGGCGCTATCATGGCGTGGACGCGGCGCGGGCACATGCCGACCGCCTGATCGCCGAAGGGGCCCGCGCGGTGGACGTGGGCGGCGAGTCCACCCGACCCGGGCGTGACGCGCCGGTCACAGCTACCGAGGAGTTGGCTCGGGTGCTCCCGGTCATTCGGGCGTTGGTCGCCGACCATCCCGACCTCGTCATTTCCATCGATACCGTGAAGGCGGAAGTGGCTCGCGCAGCGCTCGCCGAAGGCGCCGTCGTGATCAACGACGTCACGGCATTTCGTTTGGATCCCGCCATGGCGGATGTGGCCGCCGAAACCGGGGCCGGCGTGGTGCTCATGCACTCGCGCGGTGCAATCACCGAGATTGCGTCCTACATCCATGCGGAATACGGCGGCGACGTCACCGCTGGCGTGATCGCCGAGCTCGCAGCGGCGGTCGCCGCCGCGGTGGCGCGCGGCGTGGCGCCCGACGCGATCGTGGTCGATCCGGGGCTCGGGTTCTCCAAGACCCCGGAGCAAAGCGCGCTCCTCTGCGACCGCCTTGCCGCATTTCGCGCGCTCGGCCGGCCGATTCTGGTCGGGCCGAGCCGCAAGCGGTTCGTGGGAGCATTGGCCGGCGTCGAATCTCCGGCCGACCGGGACCGCGCCACCGCGGTCACCTGCGCCCTCGCCTGGGAACGGGGTGCCCGCCTCTTCCGGGTGCACGACGTCGCCGCGACGCGGGAAGCGCTCGCGGTGGCTCGCGGGATCGCCGGGTGACCATCCGCGCGGCCGCGCTCGCGGTCGGCGCACTCGTTCTCACCGGCTACGTCGCCACCCTTGCGCCGACGGTCACATTTTGGGATGCAGGCGAGCTGATCGCTGCCGCCTACACCCTCGGGATTCCACACCCACCCGGAACACCGCTCTTCGTGGTGCTCGCCCACGTGTGGGCGCTGCTCGTCCCGGCTGGCGAGTACGCGGCGCGGACCAACCTCCTCAGCGCGACTGCAAGTGCCGCCGCCGCCGGGGGCTGGTTTCTCGTGGCACACGATACCACCCGCCGCCTCGCGGACGGCCTCACCCCTTCGATCGCGCGAATTGTGAGCGTGGGCGGCGCGGCCGCGGCGGCGCTGGTGGGCGCCTTCAGCTTCACCAACTGGCAGAATTCGAACGAGACCGAGGTGTATGCGGTTGCCGGCTTGATGATCTCGGCGTTGGTCTGGCTCGCGCTTCGCTGGCGCGAGCAGCGTTCGCCGAAGTTCTTGCTGCTCGCGGTCTACCTGATGGCCCTCTCGGTCGGGAACCACCTGCTGGCGCTGCTGGCGGGGCCCGCGCTGCTCGTATTTCTCGCGGATGTCTTGCGGTCGCAGCCGCCACCTGATCCGGCGGCGCGCGCATCTCAGTGGGCACACGTTGCCGTGGTCGCAGGCGCATGGGCTCTGATGCTCGGCACCGGACTCGGCAGCGGCAAGCTGTTCGGGCTTGGCCTGGTCGCGGCGGCCGCGTCGCTCGCGCTCGCGGCCGGGCGGCGTGAACATCGCTTCGGCCTCACAGCGTTGTTCCTCGTCACGGCGGGTGTGAGCGTCTACCTGTTCCTCTACCTGCGCGCTGCGCAGCACCCGATGATCAACGAAGCGGCGCCGTCCAGCTGGCGCGCCCTCGTCGACGTGATCGGCCGAGCCCAATATCCGGTCC
>DATAFP010000211.1:0-21589 GCA_036257415.1 Gemmatimonadales bacterium
GCCGAATAGACCATGTCGAACGGCGAGAACTCGGCGAACGATCCGAACCAGCGCAGCGCCTCCTCGTTGCGTCCCAGCCGGGCCAGCGCCTCCGCCTGGAGCAGGCGCTCCCGGGCCTGCGACAGCTCGGGGTACGCGAAGGCGGCGATATAATAGGTCTCGTGCCGCATCTCCTCGAGGTCACGCAACGCCCCGGCGGCGTCGTTTCGACTCAGCGCCAGCTCGGCGCGAACGCCGCGCACTAAATCCGCCGCAAGCGATCCGGTATCCGAGCGCGCGAGCGTCTCCAGCTGCTCGACGTACTGACCGGCGCGCGCCCTTTCACCGAGCCGAGCCGACAGCAGTGCCAGGAGGTAGAGCCGGGTGCGGCGCTCCTGCTCCGGAGGCGCGGGCTGGAAGTACACGCTCACCCCCGTGCGCGTCGCCTCGCTTCGCGGGGCCGGCGCGCCGGCCACCGACGCGCGAAGGCGCCTGAGCTCGGCGGGCGGCGTACGAACGAATGGCGCGAGGGCGATCATCGTGGGCGCCGAACGGGTCCGCTCGGGGTCGGCCGCCTCGGCAAGAGCTAACTGCCGCCGTGCTTCACCCACGCGGCCACGGCCCGCCTCGAGGAAGGCGACGGTGAGGTGACCGACGGCGCGTCCCGCTGCGGCGCGTGCCGGATCAGTAAGCTTTCGCGCAACCGCAATCGCGCCGGGTACGTCGTTGGCGAAGGCCGATGCTGCCCAGGCCGACAGGGTGACCGTCAGGTCGGTCGCCTGGGACAGCTCGGCAAGCGCGCGCTGTTGTGCCGCCGTATCTGGGGTCGCGAACGCTCGCAGCGTTTCCATCTCGATCTCCTCCGAGCGCGTGCCGGCGTCGCCCGCGGCCGTGCGGTGGAGTGCGAGGATCTGACTCACCAGCGAGTCCACCGCGGCAGGACGGCCTTCGAATGCGGCAATGCGCGCGAGGTGCACCCGGGCCGCAATCTGCCCGGGATCGAGCGCCAGCGCGCGTTCCCAGGCCGGCTTCGATTCGCTGGCAGATCGCGCCCGCCACGGACCGAAGTGGAACTGCAGCTCGGCCAGCTGAATCCAGGCCTCGAGATCCTCCGGATAGGTGGCGATGATGGCTTGATACCGGGCACGGGCCTCGTCGAAAGCGCCACGCCGGCCCAGGCGCATCGCCTCCAGGAGGCGCCGCTCCCGTTCGGGCAGGCGGCCGGAGAGCTGTGCCGCGCGCTCGGCGGCGGGTCCGGCGATGTCATTGCGCGTAAGCCACTCGCCGGCAACGCTCAGCCGGTACCACGCGAGTGCGAACGTGGAATCCGCGGCGATGGCGCGTTGAAAACCGTCCACCGCCTCGTCGAACCGGGCATCGCGGAGCGCACCCTCACCCTCGAGGTACGCCTTGAGCGCTGGCAGCGAAGCAGTGGTGACCGCGGCAATGCCGCTCACGCGCGATTCGCGTCCGCTCCAGCCGGCGAGGAGCTGCGCTGTCAGCTCATCGACGAGTTTGAAGAGACTGCCGAGGTCCCCTTCGGACTCGGCTGTCGCCACGGCCTCGCGGCGACCGGGCGCGTACATCGCGGCGCTGAGCTGCAGACGCCCGGCGATTTGCACGACGTCGCCCAGGACGTACAGCCCGGCGCCGAAATGCCGCGCCACCGCGGCCCCCTGATCCGGCCCGAGACGGGTTCGCCGCCCCTGAGCCAGATGACTCAGAAGCGCGCGGGTGTCCACGGCACGCAGATCGCCGGCCCCGTCCAACTTGGTACTCAAGAGCCCGACCAATCCCTCCGACAATCCCAGCGTGTCAGTTCCCGATACCGCGAAGGGCAGCACTGCGATCGCCGTGGCCGTGCCGGGTGCTGCAACCGGCGCGGCCGGCGGCACGGCACCGCGCTGGAGGCTCCACAAGCTCACCCCCAGGGCCACCGCGACCATGAGTCCGATCACGCCTAAGAGCGGCAGGCGGGGGGCGCGACGCCGAATCGCCGGCAGCTGTACCGGTGTGGTGAGACCGGACGGCACCGCGCTCTCGAGACTCTCTGCCAGCGCCCCGGCGCTTGGATAGCGGTCGGCCGGACTCTTTTCCAGCCCGCGCGCGAGCGCCGTACTCATCGTCGCGGGCAACTCGGGCTTGACGGATTGAAGCGGCGGTACCCGCTCGATGGCGTGACGGGCCATCAACTCGCGCGGCGTGGTACCCGCGAACGGCGCGGCGCCGCTCAGCATCTCGTAGACCACACAGGCGAGACTGTACTGGTCGCTGCGCCCGTCGATCGTCTCACCGGCAGCCTGCTCCGGACTCATGTAGGCCGGGGTCCCCACCACGATTCCGGTCGCGGTGGCGGTCGCTCCGCTCGCGACGTCCACCGCCCGGGCGATGCCGAAGTCGGCGACGATCGCATGGGGTCCGGACAGCAGGATGTTCTCCGGCTTGATATCCCGATGAACCACGCCGTGACCATGAGCGTAGTCGAGCGCACTGGCCACCTCACGGGCGATGCGCACCGCTTCGCGGGGCGCGACCGTCCGTTCGCGGTCGAGCCGCTGGCGAAGCGATTCCCCCTCTACGAAGGGCATCACGTAGTACAGACTGCCGCCGGCGTCGCCCGAATCATGGAGCGGAAGGATGTGCGGATGCTGCAGGCCGGCCACGATCCGGATCTCGCGAAGAAATCGCTCCGCGCCGAGCGCGGCGGAGAGCTCGGGGCGGAGCATCTTCACGGCAACCGCCCGTTCGTGGCGGAGGTCGCGGGCAAGAAACACGACCGACATGCCGCCCTCACCGAGCTTCTGCTCGATGCGGTAGCGGCCAGCGAGGGCGGCCTCGAGGGCCGAGGAGAGGCGAGCGGCGTCCGTCACAGGGTAGGGGCAGTGGCCTGAAGAATAGGTTTCCTCCTAATCGCGGACCAGCCGGAATACGAGAGGTGAGCGGGGGCCCCTCTTGACGAATTGCCACTCCGCCGTAGGTTGGTTGAACGATCAATCAAATGCGATGACCGCCCCGCTCCCAACCCGCGACCGCCTGCTCGATGTCGCCATGCGCCTGTTCTGGGAGAAGGGCTACGGCGCCACGAGCGTCGCCGACATTCTCCGCGAGGCCGACGCCAACAGTGGCAGCCTGTATCATTTCTTCCCCACCAAACAGGACCTGCTCGTGGCGGTGCTCGAGCGCTATCGGGAAGGGCTCTACCCGATGCTCCTTGCGCCGATCTGGGAGGCGGTCGCCGATCCGATCGAACGGGTGTTTGCCCTCCTGGCAAAGTACCGCGAGCTCCTGGTGCAAACCGACTGCTTCTACGGCTGTCCCATCGGAAGCCTGGCGCTCGAGCTCCATGAGCCGGACCCGCCGGTGCGCGAGCTGCTCGCGGCGAACTTCGACGGCTGGACCGAGGCGATCCGGGGATGCTTCGAGGAGGCCGGCGACCGCCTTCCCGCCGACCTCGACCGGCGTGAGCTCGCCGTGTTCGTGTTGACCACCATGGAAGGAGGGGTGATGCAGGCACGTACCCACCGCACGCTCGCGACATTCGACGCCGGCGTAGGCCGGCTCCGCGACTACGTCGCGCGCTTGGAGGCAGCCGCAGCTCCCCGCGTTCCACCGCGCTGAGAGACCCCAACGACGAGGTTCGGATGCCATACCACCGGTCTGCAGTCGCTGTTGCGCTCTCCGCCGCGATTGCGGCGGCCCCGGTCCCTCTAGCGGCGCAGGAGGTTCGCAATTCGTCGTATCGCTACCAGGACAGCGTCCGCCTGTTGCAGCAATCGGTCGTCGTCCCGGCATCGGTCAGCGACGTCTGGGCGGCGCTTACCACCTCCGAGGGCCTTCGGACCTGGGCAGTGCCCGTGGCCCATGCCGACCTCCGGGTCGGCGGGATCATGGAGTCGAGCTACGATGCGAAGGCGAAGATCGGTGACCTAATCGCATGGTGTCGTTCCAAGTGGTCTCCGCGACACCCGGGTTCAGCCACGGGGAGCTGCTCGCCGGGATTCACACGGTTCTGGAGCTAGAGGTGGTGGATTCCGCTCGTACCCGCGTTGTCGAGACGATGGTCGGATATCGGCCTGGAGCGGGCTACGACACGCTCTACAAGCATTTCGAGTGGGGCAACGAGTGGAGCCTCAAGCAGCTCCACAAGCGATTCGCGGTTGGGCCCGCGGATTGGACTGCATTGAAAGCCGAGAAACCCAGAGCCAAGGGAGGAAACCGATGACCGGCGGTTCGAATCGCCCACTGGTTACCGCCACGGTGGTGGGCACGCTCCTGCAGCTCGCCATGGTCGTGTCCGGGCACTACGCGCCGGCCATCGCCAACCTGTTCGCCGCCGGGGGCATGTCGATCTCCGGTATCGCGGGACTGGTGTACTCCGTTCTGGCACGGCCGGCGGGGCTCGGGGCTGCGGCGGGCGGCGGGGCGGCCGCCGGCGGCATCTCCGCGTTCCTGGGGATCTTGGTGTCGTACTTCCTGGGGGACGTGGACCCGTCAGTGCTCGGCTTCGGTACCGCCGGCTCGGCCGCGACCGGGCTGGTCGGCAGCGTGCTCGGAAAGCTCATTGCCCCGCGCCGCACAGCCTGAGCGGCGATGCAACCGTCAATGCCTTAGCGGCGCTGGTCCAGTGGCACGAAGGGGCGCTCGGCCGCGCCGGTGTAGATCTGGCGCGGCCGGGCGATCTTCTGCTCCTTGTCGACGATCATTTCCTCCCATTGCGCCAGCCACCCCGGGGTGCGGCCCAGCGCGAACAGGACGGTGAAGTAGTCGGTTGGATACCCCATGGCCTGATAGATCAGGCCGGAGTAGAAGTCCACGTTGGGGTACAGCTTGCGCTTGACGAAGTATTCGTCCTCGAGCGCGATCCGCTCCAGCTCGAGCGCGATCTCGAGCTTGGGGTTGAGACCGGTCTGGTCGAACACGTCGTACGCGACCTTCTTGATCAGCCTCGCCCGCGGGTCGTACGACTTGTACACCCGGTGGCCAAATCCCATCAACCGATCGGAGCCGCCTTTCACCTTCTCGATGAACGACGGGATCTGCTTCTTGTCGCCGATCTCGTCGAGCATGAGGAGCACGGCCTCGTTCGCGCCCCCGTGGAGCGGTCCGTAGAGAGCGGCGATGCCGGCCGATATCGCGGAGAATGGATCCACCTGCGACGAGCCGACCGCGCGCACGGCGCTGGTCGAGCAGTTCTGCTCGTGATCGGCGTGCAGGATCAGCAGGATCTCGAGGGCGCGTTGCAGCACCTTGTTGGGCTTGTGTCGCCCGCCGATGCTGAACGTCATGTTGACGAAGTTGCCGATGTAATCGAGATCGTTGTCGGGATAGACGAACGGCAGGCCACGCAGATGGCGGAAGATGAACGCCGCGATGGTCGGCAGCTTGGCAATCATGCGCACCCGCTGCAACCGGCGGTTGGCAGGGTCGTGCACGTGCTTGGCGTCGGGGTAGAAGGTCGAGAGCGCCCCAGCCGCGCCGAGGAGCATGCCCATCGGATGGGCGTCGTAGCGGAACCCCTCGAGGAACTTGGTGAGGTTGGTGTGGACGTAGGTGTGGTATTTGACCTCGTTTTCCCAGGCATCGAGCTGCGCCTTCGTCGGCAGCTCACCTTCAATCAGGAGCCACGCCGCCTCGAGAAACGACGCTTGCCCGGCGAGCTGTTCGATGGGATAGCCGCGGTAGCGGAGGATGCCCCGGTCGCCGTCGATATACGTGATCGCGCTCCGGCACGCGGCCGTGTTCATGAAGGCCGGATCGTAGGTCATCAGGCCGAAGTCGTCATCGGACGTCCGGATCTGGCGGAGATCCATGGCGCGGATGGTGCCATCGGTGACGGGCAGCTCGTACGTCTTCCCGGTGCGGTTGTCGCTGATGGTGAGCGAATCCTTGGGCACGGACGACTCCTCGGGCGGTGAAGCGATATGCGGTGCGGGCCGCGAGCGGCCCGGATCAGATGCGCCAATGATGATATGACGGAACCAGTCGAGTGGCGAGGCTACGAGAGCGATACGCTGGCGGACGGCCGCGGCGCCCGGCGGGCGGCAGCCACGTGCGCCAGCAGATGCGCGCCGTCGGAGGAGAAACAGGGAACCAGGTTGAAGTAGCCCGACAGGTTGGCCGCGGCGACGAAGAACGACAGATCGCCGCCGATCGTGCCGATCGGCGGCTTGCCGGCGAGCGTCCAGTACGCGATAGCGAGCAGCACGCCGAGCAGGTTGCAGGCACCGCCGGCGGCGGAGATGACCGGCGCGCGCCAGGCGCCGCTCACCCACTCGAAGCGCCACGAGCCGGAGCGGATGTCGCGATACCCGATGGCCGACGCATCCGCATCGTCGAGCGCCACGCCGCCGAAGAGCGGCAGGATGCCCAGCCGTAGCCGGCACCCGCCGATCGACCCATCGAAGAGCGACGGACCCAGCCCCAGCCTGATTCCCCACACCCGCACGCCAAGCGCGTGGGCGGCCGCCGCGTGTCCCAGCTCGTGGACGTACAGCGCGATCCAGGACGCGGCGTAGAAGAGAAGCAAGGCTTCAGCCAGCTCGAGCAGGATCACCGGCATATGGTGCTAATTCCAAACTCCCAGGAGCCTGAGGTCGAAAACGGCAACTCGCCTCGCCATTGTAACTTATACCGCCGTAACGGCAACTCGCCCGCTGCAAGTTCCCGAACCAAGGTGGCCCTTAGCCAGCGCTCCCGCCACGACCCCCGTCACAGCATGCCGGTCCCATGCTCAGGTGGGAAGGGTGACCGTGCACGTGGTCTCGAACCCGCCCCGCACGTTGTATCGGGTTGAAACCACCAGACGGCGCGGGGCCAGCGTCCGGAACAGGTCGTCGGCGATGCGAGCGGTGGCGTGCTCCTGAAAGATCCCGACATTGCGGTAGCTGGTGACGTAGTACTTGAGACTCTTGAGCTCCACGCAGCGATCCGACGGGGTGTACCTGATCGTCAGCGTGGCATAGTCCGGCAGTCCGCTGTAGGGACACACGGCGCTGAACTCGGGGGTAACGGTGGTTACCTCCTGCTCCGGCCCGGTGTACGGAAACGTCTGCAGCACGGCGGCGTCGATCGTTTCCGGACCCACGAAGGGCAGCGTTCGGCCATCGGCGACAGGCATGCAGGCAATCTAGCGAAAAAGAACAAAGGTGGACGGGAAGGCGGTAACCACGGATTCTGCATCAGAAAAAGGCTGCAAGGCGGATGCGCCCTGCAGCCCTCTGTGCTTCACGGCAGACCCCATTCGATATCGTCCTAGCGCCTACTCAGCTCCCAAATTCCCCACAATCCCTTTCTCCAGCCAGGCATGCTCCCCCCGAAGCGCCGCTTGAGCGGTGCGATAGGTCGCCTCGTCGTCGTTGGACCACACCGCGTGGAACTTCTCTTCCACCCGGCGGCGCGCCTGACGGCTGAAGACGTCGGCCAGCTCAACCGCTCCGCGGGCGGCGGCGGCGTCGCCGCGAGTCCGGAGCGACTGCGCGCGCGCGCAGGCAGCGGTGATGGCGAGCAGCTCGGCGCCGGCCTCCACCAGGCGAGCCAGGACCTGCTGGCGCTTCTCCAGCTTGGGACCGAAGCGGAGCATGCAGTGGAACAGGGTGCGCGCCAGCCGCCGGGCCGAGCGGTTCACGAAGCGGATGTGGGTAGCCAAGGGGCCGAACTCGCCATAGCGCGGGGCCCGCCCCCAGCCGAGGTACAGCCTGGGGTACCAGGTGGCGTAGTAGGCACCGGAGCGGAGCAGGCTCTGCAGCTTGTCCGCCGCCGGGGTCTTGGGGTCGATGAGCGCGCCCGCGACGCGTAGATGGGTATCCACCGCTTCCCGCGCGATGAACAGCCGCATGACCTCGCTCGATCCCTCGAAGATCAGGTTGATGCGCATGTCGCGCATCATTCGCTCGATCGCGTCGGGGCGCTCGCCCCGACTCCGCAGGCTGTCGGCCGTCTCGTAGCCGCGGCCGCCCTTGATCTGCAGCGTGTCGTCCGCAATCCGCCAGGCGGTCTCGGTGTTCCACATCTTCGCCATCGCGGCCTCGAGGCGGATGTCGGTGCGGCCACCGTCGGCCATCAGCGAGGCGAGGTCGGAGACCGCCTCCATCGCGAACACGTCGGCCGCCATCCGGCCGAGCTTCTGGGCGATCATGTCGTGCTTGCCGACGGGCTGGCCCCACTGCACCCGTTCCGCCGCCCAGCGTCGCGCCATCTCGAGGCAGCGCTTGCCGGCAGCGGCACACGACGCAGGCAACGTGAGCCGTCCGGTGTTGAGGGTGACGAGGGCGAGCTTGAGCCCCTTGCCTTCACCCCAGAGCACGTTGTTCACCGGCACCTTGACATCGTGGAACCGGATGATGCCGTTCTCGAGCGCCTTGAGTCCCATGAAGTGGAGTCGCTGCGCCACCTCGACGCCGGGCCACGCGGTCTCGACGATGAACGCCGTGATCTTCTTCGGGCCAGTGCGAGCCATGACCACCATCAACTCCGCGATGGTGCCGTTGGTGCACCAGAGCTTTTCGCCATTCAGGACGTAGTGCGTCCCGTCGGCGGAGAGCGTCGCCGTCGTCGTCATCGCGGCGGGATCGGAGCCGACGTTCGGTTCGGTCAACGCAAACGCGGACACGGCGCCCTTGGCGAGCCGGGGCAGGTATCGCTTCTTCTGTTCCGGCGTGCCGAAGAGCTTGAGCGGTGTCGGCACCCCGATCGACTGGGCCGCCGACAAAAGAGCGGTCAGGTTGCCGTCCTGGCTGGTGACCAGCGCGATGGCATGGGTGTAGCTGGTCTGGCTCAGGCCGAGCCCGCCGTACTCCTCCGGGATCTTGATCCCGAAGGCGCCGATGTCGCGCAGTCCCTGGAGCACCTCAGGCGGAATTTTCTCCTCGCGGTCGATCCGATCGCTGTCCACCTGCTCCTGCATGAACCGGTCGAGTCGCTCCAGGAAGGGGCGCGCCTTGGCCACGTCCGCAGGATCCTGGGTCGGGTAGGGGTGGACCAGATCGAGCCGGAACGAGCCTTCGAACAGCTCGCGGACGAAGCTCGGTGCCTGCCACTCCTTCTCGCGTGCGGCCTCGGCGACCTCCCGGGCTTCCTGCTCGGTAGCGAGGGGGGTGTTCGGACGCTGGGTTGGCGGCGCAAGAACATCGGTCATGGGAACCTCGGTTAACGGCTCTCGGAGAGGGCCGCGGTTCGGCCCTGCACGCCATAGAGGACGAGGTCGATCACGTGGCGCTTGCGGCGCTCCAGCGCGACCGGCCCGTCGAGCGCCACCCCAACCGCCGGGGCGACCGTGTGGGCGTGGATCAGCGGAAACCAGCAGAGCGAGACAATGCTGAGCAGGAGCTGGGCCGCGTCGCCGGAAGGTCCGGCATCCAGCCCAACCTCCTGTGCCAGCGCGGCCAGGGCCTCGTGGCCCGCCTCCAGGTGGTCGGCGCCTGGAAGGGCACCGCTCCCACCACCAAGCGCCTGACGCTCGAGGAGGCGCAGGAAACTGGGGCGAGCCACGAGGAAGTCGAAGTAATCGCCCACGGCACCGGCGAGCACGACGTCGGATGATTCCCCGCTGGCGAGCGCCCGCTCGCGGCCAGTTGCGACCGCCCGACGAACCTCGCCGAAGCAGCGGTCGAGCACCGCTCGGTAGAGCTCGGGCTTGGATCCAAAGAAGTACCCCGGCGTCCCGCGCGAGACGCCGGCGGCCTGCCCGACCTGGCTCATGCTCGTTGCCTCGTATCCCTGGTCGGCGAACAGCCGTTCGGCCGCGTCGAGGATCGCCTCGCGGCTACGGTCGGGGTTGCGTTCGCGGTCGGAGATGGAGGCCATAGTCTACTTGCTTGTCGTCAAGCAAGTATGGGAAATATGCGCTGGCCGCGCAAGAGGGCTCGCCCGTGCCACCTCAGGTTGCCGTCGCCGCGCTCCGCGCCGCCCGGCGGACGAAGGCGTAACGAAGCGTTGGCAAGTCGTTGTAGGTCGCGACCTTCGAGAACATTACCCGGGCGCTCTCCTTATCTCCGCTCAGTTCCTGAGCCCGCGCCAGGGCGAACAGGACGTACGGGTCCTGCTGGTCGGCCTCCTTGAGCTGATCCATCGCCTCAGAGCCGTTGCGCTGGGCCAATGCAATCAGGCCGAGCAGCTCGTGGGCCTCCCGAATGCGGTCGGGATTTCCTCCCGCCTTGGCCGCTTCCATGACGGCAGCGGCCTGCGCGCCGGCGCCGGCGAGATCGCGCTTCCGGAGCGCGACCCGGGTGAGGTTGACCCGGTTCCGGAGCCGCGCGTCGGCCTTGATCTCCAACGACGCCGACGACTGCTCTACCATCGCTGCTGCCTCACGGAAGCGGGCGCGGGCCTGGTCGGGGCGGCCGGCTTCCACCAGCAGCGTGCCCATAAGGTCGAGGTCTTCCGCCATCGCCAGGGTATCGCCGGTGCGGCGGGCCACCTGGTGGCGCGCGGACAGCGCCTCGATCGCGCCGCTGGTCTTGCCCTCGTCGGCCCAGGCGATCGCGCTTGTGAGCAATGCCGTCCGCCGTTCGCGGTCGTCGCGGGCGGCGGCGAGAAGCCGCTCGGCCTCTTGTCGCGCGGCGCCGGGCTTGCCGCTGTACATGAGGTTGGCGGCGATCCCTACGAACGATGGAACGAAGTGCGAATCTGCCTCGAGCGCCTTGCGGTACATCGCGATGGATTCGTCGTGCCGTCCGACCTTGAGCAGCAGCTCGGCGTACGAATCGTAGGGATTGGGCTCGTTGGGGATCAGCGCGATATAGCGTTTGAACGCCCGTTCCGCCTGCTCGTATCGCCCCAGCGGCCGGTAGGCGTATCCCAGCGCGTTCCACGCCGGCGAAAACTCCGGGTCGAGCTCAGTCGCGCGGGTGAACGAGCGGATCGCCGCGTCAAACTCCTGCTGCCCGGCCTGACTGAAGCCGAGCAGGAAGTGGGCACGGGGGTCCAGCGGATACGTGGTGGCCAGTTCCTCCAGCAGCTTCCGCTGTTTGACCGGGTCGGCATTCGCGCCGGCATGGAGCGCCATGATCATCAGCCGCTCGCCGTCGGAGGCCGACTCGGACAGGTCGACCGCCCGGGTCAGATGCTCGCGGAAGCCGCGATTGGTCGCCTCGCTCACCGCGAGGTCGTAGTGCGCAATCGCGAACGTCGAATCGCGTGCTACTGCCTGCTCGAGGTGCCGGCGTGCCTCGGGCACCCGAAGCTTGTCCAGGAGATCTCGTCCGATCAGGTAGTGGTCGCGGGCCTCCTGCGAAGTGGTCGTGACCGGCACTCGGATGGCGGGCCCTGCAAGAGCGGTCTCATTCCGATCCTTCAAACGGTCGCATCCGTTGAGGGCGGGCGCGGTCATCATCAGGAAAACGAGCTGGTTGGATTTCGGCATGCGCATGGTAGCCTCCTGCGGGGCACCGGGCGCGGCAACGCCAAAAACCTCGCGCCAGCGCGTGGCGCGAGTTTGGTTCGCAAGCGTCGTTGGGCGAACCCGTGCGACTACGCTATGGCCGGGTCCGAACCCGGTCAAGCATGGCGGGCCGCTCGACTAGAGCGTGATTCCGAACAAGACGGCCCAAACCCGGTTCTTGGCGGCACCGCCGGGAGCGACCTCGCGAAGTCCGATAGTCTGCCGGATTTCGAGCCTCGCGTTGGATTTCCGCCAGTCGTATTCGATCCCCGCCCCTACGACGGCGCCCAAGTCGAAGGTGTTGGCCTCGATGGTGCCCACCTCATCGCACGACTGCTGCGCGACCAGGCCAGGCACCTCGGCCTGGATGTCGCAGCCGATGTTCAGCGCCACCGAGCCGCCCCCGAAGAGGTTGGGGTGGAGCGGTCCGCCGACCGGTATCACCAGTCGGGCGAGCAACGGCAGCTCGACATAGACCAGCTGCACGCTGATCTCAATTGGCACAGTGTTGATGGTGGTGGAGAGCCCGCCGCCCTTCTTTGCGAGGAACAACTCGGCCTGCAAGTTGAGAGGACCGGCCACGGGCGCGCCCAGGAAGACACCGAACAGGGCGCCGTTCCGGCTTTCCGCCAACCCGCTTTGATCGCCGCTCAACCGGGCGCGCGAGTACCCAATCTGGAATCCGAGGTCCGAGTGTTCTGCTTGTGCCCCGGCCGGTGCCGCGATGCAGAGGAAACACACGGCCAGGACCGGGAGACGCATCAAGGAAAGGTACTATGGCGCCAACGCCGGTTCCGGCAGTCCGGTCTCGCCGCGGCGGAGGTACGCCGACCGGATGACCGCGAGGTACTCCGCTGCGCCCCGCGGCGCCAGCTTCTGAAACATGGGCCGGTAATGATCCCAGTCGACCAGGATGCAACGCGCGCGAGGGCTGGTGGTTTTCTCCTCGTGTTCGCGCACCAGCCGCAACACGACCTTTTCGTCTTCCGCGTCGAGATCGGCCAGCTCGACCATATCCGGATTGTACCGCTCGTGCAGGGTGCGACCCTCGTCCAACACGTAGGCGACGCCGTTGGACATCCCGGCCCCAAGATTGCGCCCGGTGCGACCCAGCACGACCACGATGCCGCCGGTCATGTATTCGCAGCAATGATTGCCGGCGCCCTCGATGACGGCGATCGCGCCGGAGTTGCGTACCCCGAAGCGGTCGCCTGCCTGCCCTGCGGCAAACAGCCTACCGGCGGTGGCGCCGTAGAGGCACACGTTCCCCATGATGAGGTTTTGATGCGTTGCCTCCGCATAGGCCGCGCGCCGGAACGGACGGATTGTGATCTCGCCGCCGCTCAGCCCCTTGCCGACGTAGTCGTTGGCCTCGCCTTCGAGATCGAGGTGCATGCCCGACGCCGCAAAGGCGCCGAAGCTCTGTCCCGCGGGCCCGGCGAATCGGAGCCGGACGCGGCCCTCGGGCAGACCCGCGTCGCCAAATCGCTCCGCAATCGCGCCCGCGATTCGCCCGCCGACCGTCAGATGGTGATTCCGAATCTGATAGGTGCCGGCGAAGGGCAGGCTACCTTCCAGATACGGGGTCAGCTCTTCGAGGATCTCGCTGTCGAGCGACACCAGCCCCGGACGATCGTTGCGGGCGCCGCTGCTCCTGAGCGGCCGGCTGTCCTCATGCTCCAGCGCAGGGGTGCGTCCGCCCTGGTGCCGGCTGAGAAGGAGCGAGAGGTCCAACATCTGCGCTCGGGGGACTTCGGGGTGCTCGACTCGCTCGAGCAGATCGCTGCGGCCGATGATCTCGTCCATGGACCGGACCCCCAGCTCCGCCAGAATCCCCCGGACCTCCTCGGCGAGGAGGGTGAAGTAGCTGACGACGTGCTCCGGCGTGCCCTTGAACTTGGCCCGCAGGTCCGGGCGCTGGGTTGCTACGCCGGTGGGGCAGGTGTTGAGGTGACACTGGCGCGCCATCGCGCAGCCGATGGCCACCAGAGCCGCCGTCCCGAATCCGTACGCTTCGGCGCCCAGCAGCGCGGCGATGACCACGTCGCGGCCGGTCTTGAGGCCGCCGTCGGTCCGCACCTCGATGCGGTGGCGCAGTCCGTTTCGCAGCAGCGTCTGCTGGGTCTCGGCCAGCCCGAGCTCCCACGGCGCGCCAGCGTGCTTGATCGACGAGAGCGGCGACGCGCCCGTGCCGCCGTTGTGTCCGGCGATGAGCACGTAGTCGGCGTACGCCTTGCACACACCTGCTGCCACCGTTCCCACGCCGGACTCGGCGACCAGCTTGACGCCCACCCGCGCCCGCGGGTTGACGGTCTTGAGGTCGAGGATCAGCTGGGCCAGATCCTCGATGGAATAGATGTCGTGGTGCGGGGGAGGCGAGATGAGTTGAATGCCAGGCACCGCGTGGCGGAGCCGCGCGATCAGCTCGGTCACCTTGTGCCCGGGGAGCTGCCCGCCTTCGCCGGGTTTGGCCCCCTGCACGATCTTGATCTCGAGCTCGTCGGCCCGCAGCAGGTATTCCGTGGTCACCCCGAAGCGCGCGGACGCCACCTGCTTGATCCGGTTGTCTCGCCGGTCGCCGTTCTCCAGCAAACCATAGTGCGATGGGTCCTCGCCGCCCTCGCCGGAGTTGGACTTCGCTCCCATTCGGTTCATGCCGATGGCGAGGGTGGTGTGCGCCTCCGGCGACAGCGCGCCCAGCGACATGGCTGACGAGATGAAACGGCGGCGAATGGCATCGGCGGGCTCCACCTCGGCCAGGGGAATCAGCGTGCCGCTCCGGATCGCGAGCAGGTCACGCGGGCCGGCGGGACGGCGGGCAACGCTCTTGGCGACGTATGCCGCATAGGTCTCGGGCTTGGCCGCCCTCACCGCCTGCTGCAGCGCAACCACGGTGGCGGGGGCCCAGCCGTGGTCCTCACCCTCCTTCCGGAACCGCACCCGGCCGTAATCGGGCAGCGACTCTTCCGGGACGGCGAACGCGGCTCGATGCCGCGCCAGCACGTCGTCGGCAATCTCCTCGAACCCGACGCCGCCGATCGGCGAGGCCGTGCCGGCAAAGCACAGCTCGATCACCTCGGCGCCCAGGCCGAGCGCCTCGAAAATCTGCGCGCCACAATACGACGACAGGGTGCTGATTCCCATCTTCGAGAGAATCTTGAGCAGTCCCTTTTCGGCGGCGCTGCGGAATTGCCGGCGGGCGACCTCCGGGGTGGGCCGCTCCACTGCGGGCTCTGCATCTCCGCGGCGGCCTCTCGGCTCCTCGGTTTTCCCGAACGCTTCGTCGATGCTCGCCAGCGCCAACCAGGGGTGGACCGCTTCGGCGCCGTAGCCGACCAGCGCGGCGTAGTGGTGGATGTCCAGCGCATCGCCGGCCTCGGCCACCAGTCCGACGCGGGCGCGGAGCCCGCAGTGCACCAGGTGGGACCGGACCGCGCCCATCGCCAGCAGCATCGGGATCGGGGCCCGCCGCTCGTTCACGCCGCGATCACTGAGTATCAGAATGCGGGCCCCGCGCCTCGCTTTGCGTTCGGCCTCGCGCCGGAGCCGAAGCAGGGCGGGCTTGAGCCCCTCGGGCCCTTCGCTCGGATCCCACAATGCATCGAGGGTGACCGCGGAGAAGCCGGCGATGTTGTGCAATGCCGCCATCTCGTCGGGCAGCAGGATCGGGTGCTCGACCCGGAGCATGCGGGCGTAACTCGGCCGCTCCAACAACGGCGAGCCGCGACGGCCCAGGTGCATGCGGAGCGACATCACCATCGATTCGCGCAGTGAGTCGATGGGCGGGTTGGTGACCTGGGCGAACCGCTGCCGGAAATAGGCGTACACGCCCTGCGGATACTTCGACAGCGGCGGGATCGGGGTGTCGTCGCCCATGCTCCACACCGCGTCGATCCCGGTCTGTCCCATCGGCTCGAGCACGTGGCGCAGATCCTCGAACCCGTAGCCGAACGCCCGCTGCAGCGCCGGCACCGTCTCCGTCGGCGGGGCCGGCGGCACGCGATCAGGGTCCGGCTCCAGCCGAGCCATATACCGCGCCACCCAGCGAGCGTACGGCCGCCGGCCGGCCACCTCCAGCTTGGCATCGAGATTCCGAATCACCTCGCCGCGCCGGGTGTCCACCAGCAGCACCTCGCCTGGCCCCACCTTGCCGCTCTCGACGACGTCATGCGGGTCGAGGTCCACCAGGCCTACCTCCGAGCCCGCGACGACGAGCCCGTCCCGCCGGACCTTGTAGCGGCACGGGCGAAGGCCGTTTCGATCGACGATCGCGCCGGCCAGGACGCCGTCGGTGAACGCGACCGCTGCGGGCCCATCCCACGGTTCCAGCACACACTGGTGGTACTCGTAGAAGGCTTTGATCGACGGATGCAGGTCGGGGTACTTCTCCCACGCCTGCGGAATCATCATCATCAGCGTATGCACCGGGTCGCGACCCGAGAGCGCCAGCAGCTCCATGGCGTTGTCGAGGCTCGCGGAGTCGCTCCCGGCCTCCCAGATGGCGTTCCTGATGCGCTGCACTTTGCGGCCCCAGAGCGGGGAATCGAGCAGCGTCTCCCGCATCGCCATCGCATTGCGGTTGCCCCACAGGGTGTTGATCTCCCCGTTGTGGGCCAGCATCCGGAAGGGCTGGGCCAGCGGCCAGCTCGGCAGCGTATTGGTCGAGTAGCGTTGGTGGAACACCGCGATCGCGCTCTCATACTCGGGATAGCGAAAGTCGGTGTAGAAGACCGGAAGCTGGGTACCGGTGAGGAGCGCCTTGTAGACGATGGTGCGGCAGGAGAGCGACGGCACGTAGAACCCGCGCAGGCCGCGCTCCTCGGCTCGTCGCTCCATCTCGCGGCGAGCGAGATACAGCTCCCGCTCCCAGCCCTCTTCGTCCGGCCCCCCCGCCGGCAGCCCCACGAACGCCTGCCGGATCACGGGGCACGCCACGCGGGCGGTCGGTCCGAGAGCGGCGGGATTGGTCGGCACGTCGCGCCAGCCGAGAAAGGGAATGCCGTCGTCGGCAAACACGCTCTCGACCAGCGCCGCCGAGGCGGCCAGCGCGTCGGGCTCCGCCGGAAGGAAGAACGTGCCCACGCCGAATGGCCGTCCCGGCTGCAGCCGGAGCCCGAGCCGATAGGCATCCCGGAAGAACAGCCGGTGCGGGATCTGGGTGAGCAGGCCCGCGCCGTCACCCGAGTTATCGGTGCTCGCGGCGCCACGGTGGGCCACCCGCGCGACCGCCTCGAGCGCCATCGCGACGACCTCATGGGAGCGCTGGCCCGATGCGCGGGCGACGACGCCGGTGCCGCAGGCATCGCGCTCGCGCCAGGGATCGAGGGGGCTGCCGCCGGTCGCCGCGTGGGGATCGTGGGTCATGCGTGTCCTCCGCAACAAAAAAAGCCCGCTCCATCTCGAGAGCGGGCCGGGTGGTGGTCTCGCGCGCGTGCGCTATGGCAACCCGGTCGCTCCGGTGGAGCGGGCGAGGACGACGGCAAGCGGAATGCGCGCGAGAACCATACTCATCAGGTTGCAATGTTATGCATTCGGCCATGCGCGTCAAGCGGGCGCCGATCCGCGGTCCACTTGACACCCGCGCGGCCGTCGCCTAGTCTATCAAACTCAAGTTTATGCAGTCGCGTCACGGCGGGCTCCTGCCCGTCGCCGCCTCAACCGAGTTCTACATGCCGCGCGTCTTCGCGATTTTCGTCCTCCTCGTCAGCCTTCTTGGCGTCCTTATCGGGCGGCAGAGGGTTCGCGGCGTTCTGGTCGAGACAGCATAGGAGACGAGCCAAGCTCGGATGACCAAACCAGCGCCGCGGACCGATCGGTCCGCGGCGCTTCGCTTTGGGGTGCGGCTCAACACAGTGGGAACCAAGGAACCGGGGGAATGGCCAAGAACGTCGTCATTTTCGACACGACCTTGCGGGACGGCGAGCAGGCGCCGGGGAACAGCCTCACACCGGAGGAGAAGCTCCGCCTCGCCCGCCAGCTCGACGCCCTGGGCGTGGACGTGATCGAGGCCGGGTTCCCGGCGGCATCCGACGGCGATTTCCGCAGCGTCCGGGAGATCGCCACGGAGGTGCGACGGCCCGTGATCGCCGCCCTGGCCCGCTGTACCGAAGGCGACATCACGCTCGCGGGCGAGGGAGTCCGGGGCGCGGCTCGTTCCCGGCTTCACGTCTTCCTCTCGACATCGGACCTGCACCTGCGAGAGAAGCTCCGTGTCAGCCGGGACGACGCGCTTCAGCTCATCCGGGACGGCGTTCGCCAGGCCCGGTCGTACACCGATGACGTGGAGTGGTCCGCCGAGGACGCGAGCAGGACCGATCCGGATTTCCTCTGCTGGGCGGTCGAGACCGCGATCGCCGAAGGGGCCACCACCATCAACCTGCCGGACACCGTCGGGTACGCGACCCCGCAGGAGTATGGGGCGATGTTCCGCTCGGTTCGCGAGCGGGTGCCCGGCGCCGACCGGGTCACCTTCAGCGCGCACTGCCACGACGATCTCGGGCTCGCGGTCGCGAACTCCATCGCCGCGATCCAGGCCGGCTGCGGGCAGGTCGAATGCACCGTGAACGGCATCGGAGAGCGGGCCGGTAACGCGGCACTCGAGGAGCTGGTCATGGTGGGGATCGTGCGGCCGCAGCTCGGCTTTCACACCAACGTCGTGACTCAGGAGATCTACCGCACCAGCCAGCTCTTGTCGTATCTGACCGGCGTCTTCCCCCAGCCCAACAAGGCGGTCGTGGGACGGAACGCGTTTGCCCACGAAGCCGGCATTCATCAGCACGGCATGCTGCGGAACGGACAGACCTATGAGATCATCCGGCCCGAGATGGTGGGGATTCCCAAGTCCACTCTGGTGCTGGGCAAGCATTCCGGACGCCACGCGCTCGACCGCCGGTTCCGCGAACTGGGTTACGACTTGGACGAGACGCGTTTGGGGGAGATCTACCGCCAGTTCACGGCACTGGCCGACCGCAAGCGTGAAATCCTGGACGAAGACCTGTTGGCGCTGCTTCACGACTCGTTCCACGATGCGCCCGAGGAATACCAGCTCAACCACCTGCGCGTGCTCTGCGGCAGTGTGCCCGCCAGCGCGGAGGTGCGGCTGGCCGGTCCGTGGACCGGTGAGCGGACGGCATCGGGGACGGGTGACGGTCCCATCGCGGCGGCGTTCACGGCGATCAGCGAGATCCTCGGCCGCCAGGTCGAAGTGATCAGCCTGCAGCTCCGCTCGGTGACGCCGGGCCGCGACAGCGTGGGGCAGGTATTCCTCCAGGCCCGGGTCGATGGCAAGACGCTGAGCGGGCAGGGAGCGTCGACTGACATCGTGGAGGCGAGCGCGAGGGCGCTGGTGCATGCGCTCAACAAGTCGCGCCACGCGGAGCGGCTCGAAGCCGCGGCTCACAACGCGAATTATCTGTGGGGGGTTTGACGAGAATGGGCGAGAACGGGCGTAAATGGACGAGAACGGACGAGAATGGGAGGGGCGTGGCCGTTCTCGCCCATTCTCGCCGGTTCTCGCCCATTCACGCCGGTTCCGGAGCCGCCAATGCCTGACACCCTCACCGGCGCTCAAATCATCTGTCGTGTCATGCAGGAGCAGGGCGTGGACGTGCTGTTCGGGTATCCGGGCGGCGCGATCATGCCGTTCTACCATGCGCTGCCGGAGCATCCGCGGCTTCGCCACATCCTGGTGCGGCACGAGCAGGCGGCGGCGCATGCGGCGGATGGATATGCGCGTGCAACCGGACGCCCCGGAGTGTGCGTCGCCACGTCAGGACCCGGCGCCACGAACCTGGTCACCGGGTTGGCAACGGCGTACATGGACAACTCACCCGTCGTCGCGATTACCGGCCAGGTGAGCCGGCCGATGATCGGCAGGGATGCGTTTCAGGAGACCGACGTCATCGGCGTTACCCAGCCCATCACCAAACACAACGTGCTGGTCCGCGACGTCGAGGAGCTGGCCGATACACTGCGCGACGCGTTCGCCATCGCCGCCTCAGGGCGCCCAGGCCCGGTGCTGGTGGACGTGCCGAAGGACGTACAGAACCAGCGCGCGGAGTACCGCGCGGATGGCCACATGGCCGGATCGTCGGATGGTCGCCCGGGTACCTGGGGCCATCCGTCCATCCGACCATCTGACCATCAGAGGCGCATTCACCAGGCAGCGCGCCTTATCGCGGAGGCTCAGCGGCCCCTCATCATGGCCGGGCACGGCGTGCTCCTGGCCCACGCCACCGACGAGCTGCGCTGCTTCGCCGAGCGGACCGGGATTCCGGTGATCACGACGCTACTCGGGATCAGTGGCTTCTCCGAGCAGCACGCGTTGCATCTCGGCATGCCTGGGATGCATGGCGAGGTGCACGTGAATCGGGCCATTCAGCACGCCGACCTGATCATCGGAGTCGGGCTCCGGTTCGACGATCGGGTTACCGGCAACACGGCCCAGTTCGCGCCCCGCGCGAAGATCATCCACCTCGAGCTGGATCCGGCGGAGATCGGCAAGAACGTACCCACCGAGCTGGGCCTGGCGGGCGACGCGCGCGATCTGCTCCGCCAGCTGCTTGGGGTCGTGCGCCCGCGCGACTGCTATGCGTGGCGGGCCGAGATCACCGGTTTCATGCGAACGCGTGAGGAGCAATACCGCGGGGATCTGTCGCCCCAGTCGATCCTCACGGCGCTGCATCGGGCCACCGGCGGGCACTGCACGATCGTGTCCGACGTGGGTCAGCACCAAATGTGGGTGGCCAAGCTCTACCCGTACCGCCGGGTCAACACCCACATCACCTCGGGTGGGCTCGGCGCTATGGGATTCGCGGTGCCGGCCGCCATGGGCGTCCATTTCGCGCGACCGGACGAGCCGGTATGGGCCATCTCCGGTGACGGCGGGTTTCAGATGAACATGCAGGAGATGGCCACGATGGTGCAAGAGAAGATCCCGGTGAAGATGGCGATCTTCAACAATGGATATCTCGGGATGGTGCGGCAGTGGCAGCAGTTCTTTCATGGCCGCCGCTATTCGGCCACACCGATCTGGAGTCCGGATTACGTGAAACTGGCCGCCGCGTACGGCATCCAGGGCTGGCGGGTCGAGGATGCCAGCGATACCGACGCGGTGCTTGAGGCCGCCCTCGGCACCGACGGGCCCACGCTGGTCGAGTTCATGATCGAGCAGGAGGCAAATGTCTTCCCGATGATTCCTCCGGGCGCCTCGCTTTCCGAACCGATCGAGGGCGAACCGGCTCCGGTAGGTGTATGACCGCCGCCCAGACGGTCGCTGTGCTGCTCGACGAGGAGTTGCTCACGCTGACCCGCATCGCCGGGATGCTTCGGCGACGCAATCTTCCCATCAGCAGTTTCGCGGTGGGCCCGACCGGCACGCCGGGATGCTCGAGGTTGATCATCATGTTGCAGACCGATGCCGACGCGGCCGACCGCGTGGCCCGACAGCTCCGGAACGTGATCGGCGTCCGGGAAGCAGCCGCGTTCGCGGCGCGTGACGGCGTGGCCCGCGAGCTGGTGCTTGTGAAAGTCCGCGCGAGTCAGGATCACTACGGCGACCTGCTCGATGTCGCGCTGTTGTACAAGGCCGCAATCATCGACGAGACTGCCGACGCCACCATCCTCGAGGTGAGTGGCTCCGAGGCGTTCGTTCTTTCCTTCCTCCGCGCCCTCGACCGCTTCGAGGTGCTCGACATCGCCCGGAGCGGTGTCGTCGCGCTCGGACGCAGCGCGCTCGGTGCCGCGGCTGTTTCCCTTTCGCCGGAGACCGTACCATGAACGCCCCGGGAGTCCGCATGTATTACGACCGCGATGCCGACCAGAGCCGTCTGACAGGCCGGACCTTCGCGATCGTCGGGTTCGGCAGCCAGGGACATGCCCACGCCCTCAATCTCAAGGAGAGCGGCGCGCGGGTCATCGTCGGACTTCGGCCGGGCGGCCGCTCGTGGGCCAAGGCGCGCTCGGCGGGGCTCGACGTCCGCCCGGTGGCGGAGGCGTCGCAGGCCGCCGATGTCACCATGATGCTGGTGCCGGACCAAGACGGCCGCGCGGTGTACGAGAGTGGCGTAGCGCCCGGCCTCGTGCCCGGCAAGACGCTGATGTTCGCCCATGGGTTCAACATCCACTACGGCGAGATCGTCCCACCGCCGGGGGTAGATGTGTCCATGGTGGCACCCAAGTCGCCGGGCCATCTGGTGCGGAGCGAGTACCAGGCCGGGCGGGGTGTGCCGGGGC
>DATAFP010000218.1:0-7975 GCA_036257415.1 Gemmatimonadales bacterium
CCAGCGTACCATCGACATCCGCTGGCTGGGTCGCGGGAACACCCGGGGCGATATCGTGGTCCTGCTGCCGGAAGAGCGCATCGTCGCCACCGGCGATCTGATCGTCTATCCGATCCCGTTCGGGATCGGCTCCTACTATCGGGATTGGATCGGCACCCTCGGGCGGCTCGATTCCCTTCCGGCCGACGTGTTCTTCCTGGGCCACGGCGCGCCGCTCCGAGACCGTACCTACCTCCACCAGGTGCAGGGCCTCCTGATGGCGTTGGTCTCTCGGGTCGACTCGGCCGTCGCCGCGGGGGCGACCAAAGAGGAGACCCAGAAGCAAGTGACGCTCTCGGATTGGAAGCTGAAGTTCGCTGGCGAGGACCGGCTGATGCAGGGAGGCTTCGACGCCGTCTTCGTCAATCCCGCGGTCGGCCGCGCCTGGGAGCAGGCCAAAGGCGAGCCGGACGACACAGCCGCGAGCCAGTAGGCCCGCACGTTCGCCCCGTGTGCCCTACCTCTTGAGGTTCAATTCGGAGGTGGGGGAGACTATTTTTCGGGGTTGAAATCATGGGGATCAGGTGCGGCTCCAACGATTGGTAGCGCGGGGCTTTCGCAACCTGGCAGACCTCGATTGCGAGCTCCCGGCTGAAGGTCTCGCGCTCCTCGGCGCCAACGGACAAGGTAAGACCAATCTGCTGGAGGCGATCGCCTATCCGGTCCTGTTCCGGTCCTTCCGGGGAGCGGCGGACCAGGATCTCGCGCGAGCCGGCAGCGACGGGTTTCACGTGGGGATCGCCGCCACCGGCCATGCGCCGGTGAGCGTCGCGGCCACCTGGACCGCGGTCGCACGACGCAAGCGAATCGCCGTCGGCGGTGAGGAGACGGGGCGGCTGGCCGAAGCCATCGGACGCTGGATCGCCGTCGCGTTCCTCCCGGAGGACGTGGCCCTCGGCGGAGGGCCTGCCACCGAGCGCCGCCGCTATCTAGACCGGATTCTGTCTCTCACGTCGCGGTCGTATCTCGCGGCGCTCACCCGCTACCGCGCCGCGTTGGCTCAACGGAACGCGGCCCTCCGGAACGGCCGGCCGGCGCTGGCGCGCATGTTCGATGATCCGCTGGCGGAATCGGGCGCTCCGGTGGTGCGGGCGCGATTGGAGTGGGCTGCCGCCGCCGCTCAGCGGTTTGCGGCGGAGCTGGAGACCCTGGGCGAGCGCGAGGTGCTGTGCCTCGGCTATCGGGGCAATCCGGACCTGGCAGATCGCGGCGCCTGGCCGGCCGCATTCGAAGCAGCGGCGCCCCGTGACGTGACCCGCGGGATGACCACCATCGGCCCGCACCGTGACGATCTCGCCCTGGACCTGAGGGGTCGGCCGCTTCGCGCCGTCGGATCCACCGGCCAGCATCGCACGGCCGCGGTGGCGCTCAAGCTGCTGGAGCTCGGGTCGCTGGCCGCCGCGGGTGGAAGCGAGCCGGCATTACTGCTCGACGACGTGTTTGCCGAGCTGGACGTGGAGCGGCAGGAGCGGCTGGCCCGCCGGCTGATGAACGGTCGAAGCCGGCAGGTGTTCGTCACCGCCCCTCGCGACGACGAGCTGCCACGGGGGTTGGGCGTGCCGGTGTGGCGCATTGCGGGCGGGCGCGTCGCATGAGCGACGAAAAGCGCGCTCCCACGCCCATCGCTGAGGCGGTCGCGAGCTTTCTCAGGCAGGCCGGCATCATCCGGCGGGTGCAGCAGGCCGCAATCATCGAGGAGTGGGCTGGCCTGGTCGGCCCGCAGATCGCCGCGGTAACGGCGCCGCAGAGCATCACGCCCGACGGTGTGCTGCGGGTGCACGTGGCGACCGCACCATGGGCCACCGAGTTGGGGCTGATGACGCCCCGTATCCTCGCTCGGGTCAACCAGGGCCGCTCGGGGAGAGTAAAGGAAATCCGCTGGGTGCCGGGCCCGCTGGTCCGGCCCCGTCCCTGACCAAAGGGCGATATGGCGAAGCGAGAGTTCAAAACGACGGATGGCACGCAGTACGACGCGCAAGCGATCACGGTCCTCAAAGGCCTCGAGGCGGTGCGCAAGCGGCCGGGCATGTACATCGGGTCCACGGGTGAAAACGGCCTGCATCATCTGGTGTATGAGGTCGTAGACAACTCGATCGACGAGGCGCTGGCCGGCCATTGCGACGCGATCGGCGTCACCATCCACGCCGACAACTCGATCACCGTGACCGACAACGGCCGCGGCATCCCGGTGGACAACCATCCGACCGAGAAGAAGCCCGCGGTCGAGGTCGCGCTCACGATGCTCCATGCCGGCGGCAAGTTCGACAAGAACACCTACAAGGTGTCGGGCGGGCTGCACGGGGTGGGCGTGTCGGTGGTGAATGCTTTGTCGGAGCGTCTCGAGGTGATCGTGGACCGCGACGGGAAGCGCCATCACATGGCGTTCACCCGCGGCAATACGGTCAAGAGGCTCAACGTCCTCGGCAAGGCGCGCGGCACCGGCACCATCATCCGGTTTAAGCCCGACCCGGAGATCTTCCAGGTCCTCGAGTTCAACTACACCACGCTCGCCGACCGGCTCCGCCAACTTGCGTTCTTGAACAAGGGCATCTCGATCACGATCAAGGACGAGCGGGAGGAGACGCCGAGGGAGGAGACCTTCCTCGCCAAGGGCGGCCTGATCCAGTTCGTCGAGTGGCTCAACCGGAACAAGCGGCCCACCCACCCCAAGCCGATCGCGTTCTCAGCCGTGAAGGACGACGTGGACGTGGATTGCGCTCTGCAATACGAGGATGGGTACAACGAGAATACCTTCACCTTCGTGAACAACATCAACACTCACGAAGGGGGCACCCACCTCACCGGGTTCAAGTCCGCCCTCACCCGGACCATGAACGAGATCGCGCGAAAGCGGGACTTCCTCAAGAAGGAGAACTTCACCCTCTCGGGCGAGGACATCCGCGAAGGGCTCACGTGCGTGCTGCACGTGAAGGTGCGGGAGCCGCAGTTCGAGGGACAAACCAAGACCAAGCTGGGCAACTCCGAGGTCGAGGGCATCGTCAAGACGGTCGTCAACGAGCATCTCGGCACCTGGCTCGAGGAACACCCGCCGGTGGCGCGGGCCATCATCGAGAAGGCGGTGAGCGCGGCCCGGGCGCGCGAGGCGGCGCGGAAGGCGCGCGACCTGGTCCGCAAGAAGTCGGGCCTGGAGAACGCGGTACTGCCGGGCAAGCTGGCGGACTGCTCAATCGCGGACGCGGCGCTCACCGAGTTGTATCTGGTGGAGGGCGATTCGGCGGGCGGCAGCGCCAAGCAGGGTCGGGATCGGATGTTTCAGGCAATCCTGCCACTCCGGGGCAAGATCCTCAACGTGGAGAAGGCGCGGATCGACAAGATCCTCAGCAATGAAGAGATCCGCGCCATGATCACCGCCATCGGAACCGGGGTCCGCGAGGACTTCAAGCTCGACGACGCGCGGTATCACAAGATCATCCTGATGACGGACGCCGACGTAGATGGGGCGCACATCCGGACGCTGCTGCTCACGTTCTTCTTCCGGCAGATGCAGGAGCTGATCGAGGCCGGATACGTCTACATCGCGCAGCCGCCGCTCTACCGGGTGGCCAAAGGCAAGGAAGAGTTCTACGCCTACACCGAGCCGGAGCGCGACGAGTACGCCAAACGGCTGTCCAACGGCGAGGGTCGCGGCAGCGTCTCCATCCAGCGCTACAAGGGCCTGGGTGAGATGAACCCCACCCAGCTCTGGGCCACCACGATGGACCCGGCGCGGCGAACGATCCTTCGAGTCACGATGGAGGATGCGGTCGAGGCCTCCAAGCTGTTCGACGAGCTGATGGGTGACGAGGTAGAGCCGCGGCGTCAGTTCATCGAGCGGAACGCGAAGTACGTCAGCAATCTGGATGTCTAGGTCCGTGGAACTCTCCGCCCTCCGCCAAGCGATTCCCGATGCCATCGATGCCATGGGCGGGGACTCGCGGGTCTCGGCGCTGGGCGACGACGCGTGGGCCATCTTCCGGGGCAGCGCGGTCGGCTACGTGGCAGTCATCGGCGGTGGCGATGACGCCGAGAGCGATCCCATCGTCCACGTGAGCTTCCCCATCCTCCGGGTGCCCGAGACCGGAGCGGAGCCGCTCTACAAGCGGCTGCTGGAGCTGAACCACGAGCTCGGCGCACTGTGCTCCTTCTCGGTGGACCCGCGCGGGCGGGCGTGGCTCGGAGCGGCACGCTTCGCCGCCGACCTGAACGAGTCGGCGCTGCGGGAGCTGATCGCGCAGCTCGCGGGGTTGGCAGACCGTTACGACGGCCAGCTCCTGAGCGAGTTCGGCAGCCACCTCGCCGTGACCTAGTTCCTACGTATCCTTGCGGCTCCACCCTGGCCGCGCGCATCTTCGAGCACCAGCAGACATGGCTCGCCGCTTCCCGTCGAGCAGAGGTCGTCCCCCGCCTGGCGCTGGATTAACCTGCCTGACCGGAGGGTATTGCATGCGACGCCTGCAAATCGGCGTGCTCGACCTCGTTACCAAAGCTCCAACCCGGGCGTTGTACGCCCGAATCATGCACCCCAACCTGGCGAGCATCATGCCGCAGGTGGTTGGCGCATGGTGTGAGCGCGCCGGTCACGACGTCCACTTCGTCTGCTACACCGGCTTTGAAAATCTCCTCGACGAGCTGCCGGGCGACCTGGACCTCCTCTTCGTGGGGGCGTTTACCCAGTCGGCCCAGCTCGCCTACGCCGTCAGCAACCTCTTCCGGCAGCGCGGCGTCGTCACGGTGCTGGGTGGCCCTCACGCCCGCTGCTATCCCGAGGATTCGGCGAAGTACTTCGACTACGTCCTCGGCTTTACCGATCAGAGCGTGGTGGACGAGGTGCTGGCGGACTGCGCGCCGTATCCCGGCGAGGGACGGCGGCTGATGGCGAGCACGCAGCCCCGCGAGCTGCCGTCGTTGCGGGAGCGCTGGAAGTTCGTCGAAGCGACGCTCGCGAAGGCCCCTACGATTCGAATCGTGCCGATGCTGGGCAGTCTCGGCTGCCCCTACACCTGCAGCTTCTGCATCGACTCCACCGTCCCGTACCAACCGCTTGGCTTCGCCGAGCTGCAGGCAGACCTCAAGTTTCTCCTGGAGAAGGTGCCGGACCCGATCGTCGCATGGCACGACCCCAACTTCGGCGTGCGGTTCGACGACTACATGCACGCCATCGAGGAGTCGGTGCCCCAGGGCCGCATGCGCCATATCGCCGAAAGCAGCCTCTCGTTGCTCTCGGAGCCACACCTCAAGCGGCTTCGCCACAACGGATTCAAAGCGATGCTGCCGGGGATCGAGTCATGGTTCGGTCTCGGCAACAAGTCGAAGACCCGGCATACCGGGATGCAGAAGGTGAAGGAGACGTCGGACCACATCAACCTGATCCTGCGGTATGTGCCCTACGTGCAGGTCAACTTCGTCCTGGGGCTCGACTGCGACGAAGGGCCCGAGCCGTTCGAGCTGACCAAGGAGTTTCTCGACCGCGCCCCGGGCGCGTTCCCGGCTTACTCGTTGCTGTCGGCGTTCGGCCGCGCTGCTCCCGTGAACCTCGAGTACCAACGCGACGGCCGGGTCATCCCCTTCCCGTTCCACCTGCTCAACAACAACCATGCGATGAACGTCCGGCCAAGGCACTACGACTGGCCGGAGTTCTACGACCGGCTGGTGGACCTGTCGCGTTACTCCTTCTCCTGGCGCGCCATCCGGCGCCGGCTGACCGCGAACCGCGAGGCGATCCCCCGCTGGATGAACGTGGTCCGGGCCGTGTCGTCGGAGGGGTTCGGGCGAATCAAGTATCACACCCGGATCCGCACCTTGCTCGACTCCGACCCGGCGATCCGCGCCTTCATGGACGGCGATTCGGCCGACATTCCTGACTTCTATGTCCGGCGGATCCGGAACGAGCTGGGTCCGTTGTGGGAGCATCTGCCTGACGGTGGGCTCGACCACGACCCGCTCGCCTACCTCAAGGCCGAGGCGGTGGGCGTGGACCCGCCGACCCCGATTGCGGTTGCAGGTCGCCGCGGCTAACTTGTTGCTGCGATTACCCGCGCCCCTGCGCGGACAGATTCCCGAGGGGTTCGACGGGGCTGGCGTTCGCGCCGGCCCCTTTTGCATCAAGGAGTAGTTGCAATGCGCACGACCGGCACGGTCAAGTGGTTCAACGACGCAAAGGGTTTCGGCTTTATCACCGTGGATGGCGGGCAGAAAGATTGCTTCGTGCACCATTCGGCGATCCAGGGCCAGGGATTCAAGTCGCTCGCGGAGGGCGATCGGGTGGAGTTCGACGTCGTCGCCGGCCAGAAGGGCCCGGCGGCCGCGAACGTGGTCAAGCTCGCGCAATAACGCGCGAATACGGGGAGCGGCAATGATCGAGGTTCGTCTCGAAGAAACCGACCGAATCGACTGGGCGCTGAAGGCGTTCAAGCGGAAGGTCCAGAAGTCCGGGATCCTCCAGGACCTCCGCCGCAAGCGGCACTACGTGAAGCCGAGCGAAGCCCGGCAGCTCAAGGCCGCGGCCGCGCGGCGGCGCAAGCGGACGCCAAAGGCCCGGTAACGCCCCCCATAGGCCGAGCGGCGGAAAGGCGGGAGCCCTGTATCCCGCCCTTCCGCCGCTCGGCTGTTCGGTGTATCACCGCTGATATGAGCTCCCTCAGCAGCGACCGACAGCTCGAAATCTACCGGCAGGGCTCGCTGGTGCCGATCGCCGCCGAAGCGCTCGAAGCGCGCGCGCGGGCGGTGCTGCCACCGGAGGCGTTCGATTATCTGTCGGGCGGCGCGGGCGCCGAAACGACCTTACGCTCGAATCTGGACGCGTTCCGCCGCTGGCAGATTGTGCCGCGGGTGCTGCGCGACGTGTCGGCCCGAGATTGGACCATCCAGCTCTTCGGCGCCACGCTTCCCGCGCCCGTCCTCCTGGCACCAATTGGAGTTCAGGGCATCCTCCATCCCGACGCCGAAGTGGCGGCCGCGCGCGGCGCAGCCGCGCTCAACGTGCCGATCATCCTGAGTACAGTCTCCTCAAAGTCGATCGAGGAAGTCGCTGCAGCAATGGGTATTACGGCCCGGTGGTTCCAGTTGTACTGGAGCTCGGACCCCGAGCTGGCCGAAAGCTTCGTCGCGCGGGCTGAGCAGGCCGGTTACAGCGCCATCGTAGTCACGGTAGACGCGCACGTCCTGGGGTGGCGGGAGCGCGATCTCGCGAACAGCTACTTCCCGTTCGCTCAGGGGCACGGCGCCGCGAACTACCTCGGCGACCCGGTCTTCCGGCGTCGGCTCGGCCGCGATCCGGCTGACGATCTCCCAGCGGCGGCGCGGTTGCTGGCCGAGAAGTTCGGCAACGCCGCACTCGATTGGAACAGCATCGCCTGGCTCCGAGAGCACACCCGCCTGCCGATCGTCATCAAGGGCATACTCGCCGCCGACGATGCGGCCCGTGCTCTAGACCTAGGCGTGGATGGCATCGTGGTCTCCAACCACGGCGGGCGTCAGGTGGACGGGGCGATCGGAACGCTCGACGCCCTGCCGGAGGTAGTCGAGCGGGTCGCCGGGCGGATTCCGGTCTTGCTTGATGGAGGCATTCGGCGCGGGCCGGACGCCTTCAAAGCAATCGCACTGGGAGCCACAGCGGTGTTGCTGGGGCGGCCCTTTGCGTGGGGTCTGGCAATTGCGGGGGAGGCCGGGGTCCGGGAGGTACTGCTCAACTTCCTGAGTGACTTCGATCTAACCTGCGCATTGAGCGGCTGCGCAACGGTGGCGGAGGCGACGCGCCAATTCGTTCGCCGGGCACCGTAAAGGCTCAGACCGGAGCCCGAGCTTCTCGTACACGACAACGAGCAGGTAGCTCGCCGTGTGAACCAGAGCGGCTCCGAGACCTGCGACGCGGGTTAGAGCCGCTCGGGGGGCCGCGGCGGCGCCGGCGGCAGCGGCGCGGCCTCGCGGGCTTCCCGCT
>DATAFP010000231.1:0-7222 GCA_036257415.1 Gemmatimonadales bacterium
GCTCGCGGGAATCGCCAGCGGGCAAAGAGCCTCGATCTCATGACCGCCGCCTTGTTCCATGCCAGTAAGTTTGCCAACCCATGGACGCCCGCGTCCGTCACAGCCCCGCCGCTCCGCCTTCTCGCTTGATGTCCTGACGCCTGCGTCGACCTGGACGCGAGGCATCTATCCGCCGTTCGCTGGTTGACAATGCCGGAATCCCTGCCTAGGGTGTGCCTGGCCAAGCCCGAGCATACGACCGAGAGCGCCCCGCCCTCTCAGGGGACCGACGAGCGGTGGGCGGGGCTGCGCGATCGATAGATAAAATCAGTGGCAGAACTGGATGGTACGCTCCACGTAATCCGATGGCATTGAAGCCGTGTACCAAATGCGGCCGGCGGGTCAGTTCGCTAGCCGAACGTTGTCCCAAGTGCGGTCTCAAAAACCCCACGCGGCCACATCGTGAGGATAAGCGGGCTAACCTGCTCGTCGACGTCTCGAGGCTTCGCGGACGCCTGATCGAGTGCCCCGACTGCGGTGCGCAGACGCGGGTTGGTGCTCCCGCGTGTCCGTCCTGCGGCCGACCGCATCCCGCTTATTCGCACAACCGGTGGATTGGGCCCTTCGGATTGGTGCTGGCATCCGCCCTCCTGCTTGCCGGTGCTTGGCAGCTCGGTCTCCTGCCTCGTCGAGCGCCGCGGACTCCCCCAACGGTATCGGGCTTCGCGACACTCCCGCCACCTCGCCGCGACGAGGCGCCCCGGGTGAGATCGGAGCTCTTTCGCGCGGCCTGTACCAACCCCGCGCCCGTGTTGGTGTACGACGAATCCGAACACCGGGGGCCCTCCGAAGCGTCCACGTTCGTGGTCATCCTGGCGACGTCGGTGAAGGCCCCGTCGACCATCGCGGATTCACTCGCCCGCTCCTACGGCGCCGAGAGCGGCGGCTACGACCCGTCGAAGCGAGGGTTCGTTGCCGCTCTCAGCCACCGTGCGGTATCCGGACTTCGCTGCGAGCCGGCCGTAGCGTCCATAGAGGAGGATGCAACGATACGCGATGGAAATTCGCCCAGCCCGCGCTAACCCGGTTCAACGGTGCATCGACGGTGCAATACGCTCCCGCTCGGCTGTCTCAGATTGAAGCTTTCATCAGGAGCCAGCCATGCTTCGTCGCACTTTTGTAGGCGCCACGGCGGCCGGCGTTGCCGCCGTCGCTGGGGGTAGCCGCCTCTTCGGCGCCGCCGCGGCCGATCCCATCCCCGTGGCGTTCCTGGTCGGTGACGGTGTCAACGTCATCGATACTGCCGGGCCCTGGGAGGTCTTTCAGGACGTCATGTTCCACGGCCAGGGCCACGCGCACGGGTTTTCGATGTTCACGGTCGGGCCCTCCACCAGCCCGCTCCGGGCTACTGGCGGGCTCCAGTTAGTGCCGGACCACGATTATCGAAGCGCCCCCGCCTCCCGGGTGGTGGTGGTCCCTGCGCACCGGTCCAGCGACGCAACGCTCGAGTTCCTCCGCGCCCGCGCCGGCACCGCCGATCTCATCATGTCGGTTTGCACCGGTGCGTTCGTCCTGGGCCGGGCCGGCCTGCTCGATGGCAAGACGGCCACCACGCATCACGAGTTCTGGGATGATTTCGAGCGGAGTTTTCCGAAGGTGAAGCTGGAGCGCGGGCCGCGGTTTGTGGAGCACGAGCGCATCGCTACCGCGGGCGGACTCACCTCGGGGATCGACCTGGCGCTCCGCGTGGTGGAGCGGTACTACGGGCGGGAGGCCGCAACGGCCACCGCGACGTACATGGAATACGAGGGTCGGTTCATCGGCGGTGGCGCCAGGCGCCCGGCGTCAACCCAGTGACCCGCCGGAAACTCCGGCACAGGTGGCTCTGGTCGGCGAAGCCGGTCTCCAGCGCCACCTGCGCGAGCGGAACATCGGGATCCGCCAGCGCCGCCGCGGCCAGCTCCACCCGCCGGCGCAGCACGTAAGCCGACAGGCTCTCGCCGAATGCGTGTCGGAACGTCCGGGAGAGATGCGCCGGATGTACCCCCAGCTGTGCCGCCAATCGGGTCAGTCGGAACGGCTGGCGGAGTTGCGCCTCCACCAACTCTCGTGCCCGATTCACCCACGCCGCGCGCCCTGAATCGGGCCGCTGGTTTCGCCGGGTCAGCTCGCCCAGGACCGTCAGCAACAGTCCCTCCAGCACCAGCAGCGACGCTTGTTCCCCCCGACCGAATTCCTCGTGGAGCTGTCGCCCGAGCCAGGGCAGCCGCCCCCGAGAGTGGTCGGACGGTCCGCTTAGCCGAGTGCCCTCGACGGGTGATACCTCTCCCAGCCAGCACGGGCCAAGCACTACGCTGAAGCAACGGGTGCGAGGGACGTCGAAACGGTGCGCGTGGGGCTCGTCGCGCGGATGGAAGAGCACCGACCCGCGACCCAGGGTGCGGCGGTGGCCTCGGCTCTCCTCTTGAAAGGCACCCCGCACGACGAAGCAGAGGAGCGGGCTCTCGTGCGCGTGCATCGGCACGACGGCGCCGGCGGGGTACTGCGTCTCCGCCAGAACCAGATCCGTCACCCGTCGCGAGCGACACACCTCGCCGTAAAAGCTGCCGTCGGCCACGATGGCGCCCATGGCCGTCTTACGGGGACTGGGACCAGCCGGATTCGGGCTGGGTCAAACGCTTTCGCTGGCGGGTTCGGGGAGGACCGGGGGCGGAACCAGCTGTTGATCGGGATCGTCGTACTGTGCGGTGAGCTCGCGGCCCGCGACCCGGGCCTGCGCCCGCTGTCTCACCATCTGAGCCAGCCCGTCGGGCAACCCGAACTCACGGAGGTAGCGTCCGATCGCGGCGTTGGCCGGGATCACACCCTCGACCAGGTGAGTGAAGCCCACGGCGTTCTCCACGTGGGTCGCGATCACCGCCTCGGCGGCACGGGCGCCCACCATGCGGGCCAGCTCCACCGTCTTCTCCTGGTAGCGCACCCGCTGCCGCCGGTTCTCCAGCCAGAGATCGGGCCGAAGGCGTTGCCAGCCGGTGAGCGTGGGGAGCGGCGCCAGCGGCGCCAGCACCTCGAGGTCGAGCGAGATGAGCGTCCGCGACCGCACCACTTCGCGCATGGACTCCGGAATCGCGGTCACCCGGAAGTACAGCGTCATAGCCTCCAGCACCGGAAGGCGGGGCGCAAATTCGCTGACGAACTGGACCGCTTGGCGGGCGTGGGTATCTACGAGCGCTTCCCATGCCTGCGCGTAGGCAACGCCCACCTTCAGACGCAACGCGTCGGGGATACGACGCAGAGACATCTGACTTGGCGCCGTCATGCACAGCTCCTGGTGCGCTCGGGTGGCGCGGTCGCGCCCATAGTGAGAGTTCTCTCCCAAGTGCAATAATCGGTCCGGCCCACTCGGCGCACTGGCGCCCCGCCGGGGCGGCCAAGTCGCCCGGCGTTCGGCAGCCTTACGCGTTGTCGCTGAATCAGTTGCGCGGGGGAAGCAGCCCGGGGAATCGGCGGTCGGAACGCCGGCGACGGTCCGCCTTTCGAGCAGAACGCCCGCTCACGTTGCATCGCCCGCCCGCTCCACCGCCGCTCCCGCTCGAGCCTGACCCATCCATCTTACGACATGCGCGGACTGGCTTGGTCCCTGTTTCTGGGTGCGGCCGTCGCCGGCTCGCCGGCCGGGGCACAGTCCCCGCCGAGGCTGCTGCCGGCCCTGGAATACGCGCGGCACGGGGGTCGGACGCTCAAGCTGGACCTTTACCTGCCGGTCGATTCGGGTCCCGGGCGGTGGCCGGTCGTGCTCTGGTTCCACGGTCAGCCGGGCGGGAAGTCTCCGACGCCCGCGAGCCGGCTCACCCGCGCGGGGTACGCCGTCGCGAGCGTTGAATACCGATCGCCGCGCACCGCCGGATTTCCCGCCCAGTTGCTCGATGCACGGGCCGCGGTGCGCTGGGTGCGAGCCAACGCCGACCGGTACGCGCTCGATGCCGATCACATCGGCGCCTGGGGCGAGTCGGCCGGAGGGTATCTGGCCGTCATGCTCGGCACCTCCGCCGGGGTGCCGTCGCTCGATAGCGCCGCCGGATCGGACGCCGTTGCCGATTCCAGTCGCATCCAGGCGGCGGTTGATTACTTCGGGCCGGGGCGACGGGGCAGGGCAAGCCCCCTCCGGTACATCACTGCCGACGACAGCCCCGTGCTGATCGTGCACGGCACCGCCGACCACACGGTGGCTCCGGGGCGAAGCGAGCAGCTCCACGCCGGGCTCCGCGCGGCGGGGGTCGAGTCCACCCTCGAGCTGGTGCGAGGCGCCGGGCACCACTTCCGCCAGGTACACACGCCGCGGGTGGACTCGCTGGTCCGTGCCTTTCTCGACCGGCATCTGCGCGGCCCCGCCCGATCGTCTTGACTCCACGCCGGTGTCGGCGGCTTCATTCGCCATGGCAAGAGTCCTTCCCGCCGCGCTCCTCGCGGCGACGGTTCTGCTTCATTCGAACGCGCCTGATGCCGCCGAGCTCAAGCGGATGGCGGCGCGCTTCGCCCCGACCGACCTTCGGGTCGACCTCTCGCGCTTGAGCGCCGGCGACCGCCGTGCGCTCCGCAGGCTGATCGAAGCGGCAGACGTTGTGGACCAGATCTATCTGGAGCAGAAGTGGGTGGGGAACCCGGAGAAATGGGCCGAGCTCCAGCGCGACTCCTCCGAGCTCGGGGCGGCTCGCCGGCATTACTTCTGGATCAACAGGGGTCCTTGGTCCGTGCTTGACGGGCAGAAGGCGTTTCTGCCCGACGTGCCCGAACGGAAGCCGCTGGGCGCGAACTTCTATCCCGCCGACGCTACGAAAGAAGAGATCGAGCGCTGGATCGCATCGCTCCCCGACTCGGCACGGCAACAGGCGAAGGGATTCTATACCGTGGTGCGGCGGGACCCGCGCGGGGGTTTCCGGCTGGTCCCCTACTCGGAGGTGTATCGTCCGCACCTCGAGCGGCTCGCCGCGCTGCTCAGGGACGCCGCCCGCACCACCGACAATCCGTCGCTGCGTCGCTTCCTCAATCTCCGCGCCGATGCGTTCGGCTCCAACGACTATTACGACAGCGAGGTGGCGTGGATGGAGCTGGACTCACCGCTGGATGTGACGATCGGGCCGTACGAGACGTACAACGACGAGCTCCTGGGCTACAAAGCCAGCTTCGAGGCATACATCCACCTCCGGGATGAAGCCGAGAGCCAGAAGCTGGCGTTTCTCGCCGGACGGCTGCAGGAGATCGAGAACAACCTCCCCATCGATCCGAAGTACCGGAATCCCAAGCTCGGCAGCCTCGCCCCGATCGTCGTGGTCAACGAGATCGTCGCCGCTGGAGACGGGAATGAAGGCGTGCAGACTGCCGCCTACAACCTTCCCAACGACGAGCGCGTGGTTGGGGCCAAGGGATCCAAGCGCACCATGATGAAGAACGTCCAGGAGGCCAAGTTCGCCAAGACGCTAGTGCCGATTTCTCGCGTCGTGCTTCCGGAGGAGGCGCAGATCCAGGTCACCTTCAATCACTTCTTCACCCACATCGTGGCGCACGAGGTGGCCCACGGTCTCGGCCCGCAACAGATCAAGGTGGACGGCCGCAGCACCGGCGTACGGGCCGAGCTCAAGGAGCTCTACAGTCCGATCGAGGAGGCGAAGGCCGACGTGACCGGGCTCTTCATGCTGCAGTACCTGATGGATAGGGGCCTGTTGGAGGCTTCGCTCGGGAGCGGCGCGGCAGCCGAGCGGAAGCTCTACACCACCTATCTGGCGTCGGCCTTCCGAACCCTCCGCTTCGGCCTGGAGGATGCCCACGCGCGCGGGATGGCACTCCAGTTCAACTATTTCGTGGCCAAGGGCGCATACGCGGCGAACGAGGACGGCACGTTCACCATGGACCTGGCCCGCATGAAGCAGGCGGTCCGCGATCTCACCGGCGAGTTGCTGACGGTGGAGGCGGAAGGCGACTACGCGAAGGCTCGCGCGCTGCTGGCCCAGTACAGCGTGATAGCGCCAACCATGCAGTCCGCGATGGACCGTCTTACCGGCGTGCCGACCGACATCGAGCCGCGCTTCGTTACCGCCGCCGAGGTGCGCAAGTAACCGCACCGGGTGGCGCGGTCAGCTCATTCGGTCGGGATAGAGGGTCACGCTCCCATCCATGTCGCCGGTCTCGCTGTAGAGCATCGGCGCGGCGTCCGCCCGCCGCACCGCACCGTCCACGACCCGCGCGATCACGATCTCGTGGTCACCTGCCGGGTGTCGTGCGACGACTCGGCAATCGAAGAACGCCACCCCGTCCTGCAACACCGGCGCGCCCGAGTCGGCGGCGTGCCAGCGAACGCCCGCCAGCTTGTCCGCGTCGCGGCCAGATCTGAGACCAAAATCCCGCGCGAGGTCGGTCCGCCCTCGCTCCAGCACGTTCACCGTGAACGCGCCGCTTTGCACCAGAAGCTGGTACGAGGCGTTGGCAGGATTGATCGACAGCGCGACGAGCAGCGGGTCGAACGAAACTTGAGTGATCCACGCGGCCGTGAACGCATTCCGCCGGTCACCCGCGGCGACACCGACGACATAGACGCCCTGGGTGAGCCGGCGGAACAGCGCGGCGACCTCTTGCTGCACGCCGCTACTTCTTGACTTCGAACTGCTTGACGTTCGTCGACGTGCCGTTGAGGAAAATTTCCACCGTGTATTTGCCCGCAGGCCAGCCACTCGGCTTCACGATGTGAAATTCGGTCTGGGAAGGGCCGGTGGGCGAGATCGTCTGGACGCTGGAGTCTACCACTTGCCCGGTCTGATAGGCCCACTTCGCGGCGAGATTCGCGTTCGAGCCGGTGCCCACCGTGTTCACCGACGCGTAGATCGTGTCGCGCCGGCCGAATGTCGCCGTCGGGCTCGTCACCTTCTTGTCCGGGCCGACGCTCTTGCCGAGGTCCACCCCGATGACCATCAGCGCCGCGGGAGCGGGAGCGGCCGGCGTGGTGGTGGTGCTCGTCTCCGCCGGCGGTGGAGGCGCCTCCTTCTTCTTGCAGCCGATCGCGACCACGAGCAGCATGGCGGCGGACACACGCCAAGCTGTGCCTGCAATGGATCTGGTCACGGCATCACCCCTGTGGGATCCGGAGCACCTGCCCCGGCTGAATGAGATCCGGATCCTCGATCTGATCCCGGTTGGCTTCGTAGATCCGCTTCCATTGACTGGCCTTGCCGTACTCGCGCTGAGCGATCTT
>DATAFP010000017.1:0-8029 GCA_036257415.1 Gemmatimonadales bacterium
GCGGCGGGTGGCTGCAACCGCCCTGCGGACGTCCGCTTCCCGCCGTCCCTCGACCAGATCGCGCACCGTGTCGAGAGCAATCCGGCGGTCGAAGGCGCGGAGCTGCCTCGCCACCGCATCGGCAAACGCAAGGTCCGGCACCGGCGGAAATCGTTCGACTCCATCGCGACCGCTGAGCACGGCAGGTCGCGGAAAGCGCACGAAGATCGGCTGAGTGAAGTGGGGATGGCGCAGCATCAGCTCACCCTTGGGCAAGGTGGCCAGCTTGATGCGGGTTGCCGCCGACAGCGTGGCGTATCCGGCCGTGGCGAGCTCGTCCATGTCCATGCGCCCGAAGATCGCCGTGCCCGCGTTGCCGGTAACCCGGCGGAACACCTGGGAGCGGAACTGCTGCGCCGAGAACAGAACCAGCCCCAGATACCGCCCCCGCTCGGACAGATCGGTCAGCATGCGACGGACGTAGGTGTCCGCCCCATCCCCCGGGGCGTACTTGTTCAGCTCGTCAACGAAGACGACCACGTGATCGACGCCCAGGTCGCGCCGCTCGAGGTGCTCGCGGAGGGTCGAGACCACCCGGGCGAAGACCAGATCCTGGGCAAGCGGATCGAGTCCGGCCACGTCGATGGCGTAGACGGTCCGGTCGGTGAAGCGGCCCCAGGGGAGATCGTTCGCGACACCATCGTCGGTGACGAGGCCCTTCGATCGGGTCGAGATGTTGCCGAGCCGGTTTCGGACCTTCCGAATCGTGGCCAGGTGATGAGTGCGCCAGACCTCCCCACCACGGCCCAGCGTCTCCATGAAATCGAAGATGGCGCGAAAGAACTCCTCCAGGTCGGCGAACGTCTGCACCCGGAACGGCTGGCGCCGGAGCATCTCGTCCTGGTACTCGCGGCCCACTACGCGCTCCGCCAGGAAGTCGATGAACGCATCGGCCTTGGCATCGATGTCGTCGCGGTTCAGCACCACCTCGGCGAAGTCGAGCACCTCGCGAAGGCCCCACACCAGGGGTTCGGTGCGCTCCGCGAGGGCTTCGTGAGTTCGCAGCGTATTGAGATTGACGCCGTCGGGCTTGAACGGCGCGAAATAGCGGACGTCCGCGAACGGCTCGGGCGTGAGACCGAGTCGGGTGTAGAGGCGGCGGTCATCGTCGGTGATCTCGCCGGGCTGGTCCAGGAAACACAGGTCCGGACCCTTCACGTTGAGACAGACCGCGGCAATCGAGCCCTTGTGCGCGGGGAACGTCTGGAAGATGCTGCCGAGCAGGAACGCGATGGCGCTGGTCTTGGTGGCTAGACCGGAAACGCCGCTGATGTTGAGATGGGCGGCTTCGGGGCCCAGCAGAAAGTCACAGTCGAGATAGACCGGGGCCTCGAGGCCGCCGGCGGCGTACACGCCGACCGGAATGCCGGTCGCTCGCTCGGAGCCGGTAAACGAGTCCATGCGGAGGGCCCGGCCGACGTCGGCGTCACCGGCCAGATGCACCGGCGCCAACGGGACCGGCTGAAGCGGCTCTTCCGGAATCTGACGCAGGACAGCGGCGAGAAACAGGCGCGTCTGATCCGCGGATGCGGTTTCGGGATTCGACGCGTATACCAGCCCGTCGGTCACCACTGCGTACACCGTCCGTCCCCCGCCGTCCACGCGCACCAGGGTACCGATGCCGACGGCGCCATCGCGCTCGGTGCGGAAGTAGAACTGATGGGGCGTCGAGGGCTTGAGCTCAGTCGCAACCACGCGACCGATGGGCAAGGGGGCAGTCATACCCCGAAAATAGGTGCGAGCGCTGCAGACTGCCTAGAAAGTTGGCGGATGCCAACCGGAAGCGCTTGAAACGGCGTGACATGGGGCGCCTGCCGGCGGCACCGAATTTGCCCTTCCCAGCCGGTAGAATCCAGCGCCGATGTCACCGACTCTTCCTCCTCGCCGCGACCGCGTCGCGGCGGCACCGACAGCACCGCCCGATCGCCGGCTTCTCCGCCGCTCGCTCGAGTTCGTCCGCCCCCACCTGAAAACGCTGACCGGCGTCCTGATCCTGGCGCTCCTCCTGTCCAGCCTGAGCGCGGTGGACCCGCTGATCATGAAGTTCCTCTTCGATCTGCTCGCGTCCGGCGGCGACCTCCGCCTCTTTGCCGTGGCGATGCTCGGACTGTTCCTGGGAGAATTGGGCCGGAGCGGGCTCACGGCCTGGCTGGGGACCAGCAGCTGGGATCTTCGGCTCAAGGTCGAGTATGCGCTACGCGAACGCATCACCGCCAAGCTCAATTCGCTCCCGGTTGCCTACCATCAGCGGGAGGGCGTCGGCGGTCTGATGAACCGGGTGAACCAGGCGGTGACCGGATTCGTGGCGGCCTTCAGCGAGCTGGGTTTCAACGTGCTCCCGGTGATCCTCTATCTCGCGATCTCGCTTCTGGCGATGTCGCGGTTGGACTGGCGTCTCACCCTCGTCGTCGTCGTGTTCGCGCCGCTGCCAGCTGTGATCGGCGCGCGGGCGGCCCCGGAGCAGACCCAGCGCGAGCGCCGACTGGTCGAACGGTGGAGCTCGGTCTACTCCCGGTTCAACGAAGTGCTGACCGGCATCGCGACGGTAAAGAGTTGCGCCATGGAGGAGGCCGAGCAGCGCCGCTTCCTCGCAGGCGTGCGGGAAGGGCTGGACATCGTCCGCAAGGGGGCGCGAACCGACAACTGGAACGGCGCGCTCCGCACGCTGGCGAGCACAATGGCGAGGCTCGCCGCACTCGGACTCGGCGGCTGGCTGGTGTGGCATGGGGAGATCACGCTCGGAACGCTGGTCGCGTTCCTCGGCTACATCGGTGGACTCTTCGGCCCCGTCCAGGGTCTCACCAGTACCTATCAGACCCTGCGGAAGGCGACCGTGGCGCTGGAGACCATCTACGGGATCCTCGACGCCGAAGATGCCGTGGCGGATTCGCCGGGCGCGATCGAGGCGCGGCCGCTTCGCGGTGAGGTCAAGTTCGACGAGCTGACCTTCGCCTACCGAGCCGGCACCAAAGTGCTGGAGAACGTCTCACTGACCATCCGGCCCGGCGAAACGGTCGCGCTCGTCGGCCCGAGCGGAAGCGGCAAGAGCACGCTGGTCGCGCTGCTGCAGCGGCTCTACGCGCCGACCAGCGGCCGGATCCTGATGGACGGGATTGATATTCGCGAACTGGCCCAACGCTCGCTTCGCAAACAGCTCGGCGTCGTGCTGCAGGATCCCCACCTCTTCAACGACACCGTGCATGCGAACATCGCCTACGCTCGACCGGATGCCAGCCGCGACGAGGTCATCGCCGCCGCGAAGGCCGTGCACGCCCACGAGTTCATCGAGAGCCTGCCGGACGGCTACGACACGACGGTGAAGGAGCGGGGCAGCCGGTTGTCGGGCGGCCAGCGGCAGCGGCTCGCCATCGCCCGGGCGCTGCTCAAGGATCCCCCAGTGCTGATCTTCGACGAGCCGACGGCGGCGTTGGACACCGACTCCGAGCGCACGATCCAGGCGGCGCTTCGGACGCTCCTCAGCGGGCGCACCTCGATCATCGTAGCGCACCGGCTGTCGACCGTGGCCGACGCCGACCGGATCATCGTGCTTCGGGACGGAAGGGTCGTGGAAATGGGAACCCACGCCGAGTTGGTGGAACGGGGCGAGCATTACGCGCGGATGGTGCGGCAGCAGTCGAAGGGGTATCTCGATTCGCAGGCGGCCTAGGAGCAGGCGGGCCGCCTTCTTCGCTTTCCACCTTCCGCAACCATCGGTCCGTCCGCTCCCAGCGGCTTCCCGGTCTTAGCCCAGCTCCTCCTCTGCCGGAAACGGCGGCACGTCCGTAAGCCAGAACCCCGCCAGGTCTCCCTTCCGATCCACCTCGATCAACATATGATCCGCCACCCGTACCAGGTCGGCCTCCCGACGCGCGCCGACCTGGATGTGAAACAGGCTCTCGGTCGCGTTGGTATGGACCGAAAGGGTGGCATCCACTTCTACCGACGCCACCCCTGGCCTCGAGGATCGCTGCGGCAGAATCACCCGTCCGTCCGTGAGTGATGATGGCAGGCGGAGGTCCGGCAGGGTGCTCACTTCGGGCCAGACGACGACGTCGAGCCCGCAGATCACGCCGTTGTTGACGTCGAGCACGGCCACCGACCCGGCATCGTCGGCGAGCTCTACGGTTCCGGTGAGACCGGTCTGGGTGCGGGTGCCTTTGAACGAGCCGGACAGGATGTCGGTTTCGGGATCCCAGCGCCACGCGATGTGCGGCAGGGTCCCGGCGAGCGGCTCGATGCGTGCTTCCATGCGGGCTCGCGCTCAGGCTGCTCGCGCGGCGGCGAGCGCCTTGGTGAACCGGACGATGCGGTCGATGGCGCCTTCCAGCTCCCGGTCGGATACCGCATAGCTGAGGCGCACCCAGCGGTCGTCGCCGAAGGCCGCACCGGGTACGAGCGCGACACCCTCCTGCCTCATGATCCCCTCGCAGAACGCCGAGCCGGTGACCGGCTCCTTCTCGCGCACTCCATCCACCCGGAAGAAGAAGTAGAACGCCCCGTGCGGCTCGACGAACTCCGTGCCCGGCAGCTCGGCGCGGAACCGGGAGACCAGCGTGTCGCGGCGCCGGCGGAACGCGGCCACCATCCGCTGCACTTCGGCGTCGACCTTGTCGTCGGCGAAGGCGGTCGCGGCCGCGAACTGCGCCGGATGGTTGGCACCGGTGGTGGTATGCGACTGGAGGTTCGCCATCGCCTTGGCCAGGTGCGGCGGCGCGAGCGCGCCGCCAATGCGCCAGCCGGTCATCGCGTACGCCTTGCTCGCTCCGTAGATGATCACGGTGCGCTCGAGCAGCTCGTCGGCCAGATCGAGCATCGAGGCCGCCGGGCCGGGCCCGTAGTTGATCACCCGGTAGATCTCGTCCGAAATGAGCCAGATGTCATGCCGCCTGGCCCACTCGGCGATGGCCTTGAGCTCCGCGAGCGTGTAGACCGAACCCGTCGGGTTGCACGGGGAGCAGAGGATGAGCCCTTTGGTCCGCTTGGACGACGCGCGGTCGAGATCCTTGACGCCGATCTTGAGACCCCAATCGAGCGCGCCCGGGACCATCACCGGCTCGGCCCGCGAGAGATGGACAATCTGCGGATACGACACCCAGGCCGGCGACGGAATCAGCACTTGATCGGTCTGCCCGAACAGCGTAAAACAGACGTTGAACAGCGACTGTTTGGAGCCGGAGCTGATCACGATGTTGTCCGGATTGACCGGGCGGCCGCCGGACAGGCCGGACATCCGCCGGGCCATGGCGCTGCGGAGCTCCGCGAGCCCGATGTTCGGGGGGTAGCGGGTCATTCCCTTCTGGATGGCCTGAATCCCCGCCTGCGCGACCGGCGCGGGGGTGTCGAAGTCGGGCTCACCGACGCTCAAGTCCAGCACGTCCTCGCCCGCGGCGCGCCGGCGCTTCGCCTCGTTGCTGATCGCCACGGTCTCGGACCCCTTGATGTGCTGCATGTTCGGCGAAAGCGGATCGGGCATGGCGGTGCTCGGCGGAAGCGGTTCGGGGCGTGTTGGCTCGTGCGAAAGGTTCCCCGTCCGCGGGGTGATGTCAATGACGGCGATGCGCCCTTGGCGCTTGCGCCGGCCGCCCTTAGCTTGGCGCCCATGATCGCCCCCGACATGGAGCGACTCCACCTCACACCTGCCGTCGCCGATGCCCTCGCGGCGCTCGGCTGGACGACGGACGATCCACGAGTCCGCGATGCCGCGCCGACGGCGGCACGGGGCCACGCTCTGATCATTGTGACGCCGCCGGCCGCCGCCTATGCGGCGCCGGCGCTCGCCGGCCTGATCAGCCGGCTCGCGAGCGAAGGCGGGCGAGCGCTCCTCATGGCACCGGCGCCGGAGCTCGCGGAATGGGGCGCGCTGGCCCACGCGTTGAGCCGGACAAGCGCGCTGCGGGTGCAAACAGCGCACGGTGTTGCGCGGGCGGCACGGCGGCTCCGGAGCGATTCGCTCGACCTCCTGGTCGCCTCACCGGGCGCCGCCGGTGCCCTGCTCCACCGGGGTGCGCTCAAGGCCGGTGCGCTCAGCGCGGTGATCCTCGCCGGTCCGGAGCGGTGGGACGGCGTGGAGGCACTCGAGGCACTGATGGGTGACCTGCCCAAGGAAACGCAGCGCATCCTCATCGCGTCCGACAGCGACGTCGCCGCCCAGTTGGGCGAACGCTACGCCCGGCGGGCGTTGACCCTGGGCGCCCCGGCGGCGGACTCACCGCCAACCGCGCCAGTCGGTCCGGTGCGGACGGTCGGAGTGGCGTGGGAGCGCCGTGCGTCCGCGCTCGCGGACCTGCTGGAGGTCCTCGACCCCGACTCGCTCACCGTCTGGACCGCCGATCGGAGCCGTCACGCCGCGATCGGGGCGGCGCTTCCGGGCGGCGACTCCGCCATCCGCGTGGTCACCGGCGACGTCCCCAAGGCGGACGTGGTCGTGGCGTTCGATCCGCCTGACAGCGAGCGGCTCCGACGTCTCGCCGACGCCGGCGACGTGGTGCTCCTGATGCCGCCGGGCACCGAACGCTGGACCGCGCGGATCGCAGATCCCCGTCGTCCGCTTCGCCTGCCCGGAGTGGCTGACGCGGCTGAAGCGGCCGCCGCCGGGCGTCGCGCGATGGTGGTGCGGTACCTCGAGCAAGGCGGTGTGGACCGAGCCCTGCTCGCCCTGGGCCCGTTGCTCGAGCGGTACGATCCGGCGGCGGTGGCGGCGGCACTCTACGAGCTCTGGACCCCGCAGTCCACTGCGCCCGCCCCGGGCGACACGGCACCCACGGCGCAACCGACCTCTCGCACCGCGAAGGTGTTCGTCGGCGTCGGGCGAAACGACGGTGCCACCCCGAATGACCTGGTCGCGGTGCTCACGAAGGAAGTGCGGGTGCCAAAGGAGCAGATCGGACGAATCGAGGTGCGGGACAGCTATATGCTGGTGGAGCTGCCGTCCGCCGACGCGGCTCGCATTGCGGAAGCGTTGACCGGCAGAGAGATCCGGCGGAAGCGGGTGATGGCGAAGCTCGACCGCGGGCGAGAGCCGCCAGGCGGAGAAGGGAACGGGCGGGAACGGGCGAGAACGGGGAGGAACAGACGGGAGCGCCCCCAGCGCTGATCGGAAACGCTCAGTGCTTCAGGCTCCGGCCCTCCTCGGTTCCCGCCCGTTCCCGTTTGCTCCCGCCCGCTCCCGACTTTCCAACAAGCTGCTTCAATACACTGCCGGGTCTGAACGCGGCCACCGTCGATGGACCGATCGTGATGTCCTTTCCGGTCCGCGGATTGCGGCCCTTGCGTCCGGCTCGGCGGCGGAGCTCGAACTGACCAAACCCGGCGATCCGAACCTGGCCGCCCTTCTTGAGTTCTCCCGCGATGACGCCGTCCGCGCCGAAGAGGCAGTCGACGATCTCGGCGGCGCGTCCCTTGGGTAAGCCGAGCCGCCGTGCGACGGCCTCGGCCACTTGCTGCTTCGTCACGATGGTCGCGCCGATGAAGGGGCGGAGAATATGCCCGGCCGGCGCGGCAGGGGGCAAGTCCGGCGTTAGATTAGCGCGCATGTATCACAGCTCGCGGCCGGGATGGATCGAAGTCGTGGCCGGCGTCATGTTCTCCGGAAAGAGCGAGGAGCTGATTCGGCGGGTGCGACGTGCGGTGATCGCGCGCCGCCGGGTTCAGGTTTTCAAGTCGCACCTCGACAGCCGGTACTCAGGCCTCTATAGCGTATCCAGCCACGACGGCGGCTCGCTCGATGCGATGCCGGTGGATTCCGCCGCGGAAGTGTTTCGCCAGGTGCGGCTCGACACCGAGTTGGTGGCCGTGGACGAGGTTCAGTTTCTCGATCACGGCATCGTCGAGGTAGCCCGCGCGCTGGCCGACCGGGGAACGCGCGTGATCCTCGCCGGTGTGGATACCGATTTCCGCGGCGAGCCCTTCGGCCCGATGGGCGACCTGCTGGCGATCGCGGAACGGGTGGACAAGCTCCAGGCCATCTGCGTGATCTGCGGCGAGCTGGCCA
>DATAFP010000030.1:0-8916 GCA_036257415.1 Gemmatimonadales bacterium
TACCGGTGTTAGCTTCCGCGGGTGACGCTCCCCGAGCTCAAGTACGTCGGCGGCGACCCCGCGCTCGACCTGGTCAACACGGTGGACTGGACCGCCACGGGGCCACGGGCCGAGCGCCTGGTGGACTACGACCGGGTCACCCGCTGGGCCGAGGGCGCCGGGCTCCTCACGCCCGCCGCCGCCGCGGGGCTCCGCCGCACCGCCCGCCGCCGTCCCCAGGCAGCGGCGGCAGTGCTCGAAACGGCGCACCAGACCCGAGACCTCGTGCACCGTGTGCTGGCGGCCCGGGCCGCGGGCCACCGCCCCGAGGCCCGAGATCTCGCCCGGCTCAACGCCCAGCTCTCTGAAGCGCTCGCCCATCTCGAGGTCTCGCCGGCGCGTGGCCCGGTGGCCGCGCTCGGCTGGCGGGGAATGGGAAAGGATCTGGCGAGCCCGCTCTGGCCGGTGGTGTGGTCGGCGGTGCAGCTCTGGACCTCCGACAAGGCCGATCGGATCCGGGTCTGCGCTGGTGCGGACTGCGGATGGATGTACGTGGATCGGAGCCGGAACGGGCTCCGCCGCTGGTGCGAGATGGCGACCTGCGGCACCCGGGAAAAGAATCGACGTCGTGCTAGCGGGAGCTGATCCCGGCCGCGCCGGCCTCCCTCAGCGCACGTCGGATACGTGATCCATCGTAGCCACGCCGCGGTCGTGGGTGCCGTAGGTGCGCTCCGTTTTGAGGCCCGCCCGCTCGAGCCAGCGGGCGAAATGAGCCATCGTGATCAACCGGTCTCGCTCTGGGCAACCCGGGCTCGCCGTCGTAGTAGAATTGGTCACCCTGAAACCGGATCCGCTCCGCTGGAAGCCAGACCACCAGCGACTCCTCGGTGTGGGGACTGGCCCCGGCGTTGATCAACTCGACCGTGCGGGTGCCGTCGGTCAGTACCCGCTTGCGATCGATGGTCTCGATCGCCGGCGCGCCGCCAGCAGTAGCGAGGCGGTCGGGGACGACCGTGGCCGGGGCGCGAGCAAAGGCCTCGAAGAACGCCCGCGTGATCGCTGTGGTAGTGGGTCACCGCGAGGTAGCGGATGGGCGTGCCGGGCACGGTCTGATGGATGCGCTGGATCATTGCCCCGGAAATCGTCGAGTTGCCGGCCTGGGTGTCGTAGGGAATCTCGCCGAGCGATCCCGCGCGACCCGGTGCCTCCACCGCGAGCACAAAGTCGCGGAACGCGACGAACAGCGCGTTGAAGCCCTGAGGCGAGCTGTAGATGTGGACCCCCGGCGCGATCGCGCGGGCGGAATCGGGTGTGGCGGTGAAGCCGCGCATCTCCTCCGGGATCTCGAAGGCGGCGAGCGACGCCGGGTCGTTGACGGCCACGCTGGTATATCGCAGCTGCTGGAATAGCGCCCCGTTGAGTCGGAGCTGGTGGCCGCTCGGGAACCAGCCGAGCCCATCGCGACGCTGGTAGCGATCGTACACCATCTCGCTGGTGGCATCGCCGAGGCCGGCGAAGTCCACCCGCTGGGCCACCCCGGTGAGCAGCGACGTCTCGGCGTCGAGCAGCAACCGGATGGTTTCCGTGCGATCGGGGATCGCATAGGACACCACATGCAAGCGCCTCCCGTTCACGCTGGTATCCGCCAGCCCTTCCAGCCGGTCGGGATGCTGCCACGCCTCGAGCAACAGGTACCCGGGCGTGGGGGAAGTCGGCCACCAGCGTCTCCCGATGGTCGGTGCGGGTCGGCTTCCCCGGACTCCAGCCCTGGACCTCGGCCCCTCGGTACTCCGCTCCCGTTCCCTGAATCTCGATCGTCTTGATCGCCCCCATGCGCTCTTCGCCGCCGAGCGCGTCCAAGGCCCGCCGGATATGCTCTCGTCAGGCGCCGCCACCTGAGCAACGCAGTCTTGTGTCGGGAGCAGAGCGAACGGCAGGGCAAGCGCCAGCAGTAATGCGGAAGGCGCAGTCATGATCGTGGGCTCGGGTTTGAGGAACCGAGCCCTACGGATGGAACGGAGCGGATGATTCGCGAGGGTCAAGCCGTGACGCGCGGCGGCGCCAGACCAGGTAGATGGGGATTCCCGCGAGGATGACGCCGAACGTAATCCCGGTATTCACCGGATCAGCGACCAGAGCGTTGACCATAAGCCAGCCGGATGCCGCGAGAAAGACGATCGGCACGACCGGATATCCCCAGACCCGGTACGGCCGCTGGAGATCCGGCCGGTTGCGACGCAACACGAAAATCGCGATCACCGCGAGCGCATAGAACGGCCAGGTGCCGAGTATGAACCGATCGGCCAGCTCGCGAAAGTCGCTCGCGAGCACGAACCCCACGCCGAGCGCGGTGGCCCACCCGATCGCGATGGACGGCGTGCCGAACCGCGGCGACACGCGGGCGACCGGTCGGAAGAACAATCCCTGGTCGGCGACGCCGTAGAAGACGCGAGTTCCGGTCATCATCGAGGCGTGGAGCCCGCTGAACGTGGACAGCATGACCATCGCCGACACGATCGCGCCGCCTCGACCACCGAGCAGCGGAATTCGATCCGCCGCGGTAGCCGCGATCAGCCGAGAGTTGGCCATCTCCACTGGCGTCAGCAAATGCAGGTAGGCGGTGTTGACGAGGAGGTAAATGGTGGTGAGCGCGGCGGCGGCGGTGACGATCGCGCGCGGGAGGGTCCGGCCGGGGTTCTTGACCTCGCCGGACACGAACGTCGCGTCGCCCCATCCATCGTAGGTCCAGAGTATAGGGATGAGGGCGGTCCCGAACAGAGAGACCGACACGGCGGTGGCCGCCGGCGGTGCGGCCGTCGCGGCGGTTCCCGGCACGGTGAAGGCGAGGATACCGAGTAGCAGGATCGCGATATACTTGGCGGTGGACAGTGGGGTCAACACGGCGGACGCGGTTCGCATCCCGACGTAGTTGAGCCCGCCCACGAAGAGGATCGTGCCGGCGGCGACGAGCTGAACCCGCTCCGGTCCATAGCCGGCGAAGTAACCCAGGTACTCGGCGAAGATCGTCGCGATCGCGCCCAGTGCCGCGCCGCGAAGCACCACGAGCTCGGACCATGCGAACAGGAACGAGGGCATCGGGCCGTAGGCCGTGAGCAGCCACGCCGCGAGCCCACCGGAGCGTGGCAGCGCGCCCGCGAGCTCCGCGAAGCTGAGCGCCCCGCACAGCGCCACCACGCCACCAACGATCCAGCCCAACAGCATGAGCCCGGGCTCGCCGAGCATGGCGGCGACGTTCGCCGGCACCCGGTAGATGCCGCTGCCGATGGACGTGCCGATGGCGACGCCCACCGTGCCCCAGAACCCGAGGCTCCTGGTCAGGCGCTCGCCCCAGGCGTCGCGCTTGCTCATGGACATGAAGCGGGGATAATGAGCGCTGCCGGTTCGGCTTGACAAGGGCACATCCGCGCCCGTTTCTTCCGGCGTTTCCGCGGGATTCCCCGGGAGGATTGCAACTTGGAGCCTCACATTCAGCCTGCCGGCCGGGCCGTGGCAGTTCGCCGTCCCACGCTGGTGGCCGACCTCGTAGCGCTCACCAAGCCGCGCATCATCTCGCTGCTCCTGTTGACGACCGTCGCTCCGATGTACGCGACGGGCCGCGGAGCGCCCTCGCTCGCGCTGGTGCTGGTGGTGCTGGCCGCCGGCTATCTCATGGCTGGGGGCGCGAACGCCATCAACATGTGGTTCGATCGGGACATCGACGACAAGATGGCGCGGACCCGGCTCCGCCCGATCCCGGCGGGCCGGTTGGCGCCGCCTGTGGCACTGGCGTTCGGGCTCGGGCTCGGCGGGATCTCGTTCGGGCTGTTCTGGCAGCTGGTGAACCCACTCAGCGCATGGCTCGCGCTCAGCGGGCTCCTGGTCTACGTCTTCATCTACACCATCTGGCTCAAGCGCGCGAGCCCGCAGAACATCGTGATCGGCGGCGCCGCCGGCGCCTTCCCGCCCCTCGTAGGTTGGGCCGCCGCCACCGGCACGCTGGACCTGGCCGCCGTGTATCTATTTGCCATCGTCTTCTACTGGACCCCGCCGCATTTCTGGGCGCTCGCGCTGATCAAACGCAACGAGTACGCCCGCGCGGGCGTGCCGATGCTGCCGGTCGTGCGCGGTGAGCGGCGGACCAAGGTGGAGATGCTGATCTATACGCTGATGCTGCTGCCGCTGACCTTGATGCCGGTCCTGTTCGGGGCGTTCGGCTGGTTCTATGCCGGGGCGGCCGCCCTGCTGGGCGCCCCGATGGTGGGATATTGCGTGCAGCTGCTGCGTGAAAGCGGGGTGACGCGGACCGCCTGGAAGCTGTATCGCTACTCGCTGCTCTACCTCGCGCTGCTCTTCCTCGCGATGGCGGTGGACCGCAACCTCCCGGGTGCGGAAGTCCGCCCGGGTACGGTGATGATCCTCAGCAATCCGGTCTCCGCATCGGAGTTGCCCGGCGATCATCACGGTACCCACTGATTCAGCCGCTCGACCAGACCGACACGCCCTCGGGGCGTGACGGCCTACGATGAGCACCGAATGACGCCGGAACCCGACGACAGGCCTCGCTGGCGGCTCCGCTCGCCCGGGCGGCTCAACCGCCTCTGGCCTCGGGTGCGGCCGTACCGCGCGGGGCTCCTCATCGCGCTGCTCGCGCTGATCGCGAGTGCCGCGATCGGCCTCGCCTTCCCGCTCATCGTGCGCGAACTGCTCGACGCCGCATTTCTCGGTCATGACCGGGCGCTGCTGAACCGAATCGCGCTCCTCCTGCTCCTGTTGTTCAGCATCCAGGCGGTGCTCAACTACATCCAGACCTACTACCTGAGCGCCACCGGCGAGCGGGCGGTGGCGGGGCTTCGGCAGGAGCTGTTCGAGAAGCTGCTGGAGCTGCCGCCCGGATTCTTCGCCGACCGGCGGACCGGTGAGCTGACCAGCCGGCTCACCACCGATGTCGGCCTGCTGCAGGGCGTCCTGAGCCACCAGATCGCCGAGTTCTCCCGGCAGCTGCTCGCGCTGTTCGGTGGGATCGTCCTGCTCACGCTGATGCAGCCGCGACTCACCCTCACCGCGCTCGGCGTCGTCCCGCTGGTCGTGGGGTCCGCGTTCTTCTTCGGACGTCGTCTTCGCCGGATGACCACCGGCGTCCAGGACAAGGTGGCCGAGGCGACCGCCGTCGCGGAGGAGGCGATCAGTCAGATCCGCACCGTGCAGAGCTTCACCCAGGAACCGATGGAGCGGCGGCGCTACGGCGATCGGATCCGCGAGAGCGTGCGAGCCGCGCTGGTGCGGGCGCGGGTGCGCGGCGTGTTCTTCGGCGTGCTGACGTTCACCACCTTTGGCGGAATCATCTTCGTGTTGTGGCAGGGCGGCGTGCTGGTGTTGGAAGGCAGGCTCACCGCCGGCGCGCTGGTTTCATTCCTGCTCTACACCATTACCATCGCCGCGGCGATCGGTGCCCTCGCGTCGTTCTTCAGCGCCTACCAGGAGGCCGTGGGCGCCGCGGAGCGGGTCTTCGAGCTGCTGGAGACCAAATCCAGCGTGGCGGACCCTCCGGCGCCGAAGCCACTGCCGCAGCCGGTCCGGGGCGAGGTGGCGTTCGAGCGGGTGTCGTTCCGGTATCGCGACGATCCCGACGCGCCGCACACGCTCCACGGCGTGGATCTCAAGGTGGCGCCCGGCGAAGTCGTCGCGCTCGTGGGGCCGTCGGGCGCGGGTAAGACGACACTGGTTTCACTGCTTCCGCGGTTCTGGGACGTGACCGAAGGACGCATCCGGTTGGACGGGGTCGACGTCAGGGATCTTCGGCTGGCCGACCTGCGCGGTGCCGTCGGCCTGGTGCCCCAGGAGCCGGCGCTGTTCAGTGGAACCGTGGGGGAGAACATCGCCTACGGTCGTCCGGGCGCCACGATGCCGGAGATCGAGGCGGCCGCCAAGGCCGCGCATGCCCACGAGTTCGTGGTGCGGCTGCCGCAGGGCTACGAGACGCTGGTGGGCGAGCGGGGCGTAAAGCTTTCCGGCGGGCAGCGCCAGCGGATCGCGATCGCGCGCGCGCTACTCAAGAATCCGGCGGTGCTGGTGCTGGACGAGGCCACGAGCAACCTCGACACCGAAAGCGAGCGATTGATCGAGGATGCGATGGAGAAGCTGCTGGCCGGACGGACCACGCTGATCATCGCGCACCGTCTGTCTACCGTCCGGAGGGCCGACCGCCTGATCGTGATGGACCACGGACGCATCGTGGAAGAGGGAACCCATACGTCCCTGCTGGCGCAGGGTGGATTGTATGCTCGGCTCTATCAGCGGCAGTTCAGGGATGAGCTGGTTGGGAGTACGAGTACTGCACCGGGCGAGAGGTACGACTGAACAGTACGAGTACGAGTACGGTTACACGAACATCCGCGGCCCCATCACTCGCCCCTCATACTCGTACCCGTACTCGTACTCGCACTCGTACTCGCACTCGTTACCAGTTCCGTTTGCGGCTTGCTTGGCGTCACCACCGGCCCGTCCGGGCCCCAATACATGTTTACTTCGCTCCGCACGCCGAACTCGCCGGGCAGGTATATCCCCGGCTCGACCGAGAACCCGATGCCGGGCCCGAGCCGGCGGTCGTCGTGGGTCTCGTAGTCGTCCAGGTGCGGGCCGGAGCCATGCAGGTCGCGGTCGATCGAGTGGCCGGTGCGATGCACGAACCATTCGCCGAAACCGGCCTGATCCACCACGCGGCGCGCGGCCGTGTCGGCGTCGGCACCGGTGATCGATCGTCCTTCGCGCGCCGCGGAACGGATGGCAGTGATGGCGGCGTCCCGCGCGGCCCGCACGGTGTGCCACACCTGCCGCACCTTGTCCGAGGGGTCGGCCCCCGCGAACCCCATCCAGGTCTGGTCGGCCGACACGCTCTCGCGCCGACCGCCCCAAAGGTCGATCAGCACCACCTGTCCGGCAGCCAACCGGACGTCGCCGCTCTCGTAGTGTGGGATCGCGCTGCCGGGCCCGAAAGCCACCACCGGCGGATGGTCGAACACCAGTTCCGCCTCCGTCAGCGCGAGGATGATCCGATCCTGCACCGCGCGCTCGCTGGTGCCCACCTCCCGCACCGCGCGCGACAGCTCCCGCCGCGCGATGACCGCGATGGCCTCGGCCGCCTGGGTGTGTTCCCGGATCTCTCGATCGTTCCAGCGCGCGGCGAACCGCGACACCAACGGCCCCGACGGGACGACTTTCGCCCCGAGACGCAACAGCAATTGGACCACACCGAACGGCACCCGGTCGAGGTAGGGAACCGCGTCGTCGGGGGAGATCTCCATCGCGAGCGTTCGGCCCCGCACCAGCGGCTCCAGCGCTGCGTGCAGCTCCTGCCACCTGGCGTACGGCACCACCCGCCCGGGAAATCCCTCGAGCGGTTGCAGCTCGATCCGATGGGCGACGGCGGTCGGCTCGCCGTCGCGGGGAAAGAACACGAACAGACGACGCGATCCGAGGCCGCCCAGCCGCAGCACGCGCTGGGCGACCGGATTGAGCGCACGGAAATCGAACAGCAGCCAGGCGTCGGCCCCCGCCTCCTCGAGTCCGGCCGCGAGCTCGCCCCGATCCAGCCCGGCGAAGGGGCTCATTCGTATCCCGCCGCGCGCTCGGTGCGCCAGCGGCACTCGGGGTCGCCGCGGCCCTCACATTTCTCGTGCACCAGCGTTCCCTCGAAATCCGCCAGCGATCGGAACAGCTCCCCATATGCCGCGCCGTAGAATCCGCACGCCGCGCCGTCCGGCATGGCGCTCATGGAGAGTGGTCGCGACATCCGAACGGTCGTGTGGGTCCCATCCGGCACCACCTCCCCACGGAAGTACGCAGCGGCCAGCCGGCGAACCGCGCGGCTGGAGAGCCGGCGGCCCAGAAACCTCGGCGAGGCTCTGGCCAGCGCGCGGGTGGACCGACCGTCGGCCTGCACCGCATATCGCGCGGCGCGCCGCCCCGCATCGGCGAACACCAGTGCCGCGTCGGGCCGGCGTCCGACCAGTCGCAGGACCGACACGAGCTCGTCGTCACCGACCCCGCCCTTTCGATCGGCGGTGTAGCGGTACCGCGCGATCTGGGCAGCCACGGTGTTGCTGAGACCCAGCCGGCGAGCGACGATCTCGTCGGCAAGCGTTTCGTGCCCGTCCTCGACCGGGGTGTCGAGATTGCGGACCGCCTCGAACAGACTGAGCGGCAGGACTGCAGGGATGGTCGGAACGTCGGGCACGAACGGCTCGGAGCAGGGCGATGTCGCGTCGGACGGCGGGACGGCGCGGAACATAATGTCCGGATGTACATTACGGAATGTCCGATGCCGATGCGCGTCGCGCCGCCTTCGAGGCGGACGTGCTCCCCCAACTCGATGCGCTGTACCGGCTCGCGTTGCGGCTCACCACCGAGCCCAGCCGCGCGGAGGACCTGGTCCAGGACACGGTGCTCAAGGCGTTCCGGTCGTGGGAGCGGTTCCAGCCCGGAACCAACATCCGGAGTTGGCTGTTCACCATTCTGCGCAACACGTTCATCAACGATTACCGGAGACGGCAGCGCGAACCCATCCCAATGGATCTCGACAGTGCGGAGTCGGGGCTGTCGCTCCGGGCCGCATCGGATGAAGACCCGGAGGGGACCTTCTTCTCACAGATCGTGGACGAGAAGGTGCTGGAAGCAATCGACCGGCTGCCCGACGAGTTTCGCGAAGTCCTGGTGCTGAGCGACATCGAAAACCTGAGCTATGCCGAGATCGCCGAGATGATGAAGGTGCCCGTGGGCACCGTGAAGTCGCGTTTGTTTCGTGCCCGGCGGCAGCTGCAGCGCGCGCTGTATGACCATGCCGTCGAGATGGGTTATTTGAAACCGGCGAGGGCGCGCGGATGACCAAGCCGCAGTGCCAGGAAGCGCTCGACCAGCTCGACGAGTATCTCCGCCAGGAGC
>DATAFP010000053.1:0-4072 GCA_036257415.1 Gemmatimonadales bacterium
CGTGGTACCCCTGAGCAGCTCGGGCCTCGACCGCTTCTGCCGCCGCTGCAGGTTTTCGGCCTCGAGCTCGAGCATGCTCTTACGCAGCCGCTCGTTTTCCAGCCGGAGCTCCGCGAGCTCGCCGTGCAGATCGGCGGTCTCGGCGATGGTACCGCCTTTACCGCCCTCACCGCCCTTACCGCCTTTACCGCCTTTACCGCCTACTTGAACACTTTCTTTGACCTTCTGGGCCGTGCTGCCGGTGGAAAGCACTTGCGCGTCCCGGCTCCCGTCGCGGTAGACCGTTACACCCTTGCACCCGAGCTTGTACGCGAGCCGGTAGATCTCCTCGACGTACTCGACCGAGGCGTCGTTGGCGAAGTTGCAGGTTTTGGAGATCGCGGAGTCATTGTACTCCTGGAACGCCGCCTGCATCCGGATGTGCCACTCGGGCTTGATGTGATTCGCGGTGACGAAGACCCGTTGCCACCGCTCGGGCACCTCGGCGAAGTCGATCCGACCGCTCTCCGCGATGCGGCGCATCAGATCGTCCGAGTACCACCCCTCCTGCCGCGCGATCGCGACGAAATCCTCGTTCACGTCGGGCATGAGCACACCGGCCTGGTTCCGCATGAACGCTACCGCGAAGAGCGGCTCGATGCCGGAGCTGCAGCCGGCGATGATGGAGATCGTGCCGGTCGGGGCCACGGTCGTGACGTTGCAGTTCCGGAGCCGCCGCATCGGCCGCACCCGCTCGCCGTTCCGCAGCCGTGCCGCAGTTGCGTCGGGCCCCCAGATGCTGCGTTCCCATTCGGGGAATACGCCGCGCAGTGTCGCGAGGCGCTCGCTCTCGTTCTTGGCTTCCTCGTCCAGGAACTGCTGGATCCGACGCCCGAGCGCGACGCCATCCTCGGAGTCGTAGGGCACGCCGAGGCGTACGAACACGTCCGCCAGTCCCATCACGCCGAGCCCGATGCGACGGATGCGCTGGGCCAGTTCGGTGATCTCCGGCAACGGATACTGGTTGGCGTCGATCACGTTCTCGAGGAAATGGGTCGAGAGGTGGATCACCCGCCGGAGCCCGTCCCAGTCGAGCTGCCCGCCACGGACGAAAGCACCCAGGTTGATGGACCCCAGGTTGCAGACGTCATACGGCAACAGGGGCTGCTCGCCGCAGGGATTGGTGGCCTCGTACGCGCCCAGGTGAGGGACCGGGTTGTACTGATTCGCCCGATCGATGAAGAACACGCCGGGCTCGCCGGTCTTCCATGCCCCCTGGATGATCTTGTCCCACACATCTCGCGCCCGGAGCCGCCCCGCGACCTGGTGCGTCTTGGGGTGGATCAGATCGTACTCGCCATCGGCCTCCACCGCCTGCATGAACGCGTCCGTGACGGCGACCGAGATGTTGAAGTTGGTGATCTTGGTCGTGTCGTCCTTGCAGGCGATGAACTCCAGGATGTCGGGGTGGTCCACCCGGAGAATCCCCATGTTGGCGCCCCGTCGGGTGCCGCCCTGCTTGACGACGTCGGTGGAGGCGTCGTACAGCGACATGAACGACACCGGGCCGGAGGCCACGCCCATCGTGGAGCGTACGATGTCGTTCTTGGGCCGGAGCCGGGAGAAGCTGAACCCGGTGCCGCCGCCCGACTGGTGGACCAGGGCCATCGCCCGAAGCGTATCGTAGATGCCACTCTTGCCATCGGAGATGGCGTCCTCGACCGGCAGGACAAAGCAGGCCGAGAGCTGGCCCAGGGGCCGCCCAGCGTTCATGAGCGTGGGCGAGTTCGGCATGAAGAGGCGGTTGGCCATCATGTCGAAGAAGGCCTCCGCCAGCGCCTCCACCGCGCCGGGGGAGGCGCCGTAACGGCGGTCGGGCTCCGCGATCGTCCGTGCCACCCGCCAGAAGAGGTCCGCCGGCGCCTCGACCGGTGTGCCCGCATCGTCCTTGATGAGGTACCGCTTCTCGAGCACCGTGACGGCATTGGACGACAGCGCGACCGCGTCCCGACCGCTGGACGATTTCATGGACATCCCCGGCGTGTGGTGGATTCGAGCGAGAAAGCGGGTCGGGACGCGCCCCCGCGGCGGTTCTGGTCTTGGCCCATCCCTCTATGGCCTTCACTTCCTGCTGCCTCGGCGCTCACCGAGGGGGTGGCGGCGCCGAACGGACCGCCAACGTAGGTCAACCCACAGAGCCGCACAATCCCTTGTAAAATCCGCGTCACGGCGCGGATTCTCATTCTTCACATCACAAAAATAATCGACATTTCTCCTGTGGATAAATGGCGCAACTTCGCGCGGGGCCGACCCCGCGCACACCGTCGCGTCACTGCTGCGGAACCGGGCCCGCCTCGCACGGCTCGAAGCGGGGATACCGCCCAGCCCGGTGTGCCCGGGCTACCTCCACGTAATGCCTCCACGTTTCTGCGATCCGCTGCTCGAGCGCCTCATCCACCGGACGAACGACTCGTCCCGGCACGCCCATCACCAGCGATTTCGGCGGAATCGTAACGCCTTCCGGGATCACGGCGCCAGCCGCGATCACGCTGCCGGTTCCAATCCGCACATGATTGAGCAGCACGCTGCCCATTCCGATCAGGCATTCGTCCTCGATGGTGCACCCGTGCAGGATGACGCGGTGGCCCACGCCTACGCGCCGCCCCACCGTGCACGGCACCCCGGTGTCCACGTGCACCACACTGCCGTCCTGAATGTTGGTCTCGGATCCAATCCGGATGGGGGCGATATCGCCGCGGAGTACAGCCTGGTACCAGACGCTTGCGTCAGCGCCGATCGTGACGTCGCCGAGGACGACCGCGGTCGGGGCGATGAACGCTGAAGGATCGATCAAGGGGCGGGGCGGAAGATCATCTGGGTCCACGCCTCGACCGGCGCGCCGCCCTTGATAGCCGGCTGCCAGGCCATCTCCATCGCGAAGGCGTGCGCATCGCGCTCGAACGCGGCGTCGTTCGAGGGGCGGAATGGCCGGATCTCGAGCGTCTTCCCCTCGGGCGACACCCGAACCCACAACACCGACGGGCGCGCCTCGGCCTCAGCATCGGCCGGGAGCGGCACGAACGGCTGCGCCACCGGACGGGGCCGCTCATCGAAGCAGGACCCGTCGACGTTGTAGCCCGGGCCCGGCGCGCAGCTCGGTGCCCGCTGGGCCAGTTGACGCGGGCGCGCGGCAGCGCCAAGCGGTGTCAGTACCGGTCTGAGCTCGAGCTCCTGGCCCGGCTTCACCCGCACCGTCTCGGCGTAGAACTGGAACCGGGGCGCCGAGATCGCGACGACGTGCGGCCCGGGCACAAGCCGGGTGACCGGTTCGGTGACCGGACGCTCGTCGATCAGCACGCTGGACCCCCGCGGGAGGTTGACGAGGCGGATGGCCCCGCTGTCGAGGGGCGCGGTGTTGGGGTCGGCGGCGGGAGCAGGTGGAGCAGGCAGCGGAAGAGCGGTGCCGGACGGTCGAACCGTTGGGCGCGGCGCCGAATCCGCGGGGCGCGGAATCGCCCCGACCGTGTCGCCGGGGCGAGGCGTGAATCCAGGGCCCGTCGCGTTGCCCCGGGTCGTATCGAGCGGCGCGGTCCCGGTGGAATCCGACTCCGCGACGGCGTCACGCGGCGCGAATCCACGAGCCTGGTAGTAGTAGAACGCCCCCGCCCCGCCGCCCACCAACGCGATCACCGCCCACGGCCATGCGGGCATGGCAGGCTTCCGACGCATGGCGACGGACCGGTCCGCCACTCGGCGACCCGGATCCCGTCGATCTATCGAGTACCGTCGGTCCACCGCTGCAGACGTGATCGGCGTGGTCGGTTGGCTGGTTATCGCCGGTGGCGATATGCCTGGTGCCGCCGCACGGATGCTCCCGACCGCCGCGACCGGCTGTCCCTGCAGCGACGCAATCAGCTCCTCGCAGGCCTGGAACCGGTCCGCCGGATCCTTCATGAGCATCCGCTTGATCACTTCGAAGAGCCGGCGCTCGTCGGCGGTCGTCAGTGGCGGCGTCGGAATCGGCTCGGTGATGTGCTTATAGCCGATCGAGAAGCTGTCTTCGCCGTCGTACGGGACCCGACCCGCGAGGCAT
>DATAFP010000074.1:0-4006 GCA_036257415.1 Gemmatimonadales bacterium
GTGTAGGCAGCGAACTCGCGATTGGCGAGTGCGGCGATGAGGTGATCTCCGGTCCTGAGCGAGGGAACGTGGCACCCGGCGCAACCGATGCTGGAGAATCGCTGCTGCCCCCGCTTCGCCGTACCGTCCAGTGACTTGGGCGCGGCCGGTGCCAGGGTCCGAACGTAGGCGTCGGTGTGCGCCACCATTTCCCCGCTCACTTCCGGCTCGGGTAACGGGTCCACCTCCGGCGGTATCGCCTGGCCACCGACCGTTCCTTCGCTGAGGAAGTTCGGCACCGTCACCCCCTGCTCGAAGTGAAACGCGCCCTCGGCAAACTCGGCCAGCGTGGGGGTGAGCGCCTTACGGCCGAACCGGCCGACCCGGCCGTCGAAGAACCGGTTCACCCGTCCCGAGATACCGTCACCGTTGCCGTCCTTCGGATCGGCCAGCGCGAGGATCGCCGATTCCGGCACGGCGTCGAGCAGCCCGAACCCGAAGATGTCCGGCGTCGTCCGCAGGCCTCGGGCGGCCTCCGCCGGGACCGGCTCGGCATCGATCCCCAACGCGGCCTCGAGCGCCGACGTCACGAAGAGCTGGAACACCGGCCCGCCACGCTCCACCAAGGGATCGCAAAAGCCGTCCGGCCGCAGCACGCTGGCGTTCCGCTGGGTGAACGAGCCGTTGCCACCCGAGACCGGCTGATTGTGGCAGCTCGCGCAGCCCGTGCCGTTGAAGAGAGGGCCCAGTCCCGTTCTGGGAGTGAACTCCCGGTTGAAGATGTCGCGGCCCTTCTCGAACCGATCGCGCTCGGCCTTCGTGAGCCCATCGAACGGGTCGCCTGCCCCGCGCGACCCGTAACAGCCCGCCGTCCCGAGAAGCCCCGTGAGGAGAGTTATCGCTCCGGCTGTCCCGGCGAGGCGGCGCATGCTCATCTCATCTCGGTCGAGTCCATGAGCTCTACGATGCGGTCGGCCACGTTGCCCTGCGGCGTTCGCCGGTACTCGATGCGGACGACGCTGCCGGATACGAGATCGGTGAGGTCGGCCCTCTCGCCCCTGACCACGATCTCGGTGTCGTCGTGCACGCGGAAAGTCACCACGCGCAAGGCAAACGACACGCCGGTGATCACGTCCATCGAGCCGGCCGGCGCGTTCATGTACCGGCAGGTCGCGATCAACACCTGGGGCGTCGAGTCGATGCGTCGGGCCGGGGCCGGCTCCGGCGTTTCCCGAGAGGTGGCGCCGCCGCAGGCAAGGAAGGACAGCAGGGTCAGCGCAAGCGCAAACGCGGATGGGAGTGGGGCACGGCTCATACAGACTTCCCTCGGAGCGAACATAGCAGGCGTCGCCCCCCCGGCGTCAACCGCAGATGATCCGCTCCCTTGACTTCTCGGCTAGGTCCGCGATGCTGAGGAATGCCCTTGGTCCGTCGCCGCGCCCCGCTGGTCCTGTTTGCCCTCGCCTTCCTGGCGCTGGTGCTGTTCCCCGCCGCCGCCACGCTCCTCACCGACTGGTGGTGGTTCCAGGAGATTGGCTACCAGATCGTCTTCACCCGCACGCTCATCAGCCGCGTCTTGCTCTTCCTGATCGCCGGCGGGCTCTTCGGCGGCCTGCTCTTGCTGAATCTCAGAATCGCACAACGGGGCCTGGTTCCCGACCCGGTCCTGCTCCAGCTCGCGCCTTCGGCGCCCCGGCTCAACATCACCGCGGGGCTCCGCCGGCTGAGCCTCCCGGTCTCGATCTTCCTCGGCGTGCTGGCCGGCTTCGCCGCGGTGCCCGCGTGGGACACGGTGCTCCGCGCCCTCAACGGGACACCGTTCGGCAGCACCGACCCCGTCTTCTCGCGCGACATCGGCTTCTACGTCTTCACCCTCCCGGCTCTCTCGGCCGCGATAGGGCTGCTCTTTACCCTCGCGTTTCTCTCATTCATCGCGGTCGTGGCGGTGTATTGGGTGCGCGGCGACATCGTGCCCGGCCCCCGTCGTCTCCGCATCGAGCCGTCGGCCGGTCTCCACATCGCCGTCCTGCTCGCGGCGCTCTTCCTGCTGATCGCCCTTAGGCTCTGGTTCGTGGACATTCCCGATCTCCTCTACTCGACCACGGGGCCGCTCATCGGCGCCAGCTTCACCGACGTGAGCGCCCGGCTTCCCGCGCTCAGGATCTCGGCCGTGGTGGCGGCGCTCGCCGCCGCCCTGGTGCTGATCGGGATGGCGCGCGGCCGGCTGGCGCAGGCCGCGCTCTGGGCCGTCGGCAGCTACCTCGCCGTGGCGATCGTCGGACGGACGCTCGTGCCCGCTGTGATCCAGAAGTTCGTCGTCGCCCCCACCGAGCTGACCCGCGAGACGCCCTATCTCCGCCACCACATCGCGGCCACCCGCCGGGCCTGGGGACTGGACAGCGTGGAGCTTCGTGATCTCCGCGGGGAGGCCGGCCTCACCCTGGCCAACATCCGCGCCAACGCACCGACCATCGAGAACGTGCGGCTGTGGGACCGGGAGCCGCTGCTGCAGACCTACGGTCAGCTCCAGGAGATCCGCACCTACTACGACTTCGTCTCGGTGGACGACGACCGCTACTGGATCGACCGGAAGTACCGCCAGGTGCTCCTCTCGCCGCGGGAGCTGAACGCGGCGTCGCTGCCGACGCGCACGTTCATCAACGAGCACCTGACGTTCACCCACGGCATGGGGCTCACCCTCGCGCCGGTCAACCAGGTGACCCCCGAAGGCCTGCCGGTGCTGTTCATCAAGGATCTGCCGCCGGTCTCCACGGTGTCGCTCAAGGTGACCCGGCCCCAGATCTACTACGGCGAGCTGGCCAACGAGCACGTCTTCGTCAAGACCCGCCAGCGCGAGTTCGACCATCCGGCGGGCGACGCGAACGTCTACGCCGAGTACACGGGCACCGGCGGGGTACCGGTGGCGAATCTGTTCCGCCGCCTCATGCTGGCGGTCCGCTTCGGCTCGACCAAGCTGCTCTTCTCCGGCGACATCACCAGCGAGAGCAAGGCACTCTATCACCGGCACATCACCGAGCGGGCGAGAACAGCGCTCCCGTTCCTGCGCTTCGACAGAGATCCGTACATGGTGCTGGCAGAGGACGGCACGCTCCAGTGGATCCTCGACGCGTACACCGCCACGAGCCGTTACCCGTACGCGCAGCGGCTCAGGGACGGCACCACGTACATGCGGAACAGCGTCAAGGTCGTGATCGACGCCTACCATGGATCGGTGACCGCGTACGTGAGCGACCCGGCAGACCCACTGCTCCGTACCTGGTCCCGCATTTTCCCGGGGATCTTTGTCCCGCTGGACCGGATGCCGGCCGGCCTGCGGGCCCACATCCGGTATCCGGAGGACCTCTATCGGGTGCAGACGACGCTGTACGGCACGTATCACATGGTGGAGTCGGAGGACTTCTACCACCGCGAGGACCAGTGGGAGATCCCGACGGTCGCCCGCGAGAAGGGAGCCACGCCGTTCATGCGCCACATCGTGATGCGCCTGCCGGAGGAGTCGAAGGCCGAGTTCGTCTACATGGTGCCGTTCACGCCGCGGGGGAAGGACAACCTCGCCGCCTGGATGGTGGCGCGGAACGACGGCGAGGTGTACGGCAAGCTCCGAGTGTATCGGCTGCCCCGGCAGCGGCTGGTATTCGGGCCGCAGCAGATCCAGAACCGGATCAACCAGAACACCGAGATCGCCCGCCAGGTATCGCTGTGGGACCGAGCGGGCTCGCGGGTGATCCGGGGCGACCTGCTGGTGATCCCGATCGAGGAGTCGCTCCTGTACGTGCAGCCGCTCTACCTGCGGGCCCAGGGCGGGAGGATTCCCGAGCTCAAGCGGGTGATCGTCGCCTACGAGAACCGGGTGGTGATGACGGAGACGCTCGAGGGTGGCCTGGTCCAGCTCTTCGGCGGCCCCAGCGCGCCGGGTCCGGAGCGACCGGTGGTGGCCGCGACCCAGCCGGCAGCCACCGACTCGGGACTCAGGGCCATGGCCGCCGAAGCGCGGCGAAGGTACGAG